>DASYQZ010000128.1:0-49564 GCA_036004865.1 Vicinamibacterales bacterium
CATGACGTTGTACGCCGACAGCTCGACGAGCACCGTCGTCACTCTTTCGTGCAGCGCGTCGTTCAATTCCGGTTCAAGCGTCTTCAGCGCCGAGACCAGCCGCTGCTCCTGTCCCTCGAGCTCCCGCTTCGAGACGACGCCATCCGCCAGCGCGCTCGTGAACGAGTCGAGTTTCGTCGCACGTTCCTGAAGAATTGGATGTTGCGCTTTATCGTCGAACCAGCTCGTTTTTGCCATGACTGTCTCCCCGGGCGGACACGCGGGTCCGCCCCTACAGTTCTTTCACAATCTGTTTGAGCGCCATCAGCCGCGACTGCAGCTTCGCGCGGCCGCCGTCGGCGCTGGTCTTCTCGAGCATCTCCGGCGGCAGAAACTGCCGATCGGTGCATTCGAGGATCGCCGCGGTTTCCTGCAGCTCGCGCTCGAGGCCCTGCGTGGACGGCATGAACTGCGCGACCGTCTCGGCCAGCGCCTCGCGCGTGACGTGATCGGCGCCGGCCAGCAGCGACACGCGCCACGCGCGGCCGACCATGCCCTCGATGTCCGCGCCTGAGAGTTGTCCGCGCTGCGGAATGGGCGGCACGTCGTCGATCGCCACGCGCGACCCGAGCTTCTTCGCCATGATGACGAACATCTGCCGGATCTCGTGTTCATCCGTCGGATAGAAGAGCGGGATGTGCACCTCGGCGCGCCCCTGACGCTTGAGATCGATCGGCAGCAGATCGGGCCGCGCGGTGAGGAGCATCCAGATGATCCGGCCGCGATACTGCGTGTCGCCCATCTGCGCCGCGATCATCGCGAAGACGCGGCTCGACGTCCCGGAGTCGCCGTCCTGCTCGCGGCTGCCGAGCGCGGCGTCGGCTTCGTCGACCACGACGACGACCGGTCCCATCGCGCGCAGCACCGCCAGCACGCGCTCGAGGTTCCCTTCCGTTTCGCCGACGTACTTCGATCGGAAGTTCTTGAGCACGACGCACGGGACGCCGATCTCGCCGCTCACGCACTGCGCGAGAAACGACTTGCCGGTGCCGACGGGCCCGCACAGGAGATATCCCATCGGCAGACTGTCGAGCGCGCCTTTCTTCAAGAGCGCCGCGTCTTCACGCAGCCGCGCCTTCGCTGCGTCGTGGCCGACGACCGTGTCGAGCGTCCATCTGGGCTCGATGAACTCGAGGAGCCCGCGGCATTGCCGCTCGAGGAGCCGCTTCTTCAGCGACCGGAATACTGCGGCGTCGAGCCGCTTCTCGCCTTCCTGCGCCGATTGCACGAGGACGTTCAGATCGATCAGCGAGATGCCGGCCGTCAGCTTCGCCAGCTCCGCTGCGCCGAAGTCGGAGAACGCCTCTATCGGCTTTTCCGGTTTGTCGCCGATCGACGCCCTGATGAATGTCTCGCGCGCCTTCTCGTCCGGCAGCGGCACTTCAATCGTCGCGACGTTGGGATTGCCCGTGAGACGATCGTTCAGGTCGGCGAGCTTCTCGTCGACGAGCACGAACGCCATGTTCAGCCGCTTGACGTGCGGGCTCATCGCCCAATTGAGCATCCGCACCAGCTCGGACGAAGACTGCAGACTGAGACGTCCCGGTTCGCCGGACGGAAAGACGTACGACGCCTGATCGACGATGACCGCGACGCTGATGCGATCGGCGTCGGCGGCCATGATGTTGGCGCGCACCATGCGATCGAGCACGGCGAACGCGGCGGCGGGATCCTTGGTCAGCGCGCTCAGGTCGCCGAGCTTCTTGTTGGCGAGCACGACCATCTCTTTGAGCCGCTGCTCGTCGCGGCCGGCGAACGCGCGCAGCCCGCGACCAAGGTCGTAGTGCAGCACGAGCGACCAGCGTCCGAAGAGCTGCTCGGCCAGAAACTCCGCGAGGACGCCGTAGCGCAGCGCGTCGCCGCCGCCGCTCCGGAAGAGATCGTAGGTGTTGCCGTGGAGGACGAACGCAGCGGTCGTTCCGGAGAAATACAGCTCGGCGAGCTGACTCGCCCACGCCGGCAGCCAGGCGGGCAGATCGGCACGCCGCAGCGTCGCGTCGGCCGTCATTGCTTCAGCACCTGACGCAGATCGCTTTCGAGGATCGCCGGCGGCTCTTCGAGCTGATCGGCGAGGCCGGTCAGATGCTGGAGCTCGCTCACCGCTTTTTCGGTTTGCCGCATGCTGTCGGCGGCGGAATCCACCTGGCTGCTGAGGAAATCGGGATCCTGCCGGTTGACCGCCATCTCGGCGAGCGCCTGAATCTTCCCTTCGATGCGATCGAGCTCGAGCGACACGAACTCGGCGTTCTTCTTCGCGCGGCCGAAGTTGTCGAGCCGCAGCTCGCAGCTCGCCATGCTGTCCTGCAGCGATCGGACGATCCGTTCGTCGCCGCCTTTCGCGGATTCGAGCGACTTGGTCAGCTCCGCGATCCGTGTCCTGATCTCCTGCTCGTTCATCGTCTGCAGAAAACGATCGAGCGCGGCCTTCGAGAGCAGGAGGCGCAGGAACAACCAGAGCAGGCGATCGAGTCCCGGCGTGCGGATCTCTTCGGCGCTGCCCACCTGATCGCCGGCGGCGCCGCGGACGCCCGCAGCAATCGCGCGCATCTCGACACAGCGCGCGTGGAGCCGCTGGAAGCGTGTGCGCGCATCGCCCGGAAGGCCGGCGAGCATCGTGACGAGCGAGACCGGCGGCGGCGGAGGCGCCGATCCCACAGCCGGCTTCCCCGCCGCGTGGACCTTCGCATCGATCGCCGCGCGAAATCGTGGAATCGACATGAGCCCCGTGAGGTACGTCAGCTCACCCGCGGCGACCAGCGGCAAGAGGACAGGGGCGAGCGGTGTCATCGCGGCGGCCGCAGACGCACCGAGGAAAACGAGGAGATTCCAGCGGAAGAAGAATGCTTCCTTCAGATAGTCCGACATCCCGGCTTCGGACTTCTTCGCCACGTCAGTCACCGGCGCGCGAAGACGAGGCGAGGCTGTCCATGATGTCGCGGATCTCGGACACGCGCTCGATGAACGCCCGCTCGCGCAGCATGTCCTTCGGCGGAAGCGTCGGCGCCGGAATCGTCATCTCACGGATGATCGTGCCGGGGGCCGACGAGAACACGTACACACGGTCGCCGAGGTACACCGCTTCCTCGATCGAGTGCGTCACGAAGAACACCGTCGCCTGGGCTTCCTTCCACAAGTCCACCAGCAGCTCCTGCATGTGCAGCCGCGTCGTCGGATCGAGTGCGCCAAAGGGCTCGTCCATCAGGATGATGCGCGGCGACAGGATCAGCGTGCGCGCAATCGCCACCCGCTGCCGCATACCGCCTGACAGCTCGGCAGGGTATTTGGCGGCGTCACGCTTCACGTCAAGGCCAACCTTCGCGATCCACTCCCGCGCGCGCGCGCGCCGCTCGGCCGCGGGGACGCTGCGGCACTCGAGGCCGAACGCGACATTGTCCTCGACGGAGCGATTGTCGAACGAGGTGTAGTCCTGAAACACCATGCTTCTGTCCGACCCCGGACCGGCGACCGGTTTGTCGCCGACGAGCACCGTGCCTTCGGTCGCTGGATAGTGAGGGCGCAGCCCCGCGATCAGGCGAAGGACGGTCGACTTGCCGCAGCCGGACGGACCCAGAATCGCAATGAACTCGCCCTTGTTCGGCAGGTCGGGCACCGAAAAGGTGACGTCGCGGATGACGGTGAGCTTGCCGAACCGCTTGGTCACGCCGCGAAAATCGACGACGTTCGCGTACTCCTGGGACGCGACCAGAGGATCGGCCACCGTCAATCCTCGATGATCCGGTGCGGAAAGAGCCCGCGCTGAAACCAGAACAGCAGGCGATCGATGCCGTACGCGAGCAGACCGATGATGATCAGGATGAGGATGATGTGCTCGGACATCCCGCGCCGCTGGCTCGTCATCAACAGGTACCCGAGGCCGTGCTGCGCGTTGATCAGCTCCGCGAGCATGATGTAGCCGAACGCGAGGCCGAACAGGTGGCGCAGGCTGTTGTAGATGTCGGGCAGCGCGAGTGCGACGAGCACTTTCCGCACGATTTGAGAAGACGAGGCGCCGAGCGTCTGCGCCGTCTCGACGTAGCGATCGTGCACGTTCGCCACGGCGGCGACCGCGTCGGAAAACACGAACGGCACGCAGGCGATGAAGATGAACATCACCTTCTGGGTCTCGTCGATGCCGAACCACAGGATGGTCAGCGGAATCAGCGCAGCGACGGGAAGATTGCGGCCGAAGAGCGCGATGGGCGCGGCGGCGGCTTCGAAGACTCGCCACGATCCGGCGACGATGCCGAGCGGCACGCCGACGACGACCGCGAGGCCGAAGCCGATGAGCACGCGCTTCAGCGTCGCCGCGATGCTTTGTAGGAGCGCGCGGTCGTTCAACAGACTCGGAAAACTCTTCACGACCTCCACGGGGCTCGGCAGGATGATCGGCGAGATTAGCCGATCCTCGGATCCGAGGCCGGAGGTCGCGAGCCACCAGAGGAGCACGACGACGCCCATCGCCCCCACGCCGACGAGGCGGCGCGTCATCGGGGACGGCGAGAGTCGAAGCGTGAGCAGCGACGGTTTGGACGGCGATTCGGCCGGCATCTACTTGGGAGCCGCGGTCGCCTCCGCCGGATACACTTTGATTTCCACGCGACGGTTCTTGGCGCCGTTGTCGGGATCCGACGGATCGAACGGCCGATCCCACCCGATGCCGGCTGTCGAGAACTGATTCGGCTGCAGCGACGAAAATTTCTTGACGATCGCTTCCTTCACCGAATTCGCTCGGTTGAGCGAGAGCTCTTGGACGAGACTCTTCGGAACCTGGCCGCGCATCGATCCATCCGTGTGCCCTTCGATGACGATCCGCGCCGCCCCGAACTGGCCCGCGAGCTTTCCCACTTCCTCGACGACGAAGGCGACGTTGGGATCGTAGAGCTCTTCCACTTCTTTGCCGTCGGCCGTGCGCGTGATCTTCTTGTTCAGGTCCCACGAGTTCGGGAAGAAATGGATGACGACGGTCTTGGTGAGGATCTCGTCCTTCTCGCCCGCAACCGTGCCCGCGCTCGCCGGCGCGAAGTGGATGTCGTACTCGTTCTTCTGCGACGCGTACTTCTGTTCTGACCCGAGCTTCTGGATGACGGTGAAGTCCATCACCTGATCGAACGGCGTCTGCTCGGTGACGGCGTTGATCTTCTTGTAGAGGAAGTACGCCGTCGCCCACGTGCGCTCGAAGTTGGTCGGGTTGTTCTGGTTGAGGAAGAAGTCGCGGTTCTCGGCGTAGTTGGTCGAGTGCGCGTCGCCGAGCATGCCGAGCGCGTCGCTCTCGGGGATCGAGTACCCGGCGGCCATCAGTTTGGCGACCTTCTGCTTCGCCTCCTGCGCTTTCAGATCCAGCATCGCGTCGAAGATGCCGCGCGTGAGGCCTTCGACGACGTCCGGATTGTCTTTCGCGAAATCGGCGCGCGCGAACCAGACGTCCGCAATCAGTTTGTTGGCCGTCGACGTCGTGACGAGAATCCTGTTGCCCTTCACCTTTTCGAGGTTGTAGATGTCGGGCGCCCAGCTCACGACGCCGGCGAGACGCTTGTCGGCGTTGAACGCCGCCGCCGCCTGGAACGCGTCCTGCGTGAACTTGAACTCGACCTCCGCCGGCTGCACGCCGGCATTGATCAGGGCGTTCAGCACGAAGTAATGCGACGGCGAATTCTGTGCGAGCACGATCGTCTTGCCTCGCACATCGGCCATCGTCTTCACGGTGTCGCGCACGACGATGCCGTCGCCGCCGTTCGACCAGTCGACCTGCTGGTAGACGCGCGGCATGACGCGCGAATCCTTGCGGAGCCCTTCGAGGAAGAGCGGCAGCATGTCGAGCGTCGCCCAGCCGACATGGAGATTCCCGGCGGCGTACGCGTCGCGCATCGCAACCGGATCGTCGATGAGCACGAGCTCGAGCTTGAAATCTTTACCGCCGGGCGTCTTCCACATCTTGCCCGGCTTGAAGCCGTTGTTCGCGTAGATGATGGGGCCCCAGCCCGCCCAGACGTTGATGGCGAAGCGGACCGTGCGATCGGCCATCGGCTTGTAGCTCGAGATCCCTTTGACCTCGGGCAACTTCGACGACGCCACGTACTTGTATTCCTTGACGGTCGTGATCCCGGAGCTGTCGGGCGCTTCGGCGCCGCCCTTCATCTGTTTCAGCTCGTCGCTCGAGATCTGTCCGGTCCGGTTGCCGGGCCGCATCCCGCCGTACTGCCAGATCGCGACGCCGACCAGGCCGAGCACGACGAGCAGCACCGCGACGTAGAACGCCGGTTTGGGCTGTCCATTCGCCATAGTTGTGTCCTAGTTGGTCTGTTTCTCGACGGCTTTTTCCGTCGCGGGCCCGAGGTCCTTGGCGGTCTGCGCCATCGGCGCTGTCTCGGGCGACCTGAGGCCGAGCTCGACCTCGAAATTCTGGAGGGCTTGTTCGGCGAGCTCGCTGCGCATCCGCTCCTCGGCGTTGATTTCCGCGATCCCCTTTTCCGAGAGGTCGGCCGCGACGCGCACCTTGCCGCGATTCTGATCGATTCTCTGCTGGATGACGCTTTCGATTTCCCCGAAATCGGTCGTGAGGTTGACGTCGAACGTCTCCGAGAGCTTCGCGATTTCCGCCTCGGCGGCGCTCATCTTCAGCTCCGCGTCGTACTTCTGAATCCTCTCGCGGAGCTCGATCAGCTTTTCGTTCGCGTACTTGATCTTCTTCAAGCTGTTGCCGTACGCCGTCTCGTGCAACTGGAGCTGCTGCTCGTTGGCGGCCATTTCCTCTTTCGCCTTCTGCAGCTCCAGCGCGAACTTCGACGCCGTCGTGCGATCGCCGACCTTCAGGTACGCCTTGGTCTCCGCCTCGAGCTTCTGCACGTGCGACCGGTTGGCCGACACCTGGCGCGTCACCCGCTCGACGAGCCCGCGATACTGCTCGAGGCCGAGGCGCCCCTCTTTGAGCTGCTCGACCGCCTTGTCGTACTCGTACCGCATCTGCGCGATCGGATCGGCCTCCCAGAACAGGTTCGCCACCTTATTGATCTGCGCCACGAATGCAGCCCAGAACTTGTGAAGGATCACAGCGTCTCCTTTGGCACTTGATAGTCGTACGACGATGTTACTTCCTGGACGGTTCCCGCTCGCCGGCGGCCGGCGCCTCAGCGAGGATTTTGCCCTGGTAAATGCCGTCGAGCGCCTGGCGCAGCGCTGCGCCGGTGCCCGCGCCGATGACGTCGCCGCCGGCCTCCTTCAGGAACGCAAACTTCTCCGGGCTCGTATCGAACGCCACGAAATAGATCTGCACGGCGCCTTCGCTCTTGCGGAAGATCTCGCGCGCGACCTCATCAGGATCGCGGCCGCTGGTGTTGTCGCCATCGGTCACAACGATCACGTACTTCCGAAACAGGCCGGCTCGATAGAGATCCGGCCGCGCCGCACGCAGCGCTTCGCCGATTGCCGTGCCGCCGCCGGGCCGCGGCAAGTTCGCCAGCACGCTGCGGATCGCGCCACGATCGTACGGTTGAATGGGCTGCAGCGTCCGCACGTGGCTCGAAAAACTGTAGATGCCGATCTTGATGGGAAAGTCCGGACGCTTCGCGACGAACGCGTCGGTCGCGTCGAGCATCGCCTCGAGCGCCTGTTGCGCGACGGCGAATTTGGGCCGCGTATCGCCAGGCGCCTCGTCTCGCATCGAGCCTGACGTATCGATGAGAATCGCCACCGCGGCGCCGATGCCCTCTTCGACGTCGGCCTGATAAGGCGACGCGGAATCGTCGTCCTGAGCAGCGCGGCTCTCGGCCGACCGATCTCGACGGCCGGTCGGCTCGCACGCCACCGACGTCGTCGACATCGTCACCAGGGCCACCAGTGAGATCAGAAGGGCGACAGCCGGCATGGCACAGGCTGTCCGACAGGACATCGCCTACGAAGTCTATCAAGGTTCGGCCTCGAGCCGCTTGCGCGCTGCCGCGAGCGCCTCCGCCTGCTCCTTCGAGAGCTTCGGCAGCGCGAGGTCGAGGCTGTCGAGCGCGTCGACGACGAGCTCTGCCACCGTCAGGCGCGTGAACCACTTATGGTCGGCCGGGACGACGAACCAGGGCGCGTGCTTCGTGCTCGTCTTCGATAGCGCCTGCTCGTAGGCGCGCATGTAGTCGTCCCATCGGCTGCGCTCGTCCAGATCGCCGGCGGAGAACTTCCAGTGCTTCGACGGATCGTCCAGCCGCTCCAGAAACCGCTGTTTCTGTTCCTCTCGCGACACGTGGAGGAAGAACTTTCGGATGAGCGTCCCGTTGCGGGCGAGATGCCGCTCGAACGCGTTGATGTCGTCGTAGCGCTCGTTCCAGACGCGCTTGGTCACGAGCGACGAAGGCAGCTTCTGTCCGGCGAGAATGCCGGGATGCACACGCACGACCAGCACTTCTTCGTAGTGCGAGCGGTTGAAGATGCCAATCGTGCCGCGCTCCGGAAGCCTCTTGTTCACGCGCCAGAGGTAATCGTGATCGATCTCCTCGTCGGTCGGCCGTTTGAACGAGGTGACCTGCACGCCTTGCGGATTCAATCCGCGCGTCACATGCTTGATGGCGCTGTCTTTTCCCGCCGCGTCCATGGCCTGAAAAATCAGGAGGACAGCCCAGCGGTCGCGAGCGTAGAGCTTTTCCTGAAGCTTGATCATCCGCTCGATGTCGCGCTGGAGCTTCTGGACCGCCTTCTTTTTGTTCTTGTACGGCCCCGTGTCGGCCGGATCATAGCGGCGCAGGTCGACCTTCTCCCCCGGACGCACGCGAAAGCGATTGCTCGGCATCGCTACTCCTGTCATCGGGCGGACACGCGGGTCCGCCCCTACGCTCGAAATCCGATCCGTTTCTTCGACACGCGCGGCGGCGCCATCAGCTCTCTGATCGCCGCGAACACCACACTGAACTGCACATCGTATTTCTCTTCGAGCGCCTCGAGCTTCCTGGCCAGATCCGCATGCGACTCGAGCATGCGGCGAATCCGCACGAACGCCCGCATGATCTCGATGTTCACTCTCACCGCGCGCCGACTTCTGAGGACGCTGGACAACATGGCCACGCCCTGTTCAGTGAAGGCATAGGGCCGCGTCCGTCGTCCACCGCGGCCGCTCTTTGAGATCACAATTTGTGATCTCAAAACTTTGACCTCGTGAGGCGTCAGCTGGAACAGGAAGTCGGCTGGAAATCGGTCTGCGTTCCGCGTCACTGCCTGCACCAGTTGACGGGTTTCAACCCCGTACAACGCCGCGAGGTCGGCATCGAGCATGACGTTGTGTCCGCGTACTCTGCGGATCGTGCGATCGACCCTTTCCAGCGCAGTGATGACCTTGTCAGGCATACTGATTCGCGAGCCAGCGTTTGAGGTCACAATTCGTGACCTCAAACATTCTCAGACGGTCTTAGGGTCACCGTTTGTGACCTTAGACAGTGTCTGGCCTTGGTTTGCGCCGGGGAATGCTAGCAGAATAGGCGGCAACCGGAGGACGTCGTGAGAGCACTGTTACTCGCACTGCTGATGGCTGCGGTTCCGTGCGTGGCCCAGGAATCCCAGCCGCGCGCGGTGAACGAAGATCCGTGGTTCTCGACGTTCTCGATCATCGCGTTCGATCCCGCGACGAACGAGCTCGGCGTCGGCGTGCAGTCGCGCGCGTTCGCGGCCGGCGCCGCGGTGCCGTTCGCGAAGCCGGGCGTCGGCGCCGTGGCGACGCAAGCCTCTGCGAACCGATCGTACGGACCCAAAGCGATCGCGCTGCTCGAGCAGGGCCTGAGTCCGGCGGACGTCGTGAAGCGGATCACCGATGAGGATCCGGGCCGTGACACGCGACAGGTCGCCGTCATCGACACGAAAGGACGCTCGGCGGTCTATACCGGGAAGCGCGTCATCGACCGGAATCACGATCCAAAAGACGTCGTGCACTACGGCGCGTGGGCCGGTCACGTCACGGGACGAAACGTTTCGGTTCAGGGCAACACGCTGGCCAGCGAGGCGGTCGTGAAAGCGATGGCCGAGGCGTACGAGCACGGAAACGGATCCATGGCCGAACGGTTGATGGATGCGCTCGACGCCGGACAATCGAAAGGCGGCGACGTGCGCGGCATGCAATCCGCCGGCATCCTCGTCGTGCGGCCGCTGCCGGCGAACTCCGAGTCGACGGTCAAGCGCATCGTCGACATCCGCGTCGACGATGCGACGAACCCGTTCGTCGAATTGCGGCGGCTGCTCAACATGACGCTGGGCGTGCCGAACAGGTTGACCGAGCGCGCGAACCAGCTCGCGAAGGACGGCAAGTTCGTCGAGGCAATCGCGGAGCAGAAGAAGGCGATCGACATCGCGCCGAACAACGAGCGCCTCCACTACGCGCTCGCCCAGCGCTACGCGCAGGCCGGTGAGTACCTCAATGCGCTGCGGCCGCTGGAGGATGCCGTGCGCAAGCAGCCGAACCTGAAAAACGAAGCCGCGGCCGATCCGCTGTTCGCGAAGATGCGGGAGCTCGTCGAATTCAAGCGCCTCGTCACGCGTTGAACGAGCCGCCGTCGCCAAGGCTTCGGCGAGCCTCGACGAAGCTCGAAAGAGCGGAGTCGGGCGCGCATTCTGCGCCCCGGTGTATCTTTACGAGCGCCGATGGCGGCTCTTCCCTATCTCATTTTCTTTACGTCCGGATTCGCGGCGCTCGTCTACCAGGTCGTCTGGCAGCGGATGCTCGTCATTTTTTCCGGCTCCGACATCCAGTCGACGACGATCATCGTGGCCGCGTTCATGGCCGGACTCGGCTGCGGGAGCTTCGCAGGCGGAAAAATCGCCGACCGGCTGCCGCCCGTCCTCGGCCTCGCAGCGTTTGCCGCCGCGGAGCTCGCGATCGCCGGCTTCGGGTTCTTCAGCGCGACGCTGTACTACGACGTGCTGTACCAGCGTCTCGGCCACCTGTCGTGGAGTCTCGAAGCGCGCGCGGCGATTCTCTTCGTGAGCCTCCTGTGGCCGACGTTCTTCATGGGGGTGTCGCTGCCGCTGCTGGCGCGAACGCTGACGACCGATATCGGCCGCGCAGCCGGCGTGACCGGCGCGCTGTATGGATGGAACACGCTCGGCGCCGCCCTGGGCGCGTTCGCGACGACGTGGTGGATGCTGCCGCTGCTTGGCCTGAAGAACACGCTGCAGATCGGCGCGACGCTGAACCTGTTCGCAGCGCTGATCGCCATCCCGCTCGCGTTGCGGATGCGCGGGCGGCGCGTGGACCGGGCCGCGATCGCGTCGAGCGATTCCGCAGTACACCGCACCACAGAAGGCTTCACGCTGCCGTTCGCCGGATGGACGGTCATCTGCGGGCTGGCCGGATTCCTCGCGCTCTCGCTCGAAATCGTGTGGTTCCGGCTGATTGGCGTCATGCTGCGATCGACGGCGTTCACGTTCGGCACGCTGCTCGCCATGTATCTCACCGGCCTCGGGCTCGGGTCGCTCGCCGGATCGGCGCTCGTGCGACGCGCGCGCCGGCCGGGCAATGCATTTCTCACGATCCAGGCGGCGGTGACCGTCTACGCCGCCCTCGCGATCACACTGCTCATCGCGACCGTCGACCACGGGCCGCTGGCGTCCTACGTCGCCAGCCACGAACAACTGAACATCACGGCGGCCGCCGCGGCGTTCCGTGGAGCCTTTCGCGGCCTCGCCAGCCTGCCGGATCGTTTTCTCCTGTTGTATTTCGGCATCCCCGCGATCCTCATCGGTCCGCCGACCGCGATGATGGGTGCGGCGTTTCCGCTACTGCAGCACGCGGTGCAAACCGATCTCGATCGCGTCGGCCGGCGCGTCGGCACGCTGCTGATGGCCAACATCGCCGGCGCGGCGCTCGGATCGTTCGTCACCGGCTGGTTGTGCCTCGCGTGGCTGGGAACGAGCGGCACGCTGAAGCTGCTCGTCGTGATGAGCGTCATGTTTCCGCTCGCGCTGCTCATGCGATCGCTTCGCGAGCGCAACGGCGCGAGCGAAGCGCATCGTCGGCCGGCGATCGGGCGCCTCGCCATCGCTGGCGCCGCGATCGCCGGCATCGGGGTGCTGCTCGCCTGGATGCCCGACGCCGGCTCGCTGTGGAGCGGCGTGCACGGCGCGAGACCGGCGGCGATTCTGTTCGGCGAAGACGGCTCGGGCGTGTTCGTGCTGAAAAGCGAGCGTGGCACCTTCCGGCGGCGTGTGACCGTGTTTGTCAACGGCTCGTCGCACAGTTGGATTCCGTACGGCGGCATCCACACGGTGCTCGGCGCGCTGCCCGCGTTCCTCCATCCGGATCCGCGCGACGCCGCGGTCATCGGGCTCGGGTCGGGCGACACGCTGTTTGCGATCGCCGGCCGGAAAGAGATTCAAACTATCGCGTGCATCGAAATCGTCAAGCCGCAGCTCCCGACGCTCGGACGACTGCAGCGCGAGCAGCCATATCCGGGCCTGGAGGCGATCCTCGGCGATCGCCGCATCGAGCAGGTGTACGGCGACGGCCGCCTCTACCTGATGCAGTCGAAACGCCTCTTCGATCTCATCGAAGCCGACCCGCTCGTGCCGACGAGCGCGTATGCCGGCAACCTGTATTCACACGGCTATTTCACGCTCGTGCGCGATCGATTGAAGCCAAATGGTCTCGCGGTGAGCTGGGCGCCGACGATCCGCGTCCGCAACACCTTCATCACCGTGTTTCCCCACGTGCTCGACTACGGCGACATCGTCATCGGCAGCAAGGAACAGATCGCCGTCGACGCGGAGGCGATCCGCGCGAGGTTGAGCGATCCGGATGTTCGGGCGCGTTACAAGGACTCGGGCGTGGACATTCTTCCGCTGCTGGCGCCGTACCTCGATCGGCAACCGCGCATCTACGGTCCGGCGGACGATCGATCGCCGATGCTCGACATCAACACCGATTTGTTTCCGAAGGACGAGTTCGGGCTGCCAGCGCAGTCGGGAAGCGAACCGTAGATTCGGCTTTCGATTTGCCTTAGCGGCACTGAATCAGCGCGAAGGAGACGAAGAACACAACGGCAGGTTCAATCACCGCGTCGAGCCAAAGCGTGGCTCACGGCGAGCACGAGACGTCGGTCAACGTCTCGTGCTGGTGGTCGGCGTCAGCTCTCGAATTCTGATGTTGCGGAACGCGACCTCGTCGCCGTGATCCTGCAGGAGGATGTGCCCTTTCAGCTTCGTGCCCCACCCCGCCTCGTCCTTGAATTTGCTTTTGGCTTTTGCGGCCATCAGCGCCGGGCTCCCGAGCTCGTACTCGATGACCTTGACGCCGTTGAGCCAATGCTCGACGTGCATGCCGTTGACGACGATGCGGCCGGTGTTGATCTCGCCGGCGGGCTTGATCGGTTTGTTCGCGGGAGCGGAGATCGCGTCGTAGAGCGCCGCGGTCTGGCGATGCGGACCAATCTTGGCGTCCGGGTGGCGCGCATCATCGATGATCTGATACTCGTGCGCGATCGGGCCGCTGCGATCCTCGGTCACCAGATACTTCACGCCGCTGTTGGCGCCAGGCGCGACCTTCCACTCGAACCGCAGATCGAAATTGTCGAACGTGTCGACGGTGATGATGTCGCCGCCGCCCTGCGAGTCCTGACCGCTCGTCGCCTTGTGCTTCAGCCAGCCGTCCTCGATCACCCAGCCGCGATCCGGGAATGCGGCCTTCTTGAAGCCGCGCCAGCCTTTCGACGTCTTGCCGTCGAAGAGCGATCGCTCCTGAGACGAGGATTGTCCGGCGAGGGTCACGCATGCGGCGATCGACAGGGCGAAAACGACCAGCTTGGCTCTCATCAGCGCGCTCCTTGGACGCTCAATAATACTGCTTAATTCAAGATTTGAACGGCTCTTGCGTGCGGAAAACAGCACTCATGACCTCGGCACGTGATCTGACGATTTCAGTGTTTCCTCTGACGATTACCTGACGATTCGCTGCTGCTGATCGAAGTCGTGCAGGCTACATCGTTCAGCGAACGGCGCGAGATCGTTTCTTGGTTCTCACGCCAGCGGCTCGCGCGCGGCTCTTCGGTTTCGGCGTCTTCGTCGTCCGCTGGCGCAGGTTCGGTCGCTCATCACCGGCAATTGCAGGAACGTCCGGCACGCGCTCGAGAATTCGATCGACCAGCATCGTGTCGGCGTGGCGGGCCCGGGCATCGAGGTAATCCACCGTCAGAAGCGCCGCGGCTTTTTCTGCAACGGCCGTCGCAATCAATTGATTGATTGAGACGCCGTCGCGCTTCGCGAGCTCCCGCAACTTGCTGTGCAGTGAATCGGGCAGACGCAGGCTCAGGTTGCTCATGTCTTCTCCATCCGTTGAAGGAACGCAGCGGGGGTCATAACAACGATTCCGAACCGCTGCGCGCCAGAAAAATCACGCAGGTTGAACGTCACGATCGCGTCGCATTCGGCCGCGACGGCGAGCTCCAGCACGAATTCGTCTCGTGGATCCGCCAGCGTGGGGCGCCACAAGAAATGGATGTGACGGCGCTTTGCGACGGCGCAGAGATAGTCGACCAGACCCACGGCTTCTGCACGCGCGAGCCCCAGCTCCTCGGCATGCCGAATCAGTACGGCTTCGTATTCGAGCGCGAGCGGCACCGAGATGGCGATGGTGAATCGCCCTGCGCGCAACTGCTGCAGTACCTCGAACGAAGCGCCGCGTCGCGACCGCAGCGCCGCGACGAGAACGTTGCTGTCGAGAACGGCGAGCACGCGTAAATGGTATCAGATGTGATACTACGCGTCGGCCTTGCGATTGTCGAGAAGTGACTGGTTGAGGCGCGTCGAGAGCCCTCGACTGCCGGAATCGGGCAGTCTCCGAAAACCTGCATTGATAGCCGTCACGACTTGGACGGCCTAACAACCCAAACGCTCGCTTCAGTCTCGGATTGGCCGATATTTGATCATGGTGCGAGACGAGTTCAGCATTGAAGCGACGCGCGATCAGATGTCATGCGATGACGCTACGCTCTATGCGCGGATTCAACACAACCGGCCATCAACGCAGGTTTTCAGAAACTAAACGGAATTGTGCTCGACCGACCGAACACTCACTCCTGACGCAGCGCCACGGTCGGATCGACCTCGGTCGCGCGCCGCGCGGGCAGCCAGCACGCCACGGCTGCGACGGTCAAGAGCAGCAGGGGAACGCCGCCGAATACCGACAGGTAGATCGGTCCGCGGACGAGGTGGAGGTTGACGGCGACCGCGAGCGCCCAGCCGACCATCGCCCCCGCCGCGACCACGCGGAGACTGTCACCGACGATCTGAGAGACCACGCGCCGAGCAGTGGCGCCGAGCGCGAGCCTGACGCCGATCTCGGTCGTCCGCTGCGAGACGGAGTAGGCGACGACGGCGTAGATGCCGATGGCCGCCAGCACGAGCAGCGCGGGCCCGAGCACGACGAACATCCGCGCGGGAATCCGGCGGAGAAACAGATTCTTCTCCACGTGGTCGGTGAGCGTGCGGGCGTCGTAAATGGGAAGCGACGGATCGAGGTCGCGGACGATCCGCTCCACCTGCGGCGCGAGCAGCAACTCGGCGCCCACACCCGTGCGCAGATGTATCTCGCCGCGCGCGGCCGGCCGATCGCGGTACGAGAGATAGATGACCGGGGACGCTTGTTCACCGAACGCATTGCTCAACGAGGTGCGCACGACGCCTGCGATGACGTAGCTCGTGCCGCGCGTCTGCAGTCGTCGCCCGATCGGTTCGGCACTGCCGACGAACCTCCGGACGAATTCCTCGTTGACGATCGCCTGGGGCGGCGTCGCCGCATCGTCGAGATTCACGAAGTCCGTTCCCGCGCGCATCGGAATCCCCATCGTCCGGAAATAGCCGGGCGTCACGGTGTTGGTGAACGCCTGATCCGGAGCCGCGTCGTCTCCGGCGTTTCGCGCGCGGCCTTCGAGCGTGAACGAGCGGATCGGCAGGCCGTGAATGTCGAGCGGAACGGAGATCGCGATGGCGGCCGATTCCACGCCAGGCACCGATCGAAGCCGCCCGAGCAGCCGGCCCGTGAAGTCGCGGACCGCGGGCGTCTCGATGTTTCGTCCGGTCAGATCGTAGGCGGCAAGCAGCACGCCTTCGCGCTTGAAGCCCGGATCGGTATCACGCGTCTCGCTGAAGCTGCGGAAGAAGAGCGCCGCCGCCAGGAGCACGACGAGCGCCAGCCCGACTTCGACGCCCATCAGCACGTTCCGCAGCCGGCTGCGGCCCGCCGTCCGCGATCCCGATCGAAGCCCCGCCTGCGGATCGACGCGGGCGAGCTGCGCCGCCGGCGCGATCCCGAAGAGGAGCCCGCACACGATGCCGAGCAGCGCGGCGAAGGCGAGGCTGACCGCGTCGACGTCGGTTTGAAACCTGATGGGAAACGCCGTGATGATCGGCACGGCCCGCAGCGCCTCGGTGCCCCAGATGGCAATCGGCACCGCGAGAGCCGCGCCCAGCAGCGCGAGCATCAGGTTTTCCGTCAGCAGCGCGCTGGCCACGCGCCACGGTCCGGCGCCGAGCGCGAGCCGCACGCCGATTTCACGCTGCCGTGCGCTCGCCCGGGCCAGCATGAGATTCGCCGTGTTCCCGCAAACCGCGAGCAACAGCAGCAACATGATCCCCTGCAGCGTCACAAGCGCCTGCGCCAACATTCGCGGCGGACCGCGCAACGCCCGCCAGAAGGGCAGCACTTCGCCCTGCATCTTCCTGTTGCTGTCGGGATGTGCCTGCGCGAGATCGCGCATCGTCTGGTCCAGCTCGGCCTGCGCGTGTTCACGCGTCACGTGCGGCGCGAGCTTGCCCATCACCGAGTACGCACGAAGCGTGCGGTCCTCGAGCTCGCGCGATCCGGCCTGGAGCGGCGGCGCCATCGTCGCCGGCACCCAGAGATCGAAGTTCAGGCTGAGCACCGTGCCCTGAAATCGTTCCGGCGCGACGCCGACGATGGTGAGCAGACGATCGTTGACGCGGATGGTCCGGCCCAATGCGCCGGGCGAGCCGGCGAAGCGCGTCTGCCAGTACCCGTGCGAGATCACGACGACCGGTTCGCCGCCAGCGCGCGCGACTTCGTCGGGCCGGATGAATCGCCCCAGCGCAGGACGCAGACCGAGCGCGGAAAAGTAGTTGCCCGACACGAGCAGACCGTACGTCCGTTCGCCCCGGCCGGTCTCGCCCACGTTCAACGGCACGAAGCGGAACGCGAGCAGGTCCGGCAGCGAGCGCAGCCGCTCCTTGAAGTCGCCGTACTCGAGCCACGACACACCGGGGTACGAGCCGGTTTCGGTGCGAGGCTCGATGAAATGGAAGCTCGCGGCGCCGGAGACGCCCGGCAGCGGCCGCAGCACCACGCCCTGAATCCAGGAAAACACGGTCGTGTTCACGCCGATGCCGACGCCGAGCGATACGATGACGACGGCGGCCAGCACCGGCATCCTCGCGATGGCGCGCCACGCCTGTCGCAGATCGCGCATCATCAGCGATCCCCGTGGGGGGCGAGCGCGCGCGTCGACGTACCCGATCGCGGGCGATGCATGTCGATCATGGCGGACACGAGCAGGGCGATCGCGATCACCAGAGCAATGAATGTCTTGTTCGTCATTTTCTACTCGCGTGGGGCCCCACCCCCACGTCTGACGCCCTCGCGCTGTGGCGCTCGGGCGTAACTTTCACTTGCTCGCTTCGCTCGCGCGGGTCAGCCGCTCCGCCGTCCACCGCACGCTGTGCGTGCCGACCGACAGCGTCCCGGTCATGGTTCCGTCTTTCTCGAGCGTCGCGGCGATCTCGAGCTTCGCCTCATCGGCCGAAGCGTCGTCCGCGGCGCCGGAGAGCGTGAGCGCATGATCGGCGAGCTCGCCCGCGAGCGACACCTCTCGGCGCCGTCCGGCACCATGCGCCGGCATCAAGATCGTTCCTGTCACTCTTGTGCCGTCCTGTTTGAGCTCCATGCCGATGGGAATCACGTGATCGCCCTGGACGTTCATCTGCCACACGCCGCTCACGTTCGCGGCATTCTTGTCCTGCCGCGCGGACGCGCCGGCCGCGAACGCCAACGCGGCGATGATGATCGCGAGTCTCTTCGTCATCGGTTCCTCCTTTGCGCGCGCCAGCCGGCGCCATCGACGCGAACCGGTTGTACTCCGCGGCGGTTGAACGGCCGATGAATGCGGCGTTCAGGCGCCGTTCAGGTTCCTTTGCGTTATAAGGGGGTGGTGCGGGTACTGGTGGTGGAGGACGAAGCGCCGCTGGCCGAGCAGCTTGCAAGCGCGCTCGGCGAGGCGGGCTATGCAGTGGACTGCGCGGCCGACGGTGAACGCGCCGACTTCCTCGGACAGACCGAGCACTACGACGCGGTGGTGCTGGATCTGGGACTGCCGAAGATCGACGGCCTGACGATTCTGCGGCGATGGCGGGAAGCCGGCCTCGCCGTCCCCGTGCTGGTGCTGACGGCGCGCGGCAGCTGGCATGAGAAGGTGCAAGGGATCGACGGCGGCGCCGACGACTACGTCGCGAAGCCGTTCCGGATCGAGGAGGTGCTGGCGCGGCTGCGCGCGCTGATTCGCCGCGCCAGCGGTCAGGTGACGCCCGAGCTGCGGTGCGGCGCGCTCGCGCTCGATCCCCGCGCCGCGAGGGTGACGGTGAACGGCGTCCCCGTGCGGCTCACGAGCCACGAATTCCGCGTGCTGTCGTATCTGATGCACCATCGCGGCCGCGTCGTCTCGCAGAGCGAGCTGACCGAGCACATCTACTCACAGAACGCGGATCGCGATTCGAATACGGTCGAAGTGTTCATCGCGCGCCTCAGACGGAAGCTGGGCGCGCCGTTCATCGAAACTGTCCGCGGACTCGGATACTTGATCCGCTCAGCGGAGCGCGGCGAAGGGCCCCCGCGAAGCGCGTCCGGGGGGCAGGGGCCCCCGGAGTGAAAAAAGAGGCCAACGAGTGAGAGGCATCCTCTCGCTGCGCGCGCGCGCCATGCTCGGTGCGGCGCTCTGGAGCGTCGGGCTGTTCGTCGTCGCCGGCGTGTTCGCGACCGCGATGATGCTCCACTACCGGCAGATGCCGAACGTGCTTCACGCCATGTTCGCGCACGCGCTCCCCTCGACGATCGTCGCCGCGCTCTTCATGCTCGCGGGCTTCTGGCACGTGAAGAAGGGACTCGCGGCGCTTCGCGATTTGCGATCGCGGCTCGCCGACGTCCGCGATGGCCGCGACCGCCAGATCCAGGGGCGGTATCCCGCCGAAGTGCAGCCGCTCGTGACCGATCTCAACGCGCTCCTGGAGCACAACGCGCGAGCCGTCAACCGCGCGGTCGCGAAGGCCGGCGACCTTGCGCACGGATTGAAGACGCCGCTCGCCGTGCTGTCACGGGAAGCCGAGCGTGCCGCCGCCGCAGGCCATCACGATCTGGCCGTCACGATCGGCGAGCAGGTGGAGCGGATGCGCCGGCAGATGGACTATCACCTCGCGCAGGCGCGCGCGGCCGCATCAGGCGCGACGCCGGGCGCGCGCTCGTCGGTGATGGCCTCGGCCGACGGACTGTCGCGGACGTTGCTTCGTCTTCACGCCGACCGCGGCGTCACGATCGACGTTCGTGTGGCGCCCGAACACGCGGTGCGAAGCCATCGCGAGGATCTCGACGAGATGCTCGGCAACCTGCTCGACAACGGGTGCAAGTGGGCGAAGTCGCGCGTTGCCGTCGAATCGTCGGCCAACGGCGCGGGGATCATCATCACCGTCGACGATGACGGGCCTGGACTCGAAGAATCGATGCGCGATGCGGTCCTGCAGCGAGGCGTGCGCGCGGACGAAGCCGCGCCCGGATCGGGGCTCGGCCTCGCCATCGTGCGCGATCTCGCGGAGCTGTACGGCGGATCGATCGCGTTGAGCCGCTCGCCGATGGGCGGCCTGCGAGCTCGCCTTCAGCTTCCCGCCAGCGAATCTCGCTCGAACTTCTGAGGTCTAACTGCCTGTTCGCTTCGCGTACTTCGTCAATCCTCCGCCCGCGAACGGACGCGAGATCGGTCCTTCAGCCGCATACACGTTGCCGTCCGGATCCACTGCCACGCCTTCGCCCGCGGCGCCTTCGGGAGTCTTGCTCTGATGCGGTGGAATGAACGCCAGCACCTTGTCTGCGCTGGTATTCCCGATTCGCACGCCGGTGCTCCAGTTCGGGTGGCGTTCCGGACTCGACTCCGAGTCGATCGCATACAACCGATCGCTCTTGTCGATGAAGAGACCGCTGACGCGGCTGAACTGCTTCCACTCGCCGAGCCGCTTGCCGTCCTGATCGAAGATCTGGATGCGGTGATTCCCACGATCGGCGACAAAGAGCCGGCCTTTCGAATCGAACGCGAGCGCGTGCGGCGTGCGGAACTCGCCCGGCCCCGAACCCATCCTGCCCCACTCCTTGATGTACTTGCCGTTCTTGTCGAACTTCACGATGCGGCCGTTGGCATTCGGAGGGGGATTCGGACTCTGCCCGCTATGTCCATCCGACACGAAGATGTCGCCGTTCGGCGCGGTGATGACATCGCACGGTTCGTTGAACGTGTCGGGACCGTTGCCGGGCACGCCCGCTTTGCCGAGCGTCATCAGGACCTTGCCCTGCGGACTGAATTTGATCACCTGATGGCCCTTGGTGCCTTCCTTGTTGCCTTGTCCGTCGGTCACCCAGACGTTGCCGTCCTTGTCGACGTGAAAGCCGTGCGGAAACAGGATCAGGCCGCCGCCGAAGTGCGCGAGCGGTTTGCCCGACGCGCGATCGAACTTGAAGATCGGATCCAGCTTCGAGTCAGCGCACGAGTTCGTCCCGCAGCGGTCGTAGGCCCAGACGTGGCCGTCTGGCCCGATGTCGACGCCGGCGGTCGATCCCCACGTCCTGCCGTCGGGCAGTTGTCCCCAGCTCTTGACCACAGTTGGATTCGGATTCGGCAGCGTCCCCTTGGCCGGGTCGACGACGTCGGCCTGCGTGAACGTCCTGGCTCCGGAGAGCGCCGCGACGACGACGCTTGCGAGAAGCGCGAGTCTCAAACGACCTGACAGTGACATGGCCGCCTCCCTCAAAGATTTTCGACAACCGGTCTCCAACATCAGCGATGGCCAATCTAAACGCAACCACGGAAACACGAAACCACGAAAAAGACCAAAAGTTGGCCGAAATCGCTAGTCGCGCAACGCACCAACGAACGTGTCGGTCAGCTCCGAGGCCGTCGTCCGGTTCAGTGTCTCGTTGACGCCGACGAGGAACGCGCCATCCTGCGGCGCGGCGAGCATCACGCGTTTGGACGCGAGCCTCTGCCGGAATGCGGTAGCATCCGTCCCGCGCACCCGAAGACGGAACAGATTCGTTCCCGATGGCACGCGGTCGACGCTGAAAGCGTCGTGCCGGCCGAGCGCGCGAATCCAATCCTCGGAGATTCGCACCGCTCGACTGTAGCGATCGCCGAAGCCGTCGAGATAGTGCAGCGCCACGAGCGCGAATGGCCAGGCGTGATTGAGTCCGCCGCCGAACATGCGCCGCCCGTGGTACATGCCGTCGAGGAGATCGCGCGGCCCCGCGAGAATCGCGCCCGATGCTGCATTGAAGTATTTGTAGAGCGAGACGTAGACGGTGTCGAACGGGCGCGCGTAGTCGGCGACGTTCTCTCCCGTGTATGCGGCCTGCAGAAACAGGCGCGCGCCATCCAGGTGCAGCCTGATGCCTTCGCGGCGCGCGAGCTCGCTGATCTTTTTCAGCTCGACGGCATCGAAGCGCTCGCCCTGCTTCCGGCGCACCGGCGATTCGATCGAGATGACCGACACACGCGACACGACGCGTCCGCCTTTCGTCTGATCGATCGCGCGCTGCACCTCGCCGGCCGTGAACGTCGCGCGGCCGGGCGCGAGGGGCATCAACGTCAGGGCGCTGAGCGTTTGCGCGCAGTCACCTTCGTCCTGATAGAAGTGACTGTCTTCCTGGACGATGACGCGGCTCGATCCGCCGGCCAGCGCCCGCACCGCCATGTGATTCGCGAGCGTGCCGGTCGGCATGAAGATCGCGCGCTCTTTTCCCAGCACGCGCGCGCATCGTTCCTCCAACTGCTCGACGACGCCGCCGAGCGAGTACGAATCGGGAACGAGTTCTCTCTCGTCGACGAGGCGGTTCAGCAGACCTGCATATTGCGCGGCGCTCATGCCGAGCCCATCTCCGCTCAATCTGATGGTTCGGTCATCGGCAACGTTGACGGCGTCGGCCACAACACCAGCCGGCAGATCGCTGAATCCGAGGCGGGGCACACCCGCGGCCATTCCGGCCGTGAGGCTGCCTAATTGAAGAAATCGCCGCCGGTTGAAGGATGAAGTCATGGTTGCTGGATGCTACGCCAAAACTGGGGCAAGATTGCAGGCATGCTTCGCCGATTCATGACGGCCGCAATCGTCGGCGTCGTCGGATTCGCCGCGATTGTGGCGGTCCTCTCTCTGTTCGGCTTGCGCGTCGTGCTGTACGGCGGCGGCACGCCGCACCTCGAATTCGTCGAGTCGGCCGGCACGCGCGCCGCCGCGGTCGCCCGGCATCGCGAGGCGCAGCGCGCGCAGGCAGCGCTGGCGTCTTCATTGTCGTCGGGGCCGCCGATGTCTGCCGTGCCTACCGAGTCGGCGCCAGCGCCCTCTTCCGCACCGACGGTCACGGCACGTGCGGAACCGGCAGCATCTGAAACTCCCGCGGCACGTCGTCCCTACTGGACCGACTTCCGCGGTCCGCGCCGCGACGGTCATTACCGTGAGCGGCCGATCTCAACCAGGTGGCCCGCCGGCGGATTGACGCCGATCTGGAAGCAGCCGGTCGGCCTCGGCTACGCATCGTTCGTCATCGCAGGTGGCCGCGCGTTCACGATCGAGCAGCGCGGCCCGCAGGAAGTCGTCGCCGCGTACGATGTCGCGACCGGGCGCGAGCTGTGGACCAACGCGTGGGACGCCGAGTTCCACGAGTTCATGGGCGGCGACGGTCCGCGCGCGACGCCGACCTGGTCGGACGGCCGTGTCTACGCGCTGGGCGCGCTCGGAGAGCTCCGTTGCCTGGACGAGGCGACCGGCCGCGCGGTGTGGCGCATCAACATTCTCGAAGACAACGGCGCGAGCGTCCTGCAGTGGGGCACCGCGTCATCGCCGCTCGTCGTCGACGACACGATTGTCGTGCTGCCCGGCGGACCGGGCGGCCGCTCGGTCGTCGCGTACGATCGGCGCACCGGCGCGCGTGCGTGGTCCGCGCTCGACGACCGGGCGGCCTACTCGTCGCCGATGCTCGTCACGCTCGGCGGCGTCCGGCAGATCGTCGTCTTCAGCGCGTCGCGCCTGATGGGGCTGACGCCCGATCGAGGCGAGGTGCTCTGGGAATATCCGTGGACGACGCAATACGACGTGAACGCCGGGCAGCCGATCGTCATCGGCGACAACCGCGTGTTCATCTCGTCAGGGTACGGCGCGGGTGCGGCCGTGGTCGAGCTGACGCGAAACGGCGAGCGCTTCTCAGTCCGCGAAGTGTGGCGGAACATCCGGATGAAGAATCAGTTCACGAGCTCCATCTTGTACGACGGATTCGTGTACGGCCTCGACGAAGCGATCCTCGCGTGCGTCGACGCCAACACCGGTGATCTGAAGTGGAAGGGCGGCCGCTACGGCTACGGCCAGGTGGTGCTGGCGAGCGGACATCTCATCGTGCTCACCGAGGACGGCGACCTCGCGCTGGTACGCGCGACACCGGAGCATCACGAGGAGATCGTTCGGTTCGCTGCGCTCGACGGCAAGACCTGGAATCACCCCGCGCTGTCGGACGGCTATCTGCTCGTTCGAAATCTCAAGGAGATGGCGGCGTTCGACCTGCGCGTTGAACGGTAGAGCCGGCCGTCCTAGCGCGAAGGCTTCAGCCGAGCGCAGCGGCGTGGCTCGGGCTACAGGCCTACGCTGTCACGCGCACGTTGTCGTGAAGAAACTCAGGCGCGAAGTCAGCCCCGTTCGGCCAGACCAGCGTGTGGAAGTCCGGATGGATTCTGAAATTCCGAAACACCAAAGGGTCGCGCAACGGCTCGAAAACGGGACCGCACAACGCCGGCGCGAGATCGATCTCGCCGGCAGTGCCGTCGCGAAACCGAAGCCACACGATGTGGCGATCAACGTATCGCGCTTCAACTACGTGATAGGGCTGCATGATCATTCCAGTGGAGCAATGCGCTTGAGAGGCTGCCCCTGTCGAGCAAGCTGCCAGTTCTCCAGCAATTCTTCCTTGTGAAGCTCGGCCCATTCAAGCACAAATCCCAGCGCACGCTTAGGGAAGTCGCCATGGACCGTCAGTGTTTCGACTTCGACGGTGACCTCGTACTCGGCGTATACCGCATGAAAGTGGGCGACCCCGTGCTCATTAAAAAACATGCCGATGACGATTCCGAGGAATCTCGAAATTTCAGGCACGTCGTGTTGCCCGATGGCGGCCGCGTTGACCGCGGCGAAGCCAGCTTGCATTCAGTCGTGGAACTGAATTCTTGATGAGACGGTTGCGACGGTCGACGCGACACCAGACGATCTGCACGTGACTCTTGAGGAGACGCTGTATCGCCCGCGCCGCCGATTGACGCTTGAACAGTGTTGCTGAGGACGGTTCGTTCTGGATGTATGTGTGCATCGTGTACGAGAGGCCGTCGGCCGGCCCGATCTCGTCGGACATGTTCACGCCGATGCGCCTGGGATTGCGCGTCTTGACGAACGCGGCGAGCGTCGAGGCGGGCGCGAAGATGTCGTAGGCGCCCGACTGCTCGATCAGGTGACCGCCCGGTCCAAGCGCGGCGCGCTCGACGCGATCGCCGCCGCGATCGGTGAAGACGTAGTAGCCGACGCCTGAGACGTACCCGCGCCCGAGATCCTCCCACAGCGGATCCCGGTGATTCTCCTTCGCTGCGATGATCCACATGTCGATGCCGTGGGCGCGCATCGCCTGCGGCAGTACCTGCTCGAACTTGTCGAGGCGGATCTGCCGCTGCATCTCCCACCGTCGTCGCGCTTCCTGGGCGCTGGCCGCCGGCACGAGGACCGACGAGACGAGGAGCAGGGTGACGATGGTCTTCGTGGACTTGAAGGACTGAAGTTTCTCGATCGCGCGTTCGGTGAGGGTGCGCCGCTTCGGCGAGAACTGGCCGATCGCCGCGTGCACGTACGGACGAAGGTGCCGGCTCGCGTAGGTCCAGTAGCCGGTCTGCCGGATCTCGTTCAGCGTCTGGCGGTAATGATCGAGCAGCGCCGCCGCGACGAGGTGACCGGTTCGCGTGGCGCCGATTCGCGCCGAGGCAGAGAGCCACCGCACGCCGTCGGGAAGCGCCTGCACAGCCGAAACAGCCATCATCGACGAGGTTTCGAAGATCGATCGCTCCTGGCGGACGGATTCCGTTTTCAGCTGCGTCCACACGGCGCTGATCGTTTCCCGCGTCGGAAGACTGGCGGGCTGAAGATGTCGCGCGTCTTCGCGAATGGCATTCCATTCCGCCCGGAGGCCCGCGACGTCGAGCGGCGGCAAGCTGATTGTCGACGCCAACCGCGACGCAGTCCGTTCCAATCCGTCGAGCATCTGATCGACGCTCGTGAAGTGTTTGTCCTGTTCCAGCAGTCCCTGCGCCTTGAGCGCGTCGGCGATTTCCGGAATCAGTTGACGGCCCATCCCGGAGAGATCGGCAAGCGTCGCGAGGACCCAGACGGGCGACGCGCGAAACGCGACGATGCCGAGCGCTTCGACCGCGTTGCCCGCTGTCCACCTGGCGATGAAGTTGTCGGGCAATTGTTCCCCGGTGCGGTATACGCCTTCAGCGCCTCCGACCTGCTCGATCAGGAACCGGAGGGTTCCCTCCACGAGCTTCTGATACAACTGGGTGCGGCGGACGCCTGCCGGCAGCGCGAGCTCTCCCACCTCGCGCGCGACGCCGGCGCCAAGCCCGAGCGCGGAACGGACGACTCGCTCGGGGAACGACAACAGGTACTGCCTGACGGTCACTTCCGCATCTCGACGACCATCACCTCGATCGGTTCCGGGCCGCGATTGAGATCGGCATGCTGCTCTCCGGCGGGATCGACGCCGAGCCAATACGCCTTGCCCGACTCCCACACCATTGTCTTTTTCGTTTGCCCCTTGCCGTCGACGACTTCCATCGTGCCGCCTTTCAGCGCGACGATGGTCCGGCCGTGGTCGTGACGATGCAGCGCCAGCGGGTGGTTCGGCAAGACAATCGACTTCCAGACGCGCACGTCTTCGTTTTCGAACTGCGGCTCACGCCGCGATTGGGATGCCTGCTGCTGCCACCCTCCAACCACGACCCCGGCCGAAAAAGCCGCGACGATCACTCCGGCGACGATCAACCTCGATCGCATATGACCTCCGAATGACACGTCACTATAACCGCAGGGCCGAGCCCCGCAAACGAACGTCAACGCAGAGACCGCAGAACACGCAGAGCCAATTTTCTCTGCGGGTTCCGCGAGTTCTGCGTTGAATGTCGACGGTCGTCCAGCCCCGCAGACCCGGGTCAAGCTGCGCGCGATGTCAGCGGGGCTGGACGCTGGCGTCGAACGCAGCCGTCATGACGCGGCCATCGTGCTTCATCTGGACCCAGATGCGATAGCGTCCGGGCTTCGGGAAGGCATACGGAATGGAGAGATCGCCCGGCGCGGGGATCACGTGAGCTACGTGAGCCGTTTGAGCGGCGTCGCCCGATTTCGCGGCGAATTTCTGCAGCGCCGCCATCGAGATGCTGCCCGCAGGATGCAGATGCGCGAAGACGGATCCGTCCTCGTGCGCGACGGCCACGTGGCCGAGCATGCCCATGTAGGGCTCGATCGCCAGCGGCGCCCCCGACGCGTTCTGCGCGGAGAACGTCAGCACACGCTCCGCTTTCTCGACAATCGGATCGGCGCCCCGCTGCCACGCGATCGTCGGGCCGTCCGCGAGCGTGAATCTCGACGCCCGCGCTTCGGGGACCGCGTCGCCCTCGAACCAGGAGTCGTCAGGGTCAGACTTGGGGTCAGGCTTCCCAGCTGCCGACGGCGCCGACGTCACCTCGGCGCTCGCGACGAGCGTCTGCGCGTATCCGCTTTCGTGCACGATGTCGGCGTACACGCGATAGCGGCCCGGCGGCAGCGGCGGCAGATCGGCATCGAACGCGAGGCTGGCCGGCGTTCGCGCGATGGGATGGAGATGCGCGAACGCGTCGAGATCGGGCTCCCGCACGACAAACAGATGCATCAGCTTGCCGTGGTCCGGCATCAGCGCGTTGTAGCGCGAGATCGCGATCGGTGTGCCTGTCCAACGCGGATCGTGAGTCTCCAGCGACAACACGCGCCGGCTGCCTTCGTCTCGCACCGTCGCCGTTGACGCGAACGGACGGTACAACACCGACCGGCGGTAGGCCTCCGCTTCGGCCGTCCACCAACGACTGCCGCCCCACAGCATGACCGCGACGACGATGGCGGTCGCGCCAATCGCGATCCGCCCTTTGCGCCGTCGTCCCGCGTCGGGCACGACTCCCGGTTTCAACACGCTCTCGCGAACCGCGCAGCCCACGATGGTCAGCATGCCGACGCTGAGGAACACGGCGAGGGCTGCGAGGATCACGCCGAGCGAACCGCCCATGGCGCGCTGCTCGGTCGCAAGCGCGAGCACGGGGACCACCGCCGTCCCGCGGCCCTGCGCACCGTCGACGCTCACGAACAACTGATAAGAGGTCGCCGTCATGAACCACAACTCGGCGGCGAAGACTGCCGGGTCGCCCGGAACCGGCGCCGCCGCTTCCGGCGGAGGCGCGCCGTCGATGCCGAGGTTCCATGGCGCTGCGCGTACGGTCACCTGCCGAACCGCGCGCGCCACCGCTTCGTCCGGAATGCGGACCGATACCTGCGCGCGGCCGGGAATCACGCCCGGCAGCCGCACGCTGACGCGCACGGGATACGGACCCGCGTTGCCGACGAAGAACGTGTCGGCGCTGCCGACGTGACCCATCGTGCTGAGTGCCGCGAGCACCACCCAGATCGCGGCGGCCTGCCCCGAGCGGCGTCGAGGGGCCCATCGGGCGCGACCGATCGTCATCGCTGCACCCGCGACATCCAGTTGCCCCACCACAGGCCGCATCGCGCCGACACGAATCCGAGCAGCACTGCGACCGGCAATCCGAGCGTGAGGTTGTCCGGTTCATTCAGCGTGAAGTACCGCGCTTGAAATGCCGGCTGGGCCGTGTAGTCCATCCGGTCGGCAACAAAGATCGCATTGCGCGCCCACGGCGTCATGAGGAAATCGGCGAACGGCCATTGGGCTGCGAGGAACGCAGCGACGAACGCGATCGTCAGCATGACGGACAACCGCCAGTCGCGTCCGCGGCCGAACCGCCGCATCGCGAGATCGATCAACAGCGCCGGCACGGCGAGGAGAAGCGGAAAGTCCGGCGGCATGAAGTGCGTCATGTGAACGTAGATCGGTCCGAGCAGCGGCTCCGCACGGAACAGCGGCAGCACGAGCAGCATGATGACCGTGAAGCCCATGTAGACGAGCGCCGTCACGGTTGCCGGCCATCGCGAGACCGACGCGCGCGCCGTGCTGACGAGCATGAACGGAAACACGCCCGCCGACACCATGTAGAACAACGACTGGTGCATGTCCCATCGCTGGATGTACTCGGTCGCGAGCGTGGCGACGAGAACCAGCAGGAGGCCGGCGCTGACGAGATACAGGTGTCCGAGGCGCGCGCGAATCGCATCCGATCGGTTCTGCCAGGCGACGGCCATCAGCATCGCGCCGCATTGGATCGCGCCGATGCCCGCGGCCAGCAGCGCGTGCGGCGGGCTCAGGATCTTGACGTCGAGCCCGTAGGTGTTGTGCCACCAGTCGTCGAACGGCGCCGACGTCAGCATCGCGAACGTGCCCCAGATGCACACCCAGGCGCCGAGCGGCGCGCGGAAGCCCCAGAAGCGGACCGTCGCCGCGCGCTCGGCCTCGTGGCCACGCGCGAACGTGAGGCGCAGCGCGAGCCACCCGCACGTGAGGCCGGCGACGATGCCGCCGAGGTAAATTGCGAGATGGGCGGATGTCCAGAACGTATCGCGCCCAATCGTCCGGTGCCAGGAAATGTCCCACGTCACGCCCACGATCACGCTCATGGAGGCGAAGAGGACGGCATAGAGAAACCAGGGCACCGCGCCCGCGGCCGTCCGCGCCCAGTCGTCGCGGGCGTCGAGCACGTATGCAGGTGTCGACATGACCCTATTATTGACGAGGCGGCCCCGCGAAGGTTTATGGACCGATGAGCAAGATCGCGATTTTCGGAGAGCACGAGCCGAAGACGCTGGCGCAGCTCGAAGATGTCGCGAGCCGCGCCGAGCGCGCGGCGTTGATGGCGGATGGACACCTCGGGTACGTGATGCCGATTGGCGGCGTCGCGGCGTACCGCGATCAGGTGTCGGTCGTCGGCGTCGGCTTCGACATCGCGTGCGGCAATGCGGCGATTCGAACCGATCTTTCCCTTCACGGAACGCACGGCCTCGCCGAACGTCTCGGTGAACTCGCCGACGAGATCCAGGACGTCATCTCGTTCGGCATCGGACGGAAGAACCGCTCGGACGATGCGCCGGTGGATCACGCGTTGTTCGAATCGCCGTCGTGGGACGCGCTTCCCCGCCACGCCCGGGCGGGACTGCACGACAAGGCCCGCGCGCAGCTCGGCACGGTCGGCAGCGGCAATCACTATGTGGACGTCTTCGTCGACGAATCGGACGCGATCTGGGTCGGCGTCCACTTCGGCAGCCGCGGGTTTGGTCACACGATCGCCTCGGGCTTCCTCGCGCTGTCGCAGGGACAACAGTGGGGCGCTCGCGTGCCCGAACGCGAAGCGCTGTTGTCGCTGCAGAAGCCGATGGGACAGGACTACTGGTCGCTGATGACGCTCGCGGGCGAGTACGCGTACGCGGGACGCGAGTGGGTCGCGCGAAAGGTCGTCTCGCTGCTCGGCGGGCGCGAGCTGGAGCTGGTCCACAACCATCACAACTTCGCGTGGCGCGAAAAACACGAAGGCGAGACGCTCATCGTCGTCCGGAAGGGCGCGACGCCGGCGTTTCCGGGTCAGAAAGGATTCGTCGGCGGGTCGATGGGCGACGACGCCGTCATCGTCGAGGGCACGAGCGGCACCGGCGGCGAAACCAAGAAGCTTCAGCGCAAGGCGCTCTTCTCGACCGTTCACGGCGCGGGCCGCGTGATGTCGCGCTCGGCCGCGGCCGGCAAGGTGAACCGCCGCACCGGGCACGTCATCCGTCCTGGCGCCGTGTCGCGCGAGATGATGCAGACGTGGGTGCGCGAGAAGGGCGTCGTCCTGCGCGGCGGCGGACTCGACGAAAGCCCGCACGTCTATCGCCGCCTCCCGGACGTGCTCGAGGCGCAGAAGGGGACCGTCGAGATCCTCCATCGGCTGCGGCCGCTCATCGTCGTGATGGCCGGACCGGATCTGTTCGATCCGTACAAGGATTGACCGTTAGAGCGCGTTGAAGATTTCCTGCACGCCGACGACGAGGAACATCGCGAGAATCACAATCAGCAGCGAGTTGGTCGTCCAGTGATTGCGCGGGACCGGCGCGGTCCACCGCACGCGGTTGTTCAGATACAGAAGCGTCGCGGCCAGAAACGGAACGAAGAGGCTGCCGACGATCGTGTAGATGACGATGATGATCAGCGGCCGGCGCGTGAAGGCGAACGGCAGCGGCACGAGCGTGATGAAGAGGAGCGCAAGCCGGTACGGCGTCGCCGTGACTCTCGTCATCTCCTGGCGCTGCTTGGGCGGCACCTTCCGCAGGATGCCGTAGAAGTCGGCGTACAGATACGGGATGCTCTGCCAGACGCCGAGCAGCGACGCGAACACCGCCGCCCAGAATCCGACCGAATACGCGTAGACGCCGAAACGTCCGAGCAGGGTGCCGAGCATCTCGGCCATCTTCGGAACGGCCTGCGCGTCGGTGATGGCGACGCCCGCTCGAAAGAACGCCTGGTCGGCGATGAGCATGATCGAGATCCCGAAGAGTGCCGTGAACACGTACGCGACCGCGATGTCGCCGCGCACGTAGCCGAGCGCGCTCGGTCCGCTGATCTGCTCCTCGCGCATCCAGTAGTTGTACGACAGGAGCGTGATCGATCCGCCGATGCCGCCGATGATCGACAGGACGTACATGCCGCTGCCGGAGGGAATCGTCGGCAGCAGCAGTCCACGAGCCGCAGGCAATGGGTCGTGCAGCGTCAGTACCGCGCAGGTCAGGATGCTGAAGCCCATGACGCCGACCAGCGTCTTCATCAGCTTTTCGAATCCGCCGTAGCCGCCGAGCCACACGAACGCGAAGCCGAAGAGGCTGTGCGCGACGGAGGCCCACGGCTGCGAGATACGGCCACCGGTCAGGTTGGCCATCCCGAGTCCCGTCGCGTTCGTGAGCGCGGCGCTGACGGCGACGGTCCAGAACACGAGATAGACCGCGAAGTACACGTTGACCCAGACCGGCAGATGCTCCGCCCAGCCCTCGACCACCGTCGATCCGGTGGCGAGTTGCCAGCGCGCGATGCCTTCGCTCAGCACGAACTTGAAGAACGCGCCGAGCGCGATGCCCCACAACAGGACCACGCCGTACTTCGCGCCGCCGACCGTCGCCGAGACGACGTCGCCGGATCCGATCCCGGTCGCCGCGACGATCAGGCCCGGGCCTGCGAGCTTGATCCAATTGATGGACCGCGCGTGTTCCACTTCCGCGGTGTGCTGAGACGTCACCACGTCAATTCTTTCCTCACGACCTGCCGAGCTTTGTCGATGGCGCGCAGCGCGCGCACCGCCGAGCTCGATTCATGAGCTGCCTTCATGGCGCTGTATCCTCTGCCGAACGCCGGCGCATGTCCAGCGGGCAACTGAGACGCCGCACTCCGCGCATCGGCGCCGCGATTGGCGCAGTCGTTGCCTGCTCGGACGAACGGAGCGTTGTTGAAAGGATCAGTAAGCGGCGTAAATCTTCGAGAAAGCGGCGGTCTCGTCGCCGAATGCGTGAGCGATTACGCATCGCGCGTTTGCCCACGGACACACTCTCCGGATCGCGTGGGCTTTCGGTACAGACATTCATCTGCACGGCACCAATGGGCCATCGCATGACAACCTTCATCGGGACGAGCGCGGCCATGTGCCGCGTGGAAGCGGAAATCACCGACGCGTCGCGATGCGACGCGCGGATCCTCATCACCGGCGAGAGCGGCGTCGGCAAAGAAATCGCGGCGCGGTCGATCCATCACATGAGCCGCGCCGCGCACAAGCCGATCGTCACGATCAACTGCGCCGGCATTCCTGACTCGCTGCTCGAGTCGGAGCTCTTCGGGCACGTGCGCGGCAGCTTCACGGACGCCTATCGCGATCGCGTCGGGCTGCTCGAGCAGGCGCACGGCGGCGGCACGGTCTTCCTCGACGAAGTGGGCGAGATGAGCCCGCGCATGCAGGCGCTGCTGCTGCGGTTTCTGGAGAACGGCGAGATCCAGCCGGTCGGCGCCTCCGCGGTCCGGACCTGCGTGAAGGTCCGCGTGATCTCGGCGACCAATCGCGATCTCTGGCAGTCGGTCTGCTCGCGCGATTTTCGTGACGACTTGTACTATCGCTTGAACGTCTTCCGCATCGAGATTCCGCCGCTGCGCGCACGGCGCGAAGACATCCCCGGCCTGCTGCGCCACTTCTTCACGTTCTACGCCGAGCAGCATCGCCTGGCCGTCCCCGAGTTGACGCCGGACGCGCTCGCGAAGCTGGTGACGTACGAGTGGCCCGGAAACGTCAGGCAACTGAAGAACATCGTCGAACGCCTGACGGTGCGGCGGCGATCGGATTCGATCGGAGTCGCCCACCTGCCGATGGAGATCGGCGCCGCATTGACCGCCGAGAAAGGGCGCGTCGAGCGGCGCGCGACGTCGAGGGACACCTCGTCGGTGGAATCGCTCCTCGAACAGATGATGCAGAAGCATGAGCCGTTCTGGACCGCCGTGTATCCGTTGTTCATGGCACGCGACCTCACGCGCACCGATCTGCGCGAGATCGTGTCGAGAGGCTTTCAGCAGACGGGAAATTACAAAGCGCTCGCGCAGCTCTTCAACGTCGCGCCCGGCGAGTACCGGCGATTTCTGAATTTTCTCCGCACGCACGGCTGCGACGTCCGCTTCCAGATCCCGGGCGCCATGACCGGCCGTCAGTTCAGCGGCGGCGCGCAGCCGTTCGCGCAAGCCGCCGATCGCTAGGAACTTGGATTTCGGAATTTGGAATTCAGAATTCGCCGCGCGAATTGCAGACGCTCATTCCAAATTCCGAATTCTGAATTCCTAATTCCCATCCCGCCCTTCCTGCCTATCCTGCCCTCCCGCCCGTTTCGATGCTTGACCGCTCAACGACACGGCCCAGCTTACCGCCAGGAACTTTAGTCTGCGTACAGGGCGCCTAATGCGCGCGTGAACGCGAGCTTGCCGCAGCGAAACGATGCGAAACGTTCGACTTCCCGAGCTGCAGCGCGGAAACGCGCTCGCTGGCGCGCGCCTTGTGAAGGCGAGAACGATCTGATCACGCCTGTTGTGTCTTGAGAGGGAGATATGGCGCGCACGCTGAATTCCGCGATCCGGTTCGCGGTGTTGATCATCACCATGAGCGTGCTGGCGCTCGCCGGGCCGTCAACACTACACATGGGCCAGGTGACCGTCGCAGCCGCGTGCCCTCCACCCTCCGGCGCGAACACGATCGTCGTCGAGAACTGCCTGACCGGAAATCCAGCCACCGAGTGGGATCTGCCGTCCGGGGCCAGCTCCGCCGCCATTCAGGGATTCGCAACCGACATCAGCGTCAACCGGGGCGGCGTCGTCCATTTCAAGGTTCACGTCAATCCCGCCGGCGCGTATCACCTCGACATTTATCGCATGGGGTACTACGGCGGCCAGGGCGCCCGGAAAATTGCGACGATTAACGTGACGTCCGGTCTGCCGCAGACCGCGTGCGTCACCGACCCGACTTCCGGCCTGATCGACTGCGGAAACTGGACCGAGTCGGCGGCGTGGACCGTTCCGTTGACCGCCACGTCGGGGATCTACTTCGCCAAGGCGATTCGAGATACGGCGCCAACCGGCGCGAGCCACATCGTCTTCATCGTGCGCGACGATGCGAGCACGTCGGATTTGGTGATGCAGACGGCCGATACGACGTGGCAGGCCTACAACAACTACGGCGGCAACAGTCTGTACGTCGGCGGACCTGGAACGAATCCGGGCCGCGCCTACAAGGTCAGCTACAACCGGCCGTTCATCACGCGCGACAGCATCAACGCGCGAAGCTTCGTGTTCGGCGCGGAATACCCGATGGTCCGCTGGCTCGAAGCCAACGGCTACGACGTGAGCTACGTCACCGGCCTCGACGCCGATCGCATGGGCAGCGGCGAAGCCGGTGCGCCTCCCGCGAGCATGCTTCTCAACCATCGGCTGTTCCTGTCGGTCGGCCATGACGAGTACTGGTCGGGCACGCAGCGCGCCAACGTCGAGGCGGCGCGTGCGGCGGGCAAGCATCTCGCTTTTTTCAGCGGCAACGAAATCTACTGGAAGACGCGGTGGGAAAACAGCATCGACGGATCGAGCACGCCCCATCGCACGCTCGTCAGCTACAAAGAAACATGGCAGAGCGCGAAGATCGATCCGACGCCGGCGTGGACCGGGACGTGGCGCGACCCGCGCTTCAGTCCGCCCGCCGATGGCGGGCGTCCCGAAAATGCGTTGACCGGACAGATCTACACGGTCGATCAGGGCACGACCGCGATCACCGTGCCGGCCGCCGACGGCTTGATGCGTTTGTGGCGCAACACCAGCGTGGCGACGCTCGCTCCCGGCACGAGCGCGACGCTGTCGGCGGGAACTCTGGGCTACGAGTGGGACGAGGATCTTGACAACAGCGCACGTCCGCCCGGCATCGTCCGGCTGTCGACGACGACGATGAACGTGGCCTTGCGCATCGTGGATTACGGACAGAACTTCGCGCCCGGTGTCGGGACCCATCATCTGACGATCTACCGCCACGGCAGCGGCGCGCTCGTCTTCGGCGCCGGCACGGTGCAGTGGTCATGGGGACTCGACGGCACGCACGACGGCGGCGTGACGACGCCGGACGTGCGGATGCAGCAGGCGACCGTGAATCTCTTCGCCGACATGGGCGTACAGGCCGGCAGCCTGCAGTCGGGGTTGACGCAGACCACCGGCTCGACCGACACGATTCCGCCATCGTCGGTGATGACCTCGCCTGCGTCCGGCGGAGCGGTGTCGAGCGACACGCCCGTGACGATCACCGGCACCGCGTCCGATCTGGGCGGCGGCGTCGTTGGCGGCGTCGAAGTCTCGACGGACAACGGCGCCACGTGGCATCCGGCGAACGGCCGCGAAAGCTGGAGCTACACGTGGACGCCCGGTCCGCAGGGCACTGCGACCATCAAGAGCCGCGCGGTCGACGACAGCGGCAACATCGAGACGCCATCGGCGACCGTCCCGGTGACGATCGGTCCACCGGCGCCGCCGAACTGTCCGTGCACGATCTGGAGTCCGTCAACGACGCCAGCCACTGCGTCGTTCAACGATGCCGCCGCGATCGAAGTCGGCATGAGGTTCCGCGCGAGCGTGAACGGCTTCATCAGCGCCATTCGTTTCTACAAGGGCGCGCAGAACACGGGGACGCACCTCGGTCACCTCTGGAACAACACGGGGACGTTGCTCGGCACGGCCACGTTCAGCGGTGAGAGCGCGTCGGGATGGCAAGAGGCAGCATTGCCGTCGCCGGTGGCGATCTCCGCGGGCACGACGTACGTGGTGTCGTATCACACCGACGTCGGCCGCTATGCGTCCGATCCTGGATACTTCACGGCGAAGGGACAAGACAGTCCGCCGCTGCACGCGCTCAAGGACCTCGTCGACGGGCGCACTGGCGTGTTCACGTACGGCGCGAGCGCGTTTCCGTCGAGCACGTTCCAGGCAACGAACTACTGGGTCGACGTCGTCTTCATCACGAGCATCGCGGCGGACACGACGCCGCCGGCGATTAGCGGCGTGACGGCCGCGCCCGGCGCCAACGGATCGGAAACGATCGCGTGGACGACGAACGAGGCGTCGAGCTCGCGCGTCGATTACGGCACATCGGCGGGCTCGTTGACATCGAACGTCAGCGACGGCGCGGTCGTGACGTCGCACAGTCTGACGCTGACCGGCCTCGCGCCCAGCACCACGTACTTCTACCGCGTGACATCGGCCGATGCGGCGGCCAACAGCGCGACGTCTCCGATCGCGACCGATCCACCCGCGAGCTTCACGACCCCGGCCGCAGCTCTCGGCGACACGCTCGCCGCGGACTTCAGCGCGGGCACGACGGGAGGAAGCACATACATCTCAGAAACGGCGAACGGCGAGGTCGTCCTGTTGCCGGCCGTCGGCGCCGAGTTCTCCGGATCCGCGCTTCCTGCGGGATGGCAGGGGACCGTGTGGTCGACAGCGGAAGGCGGGAGCGGAACGGGTACGTTCGCGGTTGCGAACGGCGCCGTAGTCGTGGACGGCTCGCGCATCGGCACGACGAGCGCCTTCACGTCCGGGCGCTCGGTCGAGTTCGTCGCAACGTTCTCCGGCCAGGGGTTCGAACACGTCGGGCTCGCGAAAGATCTCGCGCTCAATGCGCCCATCGCACTGTTCACCACAGGCGCCGGCGGTCAACTGCTTGCCCGCAGCCTGGGCGGCTCCGACACCTCGACGCCGCTCGGTGCGACGTTCCTCGGCGCGCCGCACCGATATCGCATCGATTGGAGTGCGAGCACGGCCGTCTACTTTGTGGATGGCAACGTGGTCGCGACCCAGGCATTCACCGTTCCGGGCACGATGATCCCGGTCGCCAGCGACTTCAACACCGGCGGCGGCGGGATCACGATCGACTGGATGCGGTTGACGCCGTACGCGGCGTCCGGCACGTTCATCTCGCGAGTGCTCGATGCGGGCGTTACGGCGACGTGGGGCGCGATGTCGTGGACGGCCCGAACGCCCGCCGGAACCAGTGTCGCGATGAGCGTGAACGCGTCGAATTCGCCGACGCCCGCGACGACGTGCGCGGGGTTCACGCCGATTTCAGCGTCCGGCGTCGCGATGAGCGCGACCTCGCGGTTCATCCAATACTGCGCGCAGTTGTCCACCACCGACGCTGGTCAGACGCCGTCGGTGGATGACGTCACGATCGCCTACAGCATCGGTCCGCATGCGACGAGCACGAGCGTGAGCTGTACGCCGAGCACGATTCCTGTGAACGGCGCGACCACATGCACGGCGACGGTGACCGACACCGCCGGCGCCGGCGGGACCACGCCCACAGGATCGGTGACGTTCTCGAGCGACAGCGGCACCTTCAGCGGCGGCGGCACGTGCACGCTCAACGCGAGCGGACAATGCTCGGTGACGTACACCGCGACCGTTGCCGGACCCCATACTGTGACCGCGCCGTACGGCGGCGACAGCGGTCACGCGGCGAGCAGCGGCAACACGAGTGTGACGGCGACGACGCGATCGACGAGCGCGAGCCTGAGCTGCACGCCGGCAACGTTCCCGGTCAACGGTACGACGACCTGCACGGCGACCGTGATTGACACCTCCGGCGCAGGCGCGACGACGCCGACTGGAACTGTCACCGTCACGACTGACAGCGGGACGTTCACCGGGGGCGGCACCTGTACGCTGAATGCGTCTGGACAGTGCTCGGTGACCTATACCGCAACAGTCATCGGTCCGCACACGATGACTGCCGCATACGGCGGCGACGGCGGTCACGCTGCGAGCAGCGGCAACACGAGCGTCACGGCGACGACGCGATCGACGAGCGCGACGGTAAGCTGCTCTCCAGTCACGGTTCCGGTTAACGGCGCGACGACGTGCACGGCGACCGTGACGGACACGGCCGGCAGCGGCGCGACGACACCGACCGGCACGGCGACCTTCACCACCGACAGTGGCACGTTCAGCGGCGGCGGAGCCTGTACGCTCAATGCGAGTGGACAATGCTCGGTGACGTACACGCCGGGCGCGATCGGTCCGCACACGGTGACGACGTCGTACGCGGGTGACAGCACGCATGCGACGAGCAGCGGCAACACCAGCATGACGGCGATCATCCGGTCGACGAGCACGATCATGAGCTGCGCGCCGGCGACGGTACCCGTGAACGGCGCGACGACCTGCACCGCGACGGTGACCGACACCGCCGGCGTCGGTGCGACGGTGCCGACCGGCACGGTCGCGTTCGCGACTGACAGCGGCACGTTCACCGGCGGCGGAAGCTGCGCGCTCGACGCGACGGGCCGCTGCTCGGTGACCTATACACCCACGGTCATCGGCGCGCACACGATCGCCGCGACGTCTGCGGGCGACAGCGTTCACGCCGGCAGCAGCGGCAGCTCCAGCATGACCGCGATCATCCGGTCGACGAGCACGAGCGTGAGCTGCACGCCGGCCACGGTGCCGGTCAACGGCAACTCGACCTGCACGGCGACGGTGACCGACACCGCCGGCGCCGGCGCGTCGACGCTGAGCGGCACGGTGGCGTTCGCGACTGACAGCGGCACGTTCAGCGGCGGCGGAAGCTGCACGCTCGATGCGACCGGACGATGCACGGTGACCTACTCACCGACGGTCATCGCGCCCCACACGATCGCGGCCTCGTACGGCGGCGACACCGTTCATGCGGCGAGCAGCGGCAGCAACCCGGTGACGGCGATCATCCGATCGACGAGCACGAGCGTGAGTTGCTCGCCGAACAACGTGATCCTGACGACCACCTGCACGGCGACCGTAGCCGATACCGCCGGCGCAGGCGCGTCGACGCCAACGGGCACGGTGGGCTTCAGCACTGACAGCGGGATCTTCGTGAGCGGCGCGAGCTGCACGCTCGACGGGACGGGCCGTTGCTCGGTGACCTACACGCCGACGACACTCGGTCCGCACACCCTCACGGGCTCATACGGCGGCGACGCCAAGCACGGAGGAAGCAGTGGCAACACGTCGGTGACGGCGATCATCGGGCATTAAGAAAGAAGGACGTTCCGCAAAAAAAGAGCGGAGCCCCGGCGCGACGCGACCAGGGCTCCGCTCTTTTTGTTTCAGAAGCGGACGTTCAGTGCAGATTCAGGAAGATTGCGCGGGCGCTTCGTTGATGACGGAGGCGCGCTTCATCTCGTTTTGACCGCGAAGGATGGAGCACCATTCTTTGTGCTCGGCGATAGGCATGCCGCATTCGACGCATACCCGGACCCGCTGTTTCGGGGGTTCGCTCTTGCCCAACAGACGCTTCAGAATTGACATGCCGCCTCCCGGTCGTAACCAATAGACAACGATACGTTAGACGGGAAAGAGGGGTTCCGGGTTGGGAGGTGTGTGGTGACAAAAATGGTCCTGCTCGCCCTTGCATTGGCGGCTCCCCTCCTCCAGCCTCCCGGGCAGCCCCCCGCTCGTGCGCCGGACATCCACTTCACGCCGACCCGACAGGCGGTGGCCGACGCGATGCTGAAGCTGGCGAGGGTGACGGCGGATGACCTCGTGTACGACCTGGGGTCGGGCGACGGCCGCATCGTGATTCTCGCCGCGCAGAAGTACGGCGCGCGCGGCGTCGGTGTCGAAATCGACGGTGCTCTTGTAGAAATTTCACGACAGATCGCTCATGAGGGCGAGGTCGACCAGCGGGTCACGTTCATCGAAGGCGATCTATTTTCGACCGATATCTCAGCCGCAACGGTGGTGACGTTGTATCTCTCGACCAGCGTCAACAACCGGCTGGAGCCGAAGCTCAAGCGCGAATTGCGGCCCGGTACGCGCATCGTCTCGCACCAGTTCCCGATCGGCACCTGGATGCCAACTGAAACCGTTCGCGTCAGCGACGAGGACGTTTTCCTGTGGATCGTGCCTGAACATTGAAGCTCGACATGCTGGCAACAATGTTGCTTTTCGTGGTGCTTGATCGCTCACGATCGGTAAGCTTCGACACACATGGCACCGCCACGAGGCCGCCTCGGCTCTGAACCGCCATCCATCCTCGTCATCGACGACGATATGGATGCGCGTCGGATGTACAGCGAGTACCTCCGGGTGAACGGGTGCATCGTGTTCACCGCGCCCGACGGCCGGAGCGGCATCGACAAAACCGACGACCTGTGCCCCGATGTCGTGGTGCTCGACCTTGCGATGCCGCGCGTCGACGGCTGGACCGTCCTCAAGCACATTCGCGAATCGAGCTGGACTGAAAACATTCCCGTCGTCGTCGTGACGGCCGTCGGCGAATCGCGCGAGGCGGCGTTCCAGGCCGGATGCGACGCCTACCTCACCAAGCCGTGCGTGCCTGAAACGCTGTGGCTTCAAGTCCGCGCGATTCTGCGGTGGCAGAGCTCCCGAATCCGGCGCGCCGCGAGACGTCCCGCCACTACCTAACGGTCACGATCGCCGCGCTCCATCTGCTCGAGTAATGCGTGCGCGGCCTCCAACGTACGCTCGGTGAAGACGCGCACGCCGTGAGACTCGAGCAGCGCCGCGGTGACGCCGCGATCGGCGACGCGCGAGCCCGAGAACGTGCCGTCGTACACGAACGAGCTGCCGCACGACGGACTGCCATCCTTCAACACGGCGATTCGGATGCGATGCTGTTTGACCGCGTCGAGGGCGATGTCGGCGCCGCGCCGGAACGCGCGGGTCACGTCCGCGCCGGTTGACGTGCGCACGGACGCGAGTCCCGCAACGACGCCGTCGCCGGCGCCGGGACCGACGATTTCGGCGGCTGGACGCGGCGTCGGCAAACCGCCGTCGCGTTCCGGACACACGGCCACGAGTCGTCCTTCATCGAGCCAGCGCTGAAGAATCGGATGGCCGCATGCGGCGTCGCCGCCGTGATAGCGAACTTTCGCGCCGAGCAGACATGCGCTGACGAGGATCTTCTCCATGTGATTCGCGTGCTATCGCGAGTCTGGCACGCCCGCCGTACACGTCTCGGCGAGCCACTCAACCAGGCGATCGAGCGAGCGGACGCGCGGACAGTCGCATCCTTTATATAAGTCGGCGACGTCGAGCAGCACCGGCTGGATGCCCGCGGCGCGCGCGCCGACCACGTCGACGTGATACAGGTCGCCGACGTGAATCGTCGTCTCCGACGTGCTGAGCGTTCGTTCCAGCGCGATGTGGAAGAATCGCGGGTCCGGCTTCTCCACGCCTTCGTCGCACGAATCGAAGAGCGCATCGACCGCGTCGATCAAGCCGACGCGTTCGAACAGGTGGCGCAACTTCCCGTTTGCGTTCGACACGACGACGAGCCGATGCCCGCGGCGGCGAAGGGTCGCGAGTGCCGGACGCACCTCATCCGGCACCGTCTCCCAGAGATTCGAGGTCTGGTGATAGGCGTGCAGCTCCGCGAGCGCGTCCGCCGTCGCGGTCGAGAGCTCGACGCCGGCCTCGGTCAGCACGAGATTGAAATAGGTCCAGCCGCGCTGCTGATCGTTGGTCGCCTGGATGGTCTCGCCAACGTCGAGGCGCTTCTTCGCGCGAGGCTCGGCATCGGCGAGCGCCGCCGCTGGCACAGCCACGCCGTGCCGCGCGAGCGTTTCGCTGACGCGCGACCAGTTGGGATAGACGAGCACGCCGCCCGCGTCCAGAAACACGGTCCGAATCTGCACGACTTCAGCTTACACTTGTATGTCTGATGAACCCCCGACGAGCCTTCGTCCTCGTGATCGCGATCGTCGTAGCGGCACTGGCATACGTGGCCGCGCGCTATGCGCGCGAGGGACAACCTGCCGAAGCGTCCGCGCGTGCCGGCGAGCCCGCAAAGTCCGGCGCAGGTCTCGCGCTGCGCTTCTACAAGAATCCGGTCGCGGTCGGCGATTTCACCGTTCGCGATCTCGATGGCCGGACGATTTCATCGGCGTCGCTGCGCGGCAAGGTGACGCTCATCAACTTCTGGGCGACGTGGTGCGGGCCGTGCCGCGCCGAAATTCCAGATCTCGTCGCGCTGCAGCAGAAGTACAGGGACACGCTGCAGATCATCGGCATCTCGCAGGACGAAGCACCGTCGGACGTCGTCAGGCGCTTCGCCGCGGACCACAACGTCAATTACCCGATCGTGATGATGACCGCGGAGCTCGAGAAGCAGTTCCCCGGCATCGTCGCGCTGCCGACGTCGTTCGTTCTGGATCGCGATGCGCGCATCGTGCAGAAGCACGTGGGCATGCTCACGGCGGCGACGACCGAAGCGGAAGCGCGTTCGCTGGCGGGGCTGCCGGTCGACGCGACCGTCGAGCACGTCGATCAGGCGCAAGGACTCAAACTCGAAAACGGCGCGCAGGCAATCAACATTCCCGGCGTCGATCTCGCGAAGTTGTCCGTCGAGCGACGGACCGAAGCGCTGCAGAAACTGAACAGCCAGCCGTGCACGTGCGGCTGCGATCTCACCGTCGCACGATGCCGCGTCGACGATCCGAACTGCAGCGTCAGCCTTCCCCTCGCGCGCCGGATCGTTCAGGAGATCAGCGGGCGTTAGAGCTGTCGGTACGTTTACGCGAGACCTCGTCGAGCTCGGCGGAGATGGTCGCATAGCACGACGGACAGATGCCGTGGCTGAACTGCGCGTCGGAATGGTCGGCGATGTAACCTTCCACCTGCTGCCAGTACTGATCGTCGCCGCGAATCCGCTTGCAATAGCTGCAGATCGGCAGCAGACCGCGAAGCTGCTTCACGTTCGAGAGCGCGTCCTGCAGCTCGGCGACGCGCTCCGCCAGCTTCTGCTGCAGACCCAGGACGCGAACGCCGACGGCTACGCGCGCGCGCAGTTCGTCGGGATCGAACGGCTTGATGATGTAGTCGTCGGCGCCCGCGTCGAGCCCGGCGACGACGTCGCCGCGGCTTTCGCGCGCGGTGACGAGCAGCAGGTACATGTTGGCGAGCGGCAGCTCGGAACGCACGCGGCGGCAGACGTCAGGGCCGTCGATCTCCGGCATCATCCAGTCGAGAATCGCCAGTGTCGGCGAGGCCGCCGTGCGCAGATGGTGCCACGCCTGCGCACCGTCGCTCACGACCGTGGTTTCGTAGCTCCAGCGTTGAAGGGTGCGAGCGAGAATCTCGCCCGTGACTCGATCGTCTTCGGCGATCAGCACATTCATGGCGTGGCGCTGAGTATACTATTCGCCCCGCCCTCACAGTTATGACTCGAAGCGACGCACGGCGTCTCGGCCTCGCCATTTTTTGCGGTGTGGTCGGCGCGGCGATCAATTCGCTGCCGGTCGGCGCGGTGGCGCCGCTGCTGCTGGGCCGGATCGCGACGCTGCCGATGGCGATTCTCTTCGGCCCGTGGATTGGCGGGCTAAGCGCGGCGATTGGCGCGACCGGCGTGCGCGGCTCGCTCTTGCTCCTCCCGATCTTGATTCTGATCGTCGAGGCGCTCGTCATCGGCGAAGTCGCGCGGCGCGGCAAATCGCCGCTCGTCGCCGGCGCGATGATCTGGAGCGGCGCGGCGCTCGGGCTCGTCGCCGCGCCGCACTGGTACGGCGTCGAGTATCTGCGGCGGACGATCTGGCCGATCGCGCTGCAGGTCGTCCTGAACGGTCTCGTGGCCATCGTCGTCGCCGATCTGCTGGCGACGGCGGCGGCGGCGCAGCGTCTGGTGAGCGGCCAGTCGGTCGAGCGGCGGCGCATCCGTCACTACGCGTTCCACGCGTTCGTGCTGGTCGGCACGCTGCCGCTGCTGCTGCTCGCCGCGGTCGACAGTCAGTTGACCGCGACGCGCCAGGAAGCGAGCGGCGGCGCGCGCCTGCAGGAAGCCGTCACCGCGCTGCGGGAGCACATCGACGAATACCTTCAGACTCACCTGCACGCCGTCGAATCGCTGACGGCCGCCGTCTCCGGCGTGGCGATGAACAGCGGCGACCGCCAGCGGCTGCTCGACCGCTATCACGAGATTTATCCCGGCTTCATCACGATCTTCGTGGCCGATGAACGCGGCGTCGTGCACGAGATTTATCCGCCGCGCGATTCGTCGCCGCCGATCGCCGACCGCGAGTACTTCATCGACGCGGTCCGGTTGCGGAAACCTGTCGTGTCGGACGTGATCCTCGGCCGCCTCTCGCTGGTGCCGATCGTGACGATCGCCGTGCCGATCGTCGGCACCGCGGGCGCCGGCGGCCCTGGAAGCAACGCCGGCAACGTCGGCAACGTGGGCAACCTCGGCGTCGTCGGCGGATCGCTGGATCTCTCCAAGTTCGAGCACTTCATTGAAGACTTCCGCACGCTGCCAGAGGCACGCATCACGATCGTCGATCAGCGCGATCGGGTGATCTACGCCGGTGGACAGACAGGCTACAGGGCGCTCGAGAGCCTCGCCAGCGACGACCTGATTCGCGGGAGCGCCGGCGCGGCCGGCGGCCTGTTCCGCTATCAACGGCGCGAGGGCGACGCCGCGCAGGGCGGCCGGCTCGTGGCCACGGCGGCGGTGCAGCCGGCGGGCTGGAAAGTCTTCGTCGAGCAGCCGCTGCTGAACCTCCGGATGCAGTCGACGCAGTACTACGCGGCGACGCTCGCGCTGATCTTCATGGCGCTGGGCGGCGCCGTTCTCGGTGCGCGGGGGTTCGCCGGCGCCGTGACGAGGCCGCTCGAGCAGCTCGTCGGAATCGTGCGCAACATCTCGGCGCACGGCGTCCCGGCGGAGGCGCGGCTCACGTCGACGCCACCGGCCGAAATCGCGGAGCTGCTCGAGGACGTCAACGGGATGCAGACGCGGCTGGCCGATTCGTACCGGCAGCTCGAACAGGCGCTCGCACAGCGCGAACGGCTCAACACCGAGCTCACAGCGCTGACCGAGGATCTCGATCGCAAGGTGCGCGACCGGACGGCGGAGCTCGTGGCCGCCACGCGCGTCGCGGAAGAGGCGAATCAGGCGAAGAGCGAGTTCCTCGCGAACATGAGCCACGAGATCCGGACGCCGCTGAACGGCATCATCGGCATGACCGAGCTCGCGCTCGACACGCCGCTCACGCTCGAGCAGCGCGAATACCTGATGATGGTGAAGAGCTCGGCCGATGCGCTGCTGAGCATCCTGAACGACATCCTCGATTTCTCGAAGATCGAGATGCGCAAGCTCGAATTCGAGCACATTCCGTTTTCCGTCCGCGATCATCTGGCCGATCTCGTGAAGCCGCTCGCGCTCCGCGCCGAGCAGAAGGGACTGGAGCTCGTGTGCCACGTGCTGACCGACGTCCCCAGCGTCACGCTCGGCGATCCGGGACGGCTGCGGCAGGTGCTGGTCAACCTCATTGGCAACGCCATCAAGTTCACCGAGCGCGGACAGATCCTCGTGCAGGTCGAAGTCGAATCGAAATCAAGCGATTCGACCGTGCTGCACTACTTCGTCAGCGACAGCGGCATCGGTGTGCCGGCGGACAAGCAGCAGGAGATCTTTCAGCCGTTCAAGCAGGCTGATGGCTCGACGACGCGGCGTTTCGGCGGCACCGGACTCGGTCTGACCATCTCGTCGACGCTCGTCGAGCTGATGGGCGGCCGCATCTGGCTCGAGAGCGCGCCGCACGAAGGCAGCACGTTCCACTTCACGACGCGCCTCGGCGTCACCGACGCGCGGCCCGAAGCGACGTCGGTCGATCTCACCGACCTGCCGGTGCTCGTCGTCGACGACAACGCGGTGAACCGGCGCGTGCTCCACGACCTGCTGCGGCGCTGGAGGATGAACCCGACCGTCGTCGACAGCGGCGCCGCGGCGCTGCGCGCGCTCGCCGAGGCGACCGCATCCGGAACGCCGTTCGCGCTGGTGCTGCTCGACGCCCACATGCCGGAGATGGACGGCTTCGACGTGGCGCGCCGCATCCGCGACGACCCGAGCGTCGCCGGCGCGACGATCATGATGCTCAGCTCCTCGGGCCAGTACGGCGAGAGCGCCAGGTGCAGGGAGGTCGGCATCGCGAACCACTTGACGAAGCCGGTCGATCAGCGCGATCTTCTGACCGCCATCGGCCGCACGCTGGCGCGCGAGCAGGCGCCGCGTGCGCCGCTGCCCGACGCGATGCTGCCGAAGGATTTGCCCGCACGCCGGCTGCACGTCCTGCTCGCCGAGGACAACACAGTCAACCAGCGGCTCGCCGCCAGCCTGCTCGAACGGCGCGGGCACCGGGTCACGATCGCGCCGAACGGCCGCGAAGCGCTGGCCGCGCTCGAGCGCCAGGCGTTCGACGTCGTGCTGATGGACGTGCAGATGCCGCAGATGGGCGGCTTCGAGGCGACAGCCGCGATCCGCGAGAAGGAGCAGATCGAGGGCGGCCACATCCCGATCGTCGCGATGACCGCGCACGCGATGAAAGGCGATCGCGAGCGCTGTCTCGCCGGCGGGATGGACGAATATCTCACCAAGCCGCTCGACTCGCGGCGGCTGTGCGGCCTTGTCGAATCGCTCGCAGCCGGCACGGCCGCTCCGCCCGACGAAACCCTCGTCCCGCGTCAGGTGCTGGCGCGCGTCGGCGGCGACCACGAGCTGCTCGTCGAAATCAGCCGGCTGTTCGTCGACGATGCGCCGCATCATCTCGACCGGATCCGTGCGGCGATCGACGCACGCGACGGCGAGTCGCTGCGCCGCGCCGCGCACGGGCTGAAAGGCGCGGCCGCGAACTTCGACGCGGACGAGGTCGTGAAGGCCGCGCGCACGCTCGAGGAGATGGGTCGCAACGGGAAGTTCGAGGACCACGAATCGGCGTGGCGTGCGCTGACTACGGAAACAGAACGGCTGATCTCGTTATTGCGCACCGTTGTCCACTAGGCATGCGTCGTGCAGTTTGCTCGATCGTCGGCGATCTGTTTGCAGACGAGATCGGGAGGACACCTGATGTGGAATAAGGATGAAGTGCGCGGAAAAATCGATCAGGCCAAGGGCCGCGGCAAACAAGCGATCGGCGATCTGAAGAACGACGAGCAGTTACGCAACGAGGGCCAAGCCGACGAGGCAGCCGGTCAGATCCAGGAGGCGATCGGCAAGGGCCGCCGCAAGGTCGGCGAGGCAATCAAGGATCTAGGCGACGCGATCAAGCGTTGACGGAAACTCTCCCGCGATGGGGCGCGACCGCCGCGTCGCTACCTCATCCTGGTCCACTACCCCGGCCGTTGGCCGGCTGACACAAAAGTGGAAGTTATGCGGGGTGTTTCGGAACAATCGCCGCCAGATCAGGCGGATCTGGCGGCGAAACGGCAGCTTTCGCAGTGGGCACGCCATTTGTAGAGGTGGACGTGCGTGTCGGATACCGCTGACCGCGGCGTGTCGATAGCGTCGATGAGGCCAGACAGAATCTCGAATCCGGGGCCGCAGCCGCAAACGCGCAACGAGCTGCAGGCATGGGTGCGCGAGACGCTGCACCTGTCGCCGTCGCACGAGCACGCGCTGCTGTCGGCGATCGATGTCGTGTTCACGCGTCACGAGCGCCTGTGGCAGGAGTCGAAGCACGAGGCGATTCAAGCGCTGTCGTCCGGCTTCGCCGACAAGATGGCGCGCGTGCAGACGGAGCTCTCGGCGAAGGACGCGACCGTCAGCAGCATCTCGCGGTACTTCGAGGCGCTCGTCGCCGATCTCACCGACAAGTCGCACCGCGATCCCAAGACGAAGCTGATGAACTTCGGCCGGTTCACCGAGCAGCTCGAATCGTTTCTGGCGCTGGAACAGCGCGGCGGCCGCTGGTGCGCGGTCGGCCTCGTCGACATCACCGGGTTCAAGTGGTACAACGACGCGCTCGGCCATGCCGTCGGCGATCGGATCATCGAACGCGTCGCGCAGCTCCTGCGCGAACAAGTGCGCTCCGACGACATCCTCGCGCAGGAGCGCGGGGGCGGATCGCGACCGAAAGATCTCCACGCACGCCTCGGCGGCGACGAGTTCTGCTTTCTCATCCCCGATCTCGGCGAATGCCATCAGGCGCACGCCATCGGCGAACGCTTCCGCGACTCGGTGGAACGCTTCGACTGGGCGCTCGAAGACCGGCGCCTCGCCGTGCAGCCTCCGAAGGTCGACGTCGGCGTCGTCTGCCTGTGGCTGGGCCGCGTGTCGGAGCGCCGCTTCATCGCGCGCCGTCTCGCCGCCGATCTCATTCAGCGCGCGGACAAACTGATGTACGAGGCCAAAGGCGAGCGCGCCAGCCACATCTACCTGCTGCGCGTGAAGATCGACGATGGAACGCTCGTCGAAATCCCCGACAGCGTCTGCGACGTAGAAGAACCCGAAGCATAGGTGTTAAACTCACCAATTCAGCGTTCGCGCCGAATGGTGGGTATAGCTCAGTGGTAGAGCGCCGGACTGTGGCTCCGGAAGTCGCGGGTTCGAACCCCGTTACCCACCCCACTCTTCATCTCATCTTCCACCAATAACTTGGCGTCATCGGCGCGCGGCAGATCGGTCTTGTGGCCAGGCGCCGCGGCACTCGATCTTGAAAGAATCTTGAAAGTGTCGCCAGTGTCGAGGAGCTTGGCGGAGGCCAGGAGCGCCGCGTCGGTCTGATTGTCGTATCGCTCCGTCGTGACGATCGGCGCGTGACCCAGAAGATCACGAACCTGCGAGAGCGGCACGCCTCTCTCGACCAACCGCGACGCGTACTCGTGACGCAGGTCATGCCAGCGCAGATCGATCCGTCGGAATTCACGTGGCGCGGCCTTTCGCGGTCAAGAAGTCAATCGACGTCCTGAATCGTCACATCCGCGAAGGCGCGCCCCTGCGGCCAGTACCAGGCGAGAAACGTCTTCGTCTTCCAGCCGTGCGATCGGATCGACGCGGATCTCAGCCCCCGCTCTCGCACAGGTACGTGGTGAAGCCGTCGAGCAGACCGTGGTAGGGCGGCGGCGCGATGGGGGCCGGCACCGTCAAGCGCCCCAGCCATTGCAGCCACTGCACGGCCCAATACCGAAAATTACGCGCGGCGAGCGCGGTAGTTGCTACGCGGCGTCGACTGTGATCCGTGGCCCAACGCCGCGCGACACGTTCGACCACGGCGATGTCCACGGCGTTCTGGCCGGACAGATCGAGGTGACGAACGATGACCACCAGCTCGCAGGCGACGCCGTGGGTCGAGTTTCGCGCATACCCAAGGCCTTTCAGATGGTCGAGGAATTGACGCCGTTCTTCCGGGAGACGACTTTTGCGCTGACGCGCTAGGCTAGATCGTCCGGGGAACGATTCTTCGAACATGGTCGGACTCCTTCGCTGGGGAGTCCGCCCGTTGTCCGCCCTGCTTATGTGGCCTTCGCAGGCTGATTCCCACCACGAATCAACGACCGCCACACTCGCCGCCACATAACCGCGACCACCACATGGATCATCTTGGACTAACCCGCTTCGCGGGAGGTAGATCGACCGTCTGACCGTCGTGCGCGCGTTCGAGTCATCTCGCCGCCGCGTGGATCTCTGATCCCATACGCTCCCGTGCGAACGCCTGGAATGGACCAGGCCCTTTTCGCAGG
>DASYQZ010000129.1:0-50355 GCA_036004865.1 Vicinamibacterales bacterium
GACGATCACGCGCTCCGGCAGCACCAGCAGGAGGTCGACGACCGGCACGTCCGCGAACGGATATTCGTCGTCGACGATCTGCACCTGGTCGACACCGGCGCGGCGCACCAGCCGCTCCGCGCGCTCGGCCAGGTCGAGGCCCGCGAAGCGGATGGGCGATGAGGAGTCGCGAACGATGAGTGCGGCGATGCGAGTCATCGGAGTCATGGGAGTCATGGCGCTGTCCTGCTTTTTTTCACTGGCGCTGGGGCCCCACCCCCAGCGCGACCTGTTGCTGATGCCGCAGGCGCTGCTGTCGCAGACGGTCAAAACGTCGTTCTGTCATCAAGAAACAACTGAACTTCAAACCACCCTCGGGGTTGATACACGGCGTGCACCGGGATACCAGCGAGCGCACCGGTCGTCCCGTAGGTCAACTGAAAGCGCGTCTTCTCGCCGTTGCGGCGATTCCTGATTTCAAAGTCGCTGCGCACAACGTTCGTGTATCGCCTGCTGTCGATCGTGGCGGTTTTCAGCAGCGCCGACGACTTCATCGTCAGGTCGTAGAAGACGCCGTAGTACACGTACTGAACCGGCGCACGCGATGTCTTGAACGCGTCACCCGACCGCTTGTAGCCGTTGACCGCCTGATCGATTTGTTCGTGCAGCGCGACGAGGAACCCGGGGCGCGTGCCCGCCGGCAGCGCCACCGATCGCTCGTCGCCGTTCCGCGCCGCGGCGCCGACGAGCGCCAGGAGCGGATTGATGTCGCGGAACGTGAGATCGCGCTCGACACGCACCGTCGTGACGCCGGCGCGCGCCTGATTCGCGGTCGCCGTTCCTTGAATCGCGCGGTAGACGAATCCGCCCTGGCCGTCCTTATCGAGCTGCGACTCGGCCTCTTTCACCGACTGCTCGTTCGACTGCTTCATCACGCCGATGACGCGTGCTTCCGATCCGCGCACCTGTTCGGCGATGTAGCCCCAGCGATTGATCTTCCGCGGCGCCCGGAGCGGATCCGATCCGATCAGCAGGTCGAGGCCGAACGCGCCCTCGTCATCACCGCGCCAGCTGATGCGCGCGCCGCCGACGTCGTCCTTGCTGATCCAGAAGATCAGCGGCCGGACCTTCGCGAGCATCCGGTACTTGTGCTCGGCGACGACCGGCATCGTGCCCGGCGTCTTCTCGGCCGCGAGGCTGGAGAGAGGCGCCGCGATAGTAATGAAGGCGACGGCGCCCGCGAGACAAGCAATCTGGAGAGCTCGATCGTTGAGTGACATCTCGGTCTCCGCTTAGAAGAGGAGCGTGAACTTGGTGCGAATCTGACGATCGACGCTGTTCGCGAACTCGCGATACGTCGGGCTGCCCGTGTTGTTCTGCACGTCCTGCGGATTGAAGTGGTTCGTCAGGTTGAACAACTGCACGCCCACCCGAGCGCGGCGCGTCTTCGTCAACTGCACTTCCCGCGTGACCGCCAGGTCGAGCGTGAACAGATTCGGGAACCGCTCGGCGTTGCGCTCGCCGACGACGTTCTGCTGCGCGTCGATCACCGAATACGGGAAGCCGGTGCGGTACTCGACCGTCGGCGCGACCGTGAAGCTGCGAATGTTCATCACGCCCCAGACGAGGAAGCGGTTCGGGGAGTCGAACGACTGTCTCGCGTACTCGTTGTCGCGGATGATCGGATCGCGCAGGTCGCCGAACAGCGACACGAAGTCGTTCAAGTCGCCCTTCGTGCTCGAGTGGACGTAGGACGCGGTGATGTGGCTCTGATTCTTGAACTGCCGGCGCAGCGTCGTCTCGAACTCCTGCGAGCGCGAGCGGCCGTCGCTCGACAGCAACAGCGCTCCCTGGGTGCCGTCCTGCCGGTTCGAGTCGACGATGAGCTGATCGGATCCGCGGGTGCGGCGGTAGCCGACGCGCGCGAGCAGGTTCCTCGCGATCATCTGGTCCAGCTCGACGTTCCACGCCGTGCTGTTCGGCGTCCGCAGACCGTCGTCTGCAATCTGGTTCGACACGAGCGCGATGCTGGCCGGGTTGCCGTTCGCGTCGAACTCCGTGATCCGCCGCGACTGCTGGCGTGCGAAGTCGGCGGCGTTCAGCGGCAGCTTGTCGTAGAAGAGACCCGCGCCGCCCTTGATGACGGTGCGGCCGTGCTCGAACGGACGGAACGACGCGTCGACGCGCGGCGACAGCGTCTGCTGACCGGCGATCCGCTCGTAGGCGTAGCGCACGCCGCCGTGGATCGTCAGGTTCGCCGCCGGCGCCCACTCGTCCTGGAGGAAGCCGGCGATTTCGGTGTTGTCCGCGCCGACGTGCGCGCCGCCGAGGTAGTCGATCCGCGCGATCGGCGATCCGCCGGCGCCCGTGACGATGACCGGTTGGCTGGCGTCGATGCCGTCGTAAGTGGTCCGCGCGAACTGGCCGCCGGCGCGCATCAGGTGCTGGCCCCAGCCGTCGGGAATCGCAATCGCGAGCGTCGCGCTCGCATCGTAGCGGCGGCTGTCGCGGTCGAAGTGATTGAAGTAGTTGTTGCGGTGGCCGGAGACGGTCGTGAACGACACGTCATCGTGCTTCGGCGCGATGTTCATGTCGTACTGCTTGACCGCCGCGGAGGTCGACAGCGTCGTCGTGTCGCTGAGCACGGTGCGCTCGGAGATCGATCCGGTCCAGCCGCGCTGTTTGAGATCTGGCGACGCGTCGAACGGGTGCAGCGTGTCGATGCCGGCGTTGTCGATGTTGCTCGGGAAGACAACGAGCGTGCCCGTCAGGTGATTCGACGTGTTGATCATCCGGTCGATCTGTGTGACCGAGTCGAAGCTCTTCACCTTCTGCTCGTCCTCTCCGCGCGGCGACAGCTCGTTGATTTGCGTCCGCACGAACCGATAGCTCATCGCCTGCGAGAACCACATGCGCCCCTGCTGAATCGGGCCGGAGACGCGCACGCGCGGCGTGAACGAGTTGAAGCCCTCGATGCCGTTGTGGAAGCGGAAGCGGGGCATGAAGTTCTGCACCTGGAAGTCGAGCTTGTCCTGACCGGGCCGGATGATGATGTTCGTCACGCCGCCGGTCGCGTTGCCGTACGCGGCGGAATACACGCCCGCGTGCACGTTCATCGTCTCGATCGCTTCGAGCGGGAGTCGCACCGCGAAATGTCCGGTGACCGGGTCCGTCATGTTGATGCCGTTCATCAGCAGCGAGCTCTGATCGGCGCGCGCGCCCTTCATGTTCAGCAGGCCGTCAGGGCCGCGGACGACGCCGGGCAGCAGCGGCAACGCGTCTTCGAAGCGCTCCGTCGCGAGCGGCACGTCTTCCAGGACCTGCTGCGGCATGACCGCTTCACCGATCGGCGAGACTGAAATCAGGACTTCCTGCGGCGGTTCCGGCGTGACGACGACCGTTTCGGTGAAGCCGGCGAGCTGCAGGACGGCTTTGAGCTCCTCGTTCGAGGGCACCGTGACCGCGTCGAATTTCTTGTCGCCGAATCCGGACAGCGAGAGCACGACGGTGTAGGTGCCGGGCGGGAGGTCGGCGAACGTGAAGCGGCCTTCGCCGTCTGTGATCTGCTCCTGCGCGTTGTTCTCGGCGCCCGCCGCTTTCAGGGTGACGGTCACGCCGGGCAGCGTCAGGCCCTGGGCGTCGACCGCGATGCCCGTGATCGTCGCGTCCGCCGCATAGGCGCGTCCGGCGCACGCGATCAACAGGACGATGAATCCAAAGAGCTTCGTCAGTCTCATGACTCCTCCCCCGCCGGGCTCTAAGGCAACCGCAAAGCCAGCCCGAGCGCCGGCGTGCCAGCGGTCGTCTAGTGACTGACAGTCAAGGAGTTAGCAGCGGCCGCGCGTGATGGGCGGAGGCAGAGCGCGAGATCGGGCGTGCGCACGAACACGCAGAATGCGTGGAGATGTGCAACATGTCGATCGGCTTGAAGTCGTACTGAAGTCGGAGTGCACTCTGACTCGAGTCGGAGTGAAGTCAGAGTGAAGTCGGAGTCGTGACAATTGACCGGTTGGAGTCGGACTGTAGCCCGATTCATTGAAGTCGGAGTGCAGTCTGACTTGAGTCGGAGTGAAGTCAGGGTGAAGTCGGAGTGATGTCGGACTGAAGTCGGAGTCGTGACAAATGCGTAGGGGCGGTTCGCGAACCGCCCCTACGGAATCACAGTTGTGATGCAGGGCCTGTTACGTGAGCACGACTTCGGCGGGCTCGGCGTGGTGCGGCGCGGTCTCCCACTTCACCAGTTTCAGATCCAGAACGAACGTCGCATACAGCACGGGGACGACGAGCAGCGTGACGAACGTCGCGATCGTCAGGCCGCCGATCTGCGTGTAGCACATCGGCTCCCACAGCGGACCGCCGTGCGCGGCGAGCGGGAACAGTGCGATGACCGTGGCCGCGACGGTGATGAGCACCGGCCGCAGCCTCACGATGCCCGCGTCGAGCAGCGCCTCTTCGAGCGGCTTCCCTTCGGCGTGCATCTCCTCGATGAAGTCGAACAGCACGATGATGTGGCTGACGATGACGCCAATCAGGCTGGCGACGCCGAGGAACGCCATGAACCCGAACGGCGTGCCCATGATCCAGAGGCTCATCAGCGCGCCCATCACCCCGAACGGAATCGCCGCGAAGACGATGAACGGCTTGATCGCGTGCTTGAACTGGATGACGAGCGCCAGGAAGATCATCGTCACCGACATCCCCATGACGATCGCCAGGCTCTTGAAGCCCTTCGTCTGTTCTTCATATTCGCCGCCGATTTCCATCCGGTAGCCGGGCGGCATCGCGCGCTCGAGCTCGCGCAGCTTCGGCATCGCCTCGTTGAGCACCTCCGACGCCAGGACGTTGTCGGCGGGGAATGCCGAGATCGTGATCGTTCGGAACTGATTCCTGCGCTGCAGCTTCTCGGTCTGCATCCCGTAGTCGATGGCCGTCACCGACTCGAGCGGCAGCTTCTGATGACCCTTGCTCGAATAGACGTAGAGATTCCGGATGTCGGAGAGCGCCGCGCGCTCCTCCGTCCGCATCCGCGCGACCACCGGAATCTGCTTGTCGCCTTCGCGCAGCGCCGTCATCTTCGAACCGTTCATCGCGGTCGCCGAGGCGCCGGCGATTTCGATGTTCGTCAGCCCGGAGAGGTTCGCGCGATCGGAATCAGTCTTCAGCTTGACTGAGAAGCTCTCCGGTCCCCAGTTGTCGCGAATCCGGGTCGCGGTCGGAATCGCGCGGAGTATGTTCGTGACGTCGGCCGCCAGCCCGCGCAGCGTCGGAATGTCCTCGCCCGAGACGCGGATCGCGATCGGGATGCCGATCGCCGAGCCGACTTCCAGCAGACGGACGTCGATGCGCGCGCCCGCGATCCGTTCGCCGAGCGCGTGCTGCAGCGGCTCGGTGAGATGAATCGTGTCGTGCTTGTCCTTCATTTCCATCAGGATCTGCGCGTAATTGAGCTGCGACTGCTCCGGCGAGGCCGACAGCCAGAACCGCGGGCCGCCGCCCCCGACGAACGTCGTCAGCGACTTGAGCTCGTCGCCCGCGACCTCGCGAACGATCGCCTCGGCCTGTGTCGTCGCGTGCTGCGTCGCGGAGAGCGGCGCATCTTCCGGCAGCCACACGTCCACCCACGAGAGGTATTGCAGATCCTTCGGGAAGAACTGCGTCTTGAGTTGTCTGCCGACGAGGCTGCCGCCGGCGAGCAGGACGACCATCGCGCCGAGAAATGCCCAGCGATGACGAATCGCCATGCGGTCGAAGCGGTAGTACGCCGCCGCGAAGCCCGACTTCCTGCGCTCTTCGATCGTCGGCTCCGCCTTCGGCTTCAGGACGTAGTAGCCGAGGAGCGGAATGAAGGTCATCGAGACGATGCGCGACGCGACGAGCGACGCGCCGATGACGACGGGCAGGCTGTAGAGGAACGTGCCCGTGTCGCCGGGAATGAACATGAACGGCACATACGCGACGATGTTGGTAATCGTCGCGAAGAGAATGGCGGTCGCCAGCTTCGTCGGGCCGAGCCACGCCGCCACGATCGGCGGATGGCCGAGCGCCAGGTCGCGTTTGATGGCGTCGCCCGCCACCACTGGATCGTCGACGAGCAGGCCGAGCGCGATGATGAGCGACGCGATCGACACCTGCTGCAGATCGATCCCGAGCGCGTACATCATTCCGAACGTCATGCCGAGCGTGATGGGAATCGACAGCGCCATCAGCAGCGCCGAGCGCCACTCCCAGAAGCCGATCAGCGAGACGAGCACGACGAGGATGACCGCTTCGTAGAGGCTGTTCATGAAGAGATCGATCTGCTCGGTCACCTGCCGCGGCTGATCGGAGGTCCGCGCCATGATGAGGTCTTCGGGCAGCTCGCTCTTCAGACGGTCCAGCGCCGCATCGACGTCCTTTCCGAACGTCGCAATCTGCTGGCCGGAGCGCATCTGCACGGCGATGGTGATGCTGCGCGTGCGCCGCCACTGACCGTCGCTGCCCACAGCGTCCTTCGCGCCGAAGAAGTTGAGGAACGTCGGCGGACTCACGTAGCCGCGCCCGATCGTGGCGAGATCGCGCAGGTACACCGAGCGGGCGCTCCCGGTCGGGACGAGGACCTCGCCAATCTGCTGCTCGTTCTTGAACTCGCCCGATGGATCGATCGTCAGGTTTTTGCTGCCGACTTCGAGAACGCCGCCGGGCGTGGTGATGTTGCGGCTGGCGAGCACGTCGCTGAGCTGTCCCGGCGTCACGCCGTACGACGCGAGCCGCTCCTGCGAATATTCGAGGAAAACGCGCTCGTCGAGCAGCCCCGATCGCATCACCTTCGATACGATCGGCAGCGTCTTCAACGTCCGCGCGATGAGTTCGGTGTAGTCATCGAGCTCGCGATAGCTGTACCTGTCGCCCGCCACGCCGGCGAGCTTCGCTTCGGTCTCCGCCGGATCGCGGACGACGATCGCGCTCCACGCGTCGGGATGCATCTCCGACTGGCGCAGGCGCTCCTGCAGGAACCGTCCAACGTACTGGCTCAGCGCGCCATCGTCCTTGCCGGTCGCTGCGTCGACGCCGACGAAACCCGGTCCCTCGAGCACACGCGCGTCGGCGAACAGCCCTTCGGCGGCCGCGGCCTCGATGAACAGGTCGATAGCATTGCGAGCGGCGCCCGGGGGAATGGACGAGGGCAGGCCGTGCACGATCGACACGCGCGTGCCTGCCGACCCGGCTCTCGTTCGTTCGATCGCCTGCTGCACCGACTGCGCGCGCAGTTCGATCTCCACTGCGCTCGCCTTCGGGCTCGCGACCGTCAGCATCAGGCCCGCGGTGTCGCCGAAGTCCTTGACGAAGTCGATCGGTCCGGCGCCATCGGGCAGGTTGTTGATGCTATCGAGCTTCAGCTTGATGTCGTCGAACTCCTTGCCGACGTCCTTCGTGCCCTCGACGAGCGTGATGAAGACCGCGGTCATGCCCGTTCGAGTGTTCGACTCGATCTTCTCGACCTTCGCGTTCTCGCCGATCTTTTCCTCGACCTTGCGCGTGACGAGCTGCTCGATGCGTTCCGCCGACGCGCCGGGCCATTGCACGAGCGCGAGCGCCTGGCGGATCGGGATGTCCGGATCCTTCCGCTGCGGCATCCGCAGGTATCCGTAGACGCCCCACAGCATCGTGAAGACAAGGAAGATCCACGAGATGTGGCGCGTCTCGGTGAAGAAGCGCGCGGTGTTGTGCGTCCGCGCGATCATGTCGCGATCGGAATGTCCGTGGCTCATGGAATCACCCGCACGGCGTCGCCGTCCTTGAGAAGAGTGGCGCCCATCACGACGACGCGCTCACCCGGCGCGAGGCCGGAGGTGACGGCGACGAGATTGCCCTGCACGCCGCCGAGCGCGACGCTGCGCGAGTGGACCGTCGCGGGCTCGCCGTTCCCGGCATGTTCGCCGAGGACGAACACCGCGTACTGATCGGGACGTTTGTCCGAGCGGACAATCGCCGACAGCGGGATGGCCGGCGCGGCGGCTTCGAGCGCCTGGGCCGCGGTCGGATCGGCGACGACTTCGACCGAGCCAATCATGCCGGGCCGCAGGCGGCCGTCGGCGTTCGCGATGCTGACCTCGATGTCGAACACGCGGCTCTGCGCATCGGCGGAGGGCGAGATCGCCGTCACGCGCCCGGTGAACTGGCTGCCGTGAAACGCCTCGGTCGTCACGTCGAGCGTCTGGCCGAGGTCGATGCGATGCACCAGCGAGTCAGGCACGCCGAAAATCGCTTTGACGACCGCGACGTCCGCCAGCACGAAGCCGACGTTGCCGGCACCCACGAGCGCGCCGGTTTCAATCTTCCGCTCGAGGATGACGCCGTTTCTCGGCGCGACGAGCGAAGTGTCGCCGAGCGAGATCCTCGCCATTTCGATCTGCGCCTGCGCCGACGCGATGCGCGCGACGTTCGCGTCGAATCCCGCTTGCGCCGCGTCGAGGTCGGGCCTGGTCAGCGACTCCGCGGCAAACAGCGTGCGCGCGCGATCGAGGTCGAGCTGCGCTTTCCTCTGCGCGGCCTCGAGCTCGCCGAGCGACGCGGTCGCCTGGTTGACGCGCTCGCGATAATCCGACTCGCGCACGCGCGCCAGCATGGTGCCGGCGCGCACGGCGTCGCCGGCTTGCAGCGCGCGCAGACGTCCGTCCGCGCCGCGCCGCTGCAGCACGTGATCGATGTACCCGCCGGACTTGAACGCCAGCGGAAGCTGCTCGTACGGCTGGATGCTCACGGCGTAGCGAATGCCGGCGGACTCTTCCGCCGGACGCGCCTCGATGACCCGGACCGGGCGAGGCGCCGCATGCGCCGCGTCGCCGTGGACTTCGCGGCACCCCGCGAAGAGCGTGGCCGCCGCGATCGCCGTCGCGCAGCCCGTCAGGGCTGCGCGCGCTGAAAGCTGAGAGCTGAAAGCTGAGAGCTTCGTCATCACCTGATTTCCTCTCCGAGCGCTCGCTCGAAATCGGCTCGCGCCGACCAGAACGCGGTCAGCGCCTGCTGGTATTGGCTGTTGCTGTCGGCCATCGTGGCCTGTGTTTGCAGAACGTCGGAGAGCAGCGCCGCCTGGACCTCGTACTGCGTGACCCTGACGCGCGCGTTTTCGCGCGCGGCGTCCTGGCCGATCCTCGCCGCACGAACGTGCGCGCGCGCTTCCTCGAGCTTCCGGAAGCGGCTGTTGATGTCGAGGACCGCGCGCTCCTCGGTTTCGTGGACCTGGTTTTTCGCCTGCCGAATGTCGAGTTCCTTCGAGGCGACCGCGCGTCCCTTGCGGCCCCAGTCCCACGGTTCCCACTGCGCCTGGATGGCGGCGGTCGCGATTTGACGCGGCGCGCCGTCGATGTTGATCGGCGAGATGTACGAGACCGACAGACCGACGTCCGGCAGGTAATCCGCCCGGGCGGCGCGACGCGCGAGCTCGGCCTGCTGGAGGCGGACGCGCGCCTGCCTGATGTCGGGCCGCGCCTCGGTCGCGCGGTTCTGCGCGACCTCGAGATCGACTTCCTCGATGCTCGCGTCCGGGATGTCGACGACGTCGAACGGCGTCCGCAGATCGCGGCCGATCATCTGATTGAGTTGCTCTTTCTGTGAGGCCAGCGCATGGGACCGCGACAGCCGGGTGAGCTCGGTCTGGGCGATTCGCGATTGAACCGTGAGACCATCACCTTTGAGCGCAACCTGCTGCGCCATCCGGACCGTCACGAGCCGATCCAGCTCGCGCAGCATCGCCAGCGTGTAATCGCTGGCGTCCAGCGCGCTGCGGGTCTGCGCGATCGAGTAGTACAGGCGGCGGATCTCGTCGACCAATCCGAGCCGCGCGTCGCGGACCCGTTCCCGCTCGTACTCGCGCATGGCCTCGTTCAGCCGGACGTTCAGGTTCAATTTGATCAACTGCGTCAACGGCTGCTGCGCCTCTGCGGTGACGACGAAGTTCAGACGCGCCGGCGTCGTGATGTTGGTGTCGTTGCCCGGCACCGGCCCGATGCCCGGGAACTCGCCGAACGCGCCGCGCGCGAAGGTCAGGTTGATCGGCCGCAGCAGTTGCGAGCCCTGCGCTTCGATCGTGAAGCTCGGAAGCCGGCGCGAGCGGGCGACCGCGATGTCCTGCTCCGCCTTGTCCACCTGCATCGATGCGTTCGCGACCGACCGGTTGTGTTCCAGGCCGAGCGCGATCGCGTCGTGGAGTGACAGCGGGAGCGACAGCGTGGCTGACGTCTGCGCGTCCGCGCCGGCGAGCGACGCCAGGAGTGCGATGAGCGTGAGCGTCACGTGTTTCATGTGTCAGGCCGCCTTCTTCAGCCGCGAATCCAGTTCGTGGGAAGCGCGTTCCCACAGCGACCGATCGGTCGCCAGGAGCGCGCGGATTTCGCCGGTCGTGAGCGCGAGCCCGCACAGGCCCGCGCGATCGAGCGTCCGCCGCGGGTCGCGGAGAAACGCGCGTCGAAACTCGTCGTCGGTCAACAGCCGGCCCAGGATGATCTCGATGTTGCGGTGCACGTCCGTACCTCTCGCCCCGTCGACAAGGCAACGGACACGCCAACATGCGATTGCCGGCGCCACGCGCGGCGAACCGGCTTTCAATTCACAGAGTTAAGGCCGGAGAGCGCTCAGAGCGCCGGCGTGCATCGACAACCTGCGCACGAACAGCCTGGCGATCCATGTGCAGATTGCTCATGGGTCTTCACGTGTCACGCTGCGATCGCGACCACGGACGATCAACGCAGAGGCCGCAGAATCCGCAGAGACCATGACTGCGCTGTCACGCTGCATCGGTTCGACGGCGCGCCGCGCAGCGGAGCACAGACGGTCGGAGCGGTCGGCATCTCTTCTACGCTCTGCATGGCCGCCGTCTTCGTGTCTGCGGGCCTTCGTGGTTGCGTTTGCGTGGGTGCGATCGCAGCGTGACCCGAGAAGTCACAGAAATCAGAGTGCTCTGCGGTCTCTGCGGTCTCTGCGTTGATCGTCCGTGGATCCGATCGCAGCGTGACACGCGAAGTCAGAGAAAATCAGCGTGCTCTGCGGTCTCTGCGGCCTCTGCGTTGATCGTCCGTGGATGCGATTGCAGCGTGACGCGTGAAGTCACAGCCGCACGACTCGACCCGCAGAAGCATCCAGCTGCACGCGGTCGCCGGTCTTGAGCGCCTTTGTCGCATTCTTCACGTTCGCCAGCGCCGGCAGCCCGTACTCGCGCGCGATGGTCGATGCGTGCGACAGCATGCCGCCGACTTCCACGATGACGCCGGCCGCGAGCGTGAACAGCGGCGTCCAGGCCGGATCGGTCGCGGGCGCGACGAGGATCGCGCCGCGCTTCATCTGCGCGAACTCGCTCGGGTCGCGCATGACGACGACCTCGGCTTCGACCGATCCCGGGCTGACGCACAGGCCGGTGAGCTCGCGACCGTCGCTCGCGCTCGCGGCGCGGCCGCGGCGGATGAGCGCCGGCAGATCCGATTCGCGCATCAGCAGCGGCATCTGCAGATCACGCTCGGCGGCCAGTTCGGCGGCGCGGCGGGCGGCGATGTCGCCGAGACCCGGACCGAGCCGCGGATCGTCGATGGCGCGCCCGACTTCGGCGATTCGCAACAGGAAGTAGTCGTCGCGGCGATCGATCCATCCGCGCTCGGCGAATCGATCCGCCAGCGTGAGATGCCAGGCGCGGACCCGCGACACCACTCGCGTGAGATCCGAGCGCACCTGCTCGCGCCAGACGTACTGTTTTTTCAGCCGGCGCAGCAACGCGCGCACGCGCGGCAGCATCGTCCATTTTTGCCACGTCGAGAGCTTCGCCTCGAACGCGCGCCACGCCCCGGCCGCGTCGGCCTCCTGCCGCTCCGCGATCGCTCTCGCGTTCTGCGGCGTCCCTTCCACCTGTTCGCGGATGGCGAAGAGGACCGGCGCCGGGTTTTCGTGCATCCTCGGAATCGCCCAGTCCGATTCGTAGCGCCCGCGGTGTCCGTACTCCGCGAGGAATCGATCGAACCGATCGAGAAACATGCTGCCGGCGAGTGCCGCTCTATAGTCGGTGAACGTGCCGTCGTTCCTCAGCAGATAGGTCATCGTCCGCGCCTCGTGGCGCGCGACGTCGGCGAGCGCGACGAGGTCGAACGCCTGTTGCGAGCTGACGGATCGCTTCCCGGCCGCGAGCTGCGGATAGACCAGGCGCTCGTACGAAAAGCCGACGGCGCGGCACGCTGCTTTGACCGCGTTCTCGCGCATCATCACGCTGCTCATGACGAACACCGTCTCGAGCGAGTCGGGCGCGACGGCGAGCCACCACGTGAGCGTCGCCCAGATCTCGCGGTCCGAGAGCGCTCGCGGATCGGCCGCGGCGAGCCGCGCGTGAATGTTCGCCATCCGCTCTTCGTGCTCGCGGAGCACGCCTGGCGCGCGCAGATCCTTTATGCCGAGGCGCACGACGTCGGGCAGCGCGCGCAGCAGGACGCGAAGCGGAGGCCTGGTCGCGATCTCGTCCTCGGGACGGATCTCTTCCGGATGGCCGAACGACCGCAGCAAGTCCGCCGGCGCGGCGCCGGCGAGCATGCTGACGTGCCGGAGCTGCGAGAGGTTGAAGTACAAGCGGCCGTGGAACGCCTTGATGATGGGACCGAGCTCGCGTTCGGGCGCCATCAGCCGTCCGAAGAATTTCCGCTCGCCTCGATCGAGCATGTCGACGTAGATGTCGAGCGCCTGCGGCGATAACTGGTCGGGCAGCACCTCGGCGAGATTCGCGCGCGTCCACTCGACATCGCGGATTGAGGATTGCGGATTGCGGAGTGATTGCGGATCACGGATTGATCGCGAATTGGGGATTGATTGCGGATTGGGGATTGGACTGAGTGGTTTGGCGATTGCCGTCGTGACGGGCCGCGACTGTACGATCCAGTACTGCCGGCCGTCGTGGCACCACTCGACGTCCTGCGGCGCGCCGTACAGGCGCTCGATGCGCAAGAGCAGCTCGCCGAGCGCGACGAGGTCTGACATGTCGGACTTCTTCGTTTGTAACGAGTCTGACGTGTCGGACTGTTTACACGTCGAGACAACGCTCAAATCGGACTTGCGCACGCGGTACTCGTCTGGCGTGACGCGGCCGCTGACGAGCGCTTCGCCGAGCCCCGCGGCGGCGTCGATCACGAGCTCGTCAGCGCCGGTCACCGGATTGACCGTGAATGCGACGCCCGATGTGACCGCAGGCACCATCTGCTGGACGAGGACGCCAATGCGCGCCTGATCATCGCCGAGCCGGTGTGCGTGGCGGTATGCGACCGCCTGGTCCGACTGTGCCGATCGACGGCACACGAGCACTGCTTCGACGATTTGATCGCGCGCGACGTTGAGCTGCGTCTCGTGAATGCCTGCGAACGAGTGGCCTTCGCTGTCTTCGCCGAGGCCAGACGACCGCACGGCGAACAGCGTTCCTGCCGGAAACGTGTCAAACCACGGATCGGTGGCCAGATGCGCGATGTCCGCGGCGGCGGCGTCGCTCGGAATCACGACGCCGTCCGGCACCGGGATGCCCGCTTGTCTGAGCCGCGCGCAGTTGAACGCCTTGCCGCCGACCAACGGTTGATCGAGCGGCGTCACATCGTCGAGGGTCTTGAAGGTGCTCACGGTTGAAGCATAAGCGGTCGCTCCAGGTGCTTTGCGCTCTCGCTCTAAAGGTGCTTTGCGCACCTTACAGCGAAGTCTCCAAGCACCTTACAGCGAAGTTTCCGAGCACCGTGCAGCGAAGTCTCGAGAATGATTTACTCCGCGGTCTTCTTGAATCGGACGACGGCGAGGCCGATGATGCCGATCGTGTAGGCGGTCAACCAGAAGATCGGTTCCTTCAGCTCGCCCATCGACGCGCCGCGCAGCACGATGCCGCGCAGGATCTGGATGGCGTAATTGGCCGGCACCAGCTTGCACAACCACTGAAAGATCGTCGGCATGCCGCCGATGGGAAAGACGTAGCCGGAGAGAAACACGAACGGCATCACGATGCATCATCGCCATGTTCCTGCCTGCATCTGCGTCTGCGCGATGGTCGAGATCAGGATGCCGAGGCCGAGAACGGCGGCGACATACAGCCCGGTCAGGAGATACAGCGCGGCGATGCTTCCCTGCACGTGCACGTCGAACAGCCAACCCATCATCTTCATCGTCGTGGCGTCGCGCTGGATCTGCAGCAGTTCCTTCCAGGTGACCGCGAGTAGCCGTTTCATGATTGACTCTCTCTACAATCAACAAGCGATCGAATCACCAACGAACCAATGACCAATCACCAATCACCAATAAATCCGCAATCCGCAATCCCCAATCCGCAATGTCAGGCCTGCCGGCGGGCGAGCGATACGAACACGTCTTCGAGCGTCGGCTCGGTTGTCGCGGACATCCCGAACGTGGACGCCAGCCGCGCCGCATCTGTGATCCCCACGCGCGTCGCGACGAGTCTCAGGCGGACGCCGAACAGATAGGCGTCCTCGAGCGCGGCGCTCTCTTTCGCGATCGGCAGCAGCGTGAACGGATCCTCACGCGGATCGATCTCGAAGATCCGGCCGCGCAAGTCGTGTTTGAGGTCGCCAGGCTCGCCTTCGGCGATCATCTTGCCGTTGAGGATGAACGCGAGGCGGTCGCACTGCTCCGCTTCGTCCATGTAGTGCGTCGTGACGAGCACCGTCATCCTGCGCGAGGCGGCGAGCTCGTGAATCAAATCCCAGAACATGCGGCGGCCGCGCGGATCGACGCCGCCGGTCGGCTCGTCGAGGAACAGCAGCTCCGGCTCGTGCAGCAGCGCGGCGGCGAGCGCCACGCGCTGGCGCTGACCGGTGGAGAGCGCACTGGTCATGCTGCCGAGGAGCGATTCGAACTTCAGGCGCGCCGACAATTCGGCGATCCGATCCTTGAGCGGCGCGTTCGGCAGCCCGTAGATCGATCCGAAGAAGCGCAGGTTCTCCGCGACCGTGAGATCCAGGTACAGCGAGAACTTCTGGCTCATGTAGCCGGTGCGCTGCTTCCAGCGCTCGGTGTCCTTCGCGACGTCGAGGCCGTCGAAGCCGGTGACCTGGCCGCTCGTCGGCTTCAGCAGCCCGGCGAGCATGCGAATCGTCGTCGACTTTCCCGATCCGTTCGGGCCGAGGAATCCGAAAACCTGTCCGCGCGGCACGTCGAAGCTGACACGATCGGCGGCGACGAACGATCCGAACCGCCGCGTGACCTCGCGTACCTGGACCAGAGAATCCGTCACCACGGGCGTTGCCTTCGCGCGACACCGACGTCGACAGCGAGGCCGTGGCGCCCGTCTTGAACAACTGCGTCACCGACACGTTCGAATCGAACGTGTTCTGGAACGGAGCCACGTCGCCGGCCGGCGCGCCGGAGAACAGCGACGTGGCCGGATCGCGGCGGTACCGGCCGGAAAAATCGAAGCGAAGCTTCGGGTCGTATTCGCCGGCCGCGCCGGACATCCGCGCGCTCGCGGCGGCGATCGCTTCGCGTTCTATGCGAATGGAATGGTTCTTCGAGAGCGCCCGCGCCGTCGCGTCCGCGAGCGTCAGGTTTTCTTGCGCGCGCGCCGCCGTGGCGGTCGCGAGCAGGCACACGGATATCGACAGCAGTCGGTGCGACATCATTGGCGTTGCTCCGGACTTACGTTTTGAGGCTGGCTTTCTGCAGCCGCAGATCGATTTGCTCCGCGACGCGTCCCCAGAGCGTCGACTCGGTCGCGATGAGCGCCGCGATCTCGGCGTGGGTCAGATGCGTACCGCGCTCGAGCAGTTCCCCGAGCGCCCGGTGCGGGTCGCCCAGAAACATGTCCCGGAACTCCTCGTCGGTCACCAGCCGGCCAATCACCATCTCGATGCAGCGTTGCGTCACCGTTCCTCCGCCCGATGAGAAGGCAAGGCCGACGCCAATCCAGCTGGCTGCCGCGTCGCGCCGGCTAAACGCTTGACTGGTCGCAGGATGTTTGGAAAAACGGCGAACGAGTGTGGAACGAGGCGAGGGAGGGGACTTGCGCCGAAATCGACAACCTGTCGATCAGGCCTCAGGCTGTTAATGGCTATTAGCCATCAGCCCTTAGCCATCAGCCATCTACTCGAGCCCGTACCGCTTCATGCGCACGTAGAGTTGCGCGCGCGTGAGGCCGAGCGCCGCGGCCGCCTTCGACTTGTTGAACCGCGCCGTCTGCAGCGCCTGCTCGATCATCGCGCGCTCCATCGCGTTCAGATCGCCGGACGGCCCTCCCTTCGCGCCGTCGGCGCTTCGGGGGGCAAGGGCGGCGGCGGACTCGATGTCGCGCGCCGGTTGCGGCGGCCTGGGGACAGCGGAGACGGTGAGCGCCAGATGCTCCGCCGTGATCAACCCGCCGTCGCAGAGAATCGCCGCCCGCTCGAGGATGTTCCGCAGCTCGCGCACGTTCCCCGGCCAGTGATAGTCGATGAGCTTCTGCCGCGCGTCGCGTGAGATTCCGGCGGGAGGCCGTCCGAGGCTCTTGCCGTACTCGGCGAGGAACGCCTCGCTCAACGGCAACACGTCGTCCTTGCGCTCGCGCAGGGGCGGGAGGCGGATCGCGAAGACGTTCAACCGGTAGAACAGATCCTCGCGAAACTGACCGCGGCTCATCGCCTGCTGCAGATCCCGATTCGTCGCCGCGACGACGCGCGCATCCGTCCGCAGCACGCGCGTGCCGCCGAGGCGCTGGAACTCGCGCTCCTGCAGCACCCGGAGAAACTTCGCCTGCACCGGCGGGCTCATCTCGCCCACTTCGTCGAGGAACAGCGTGCCGCCGCCGGCCTGCTCGAGCTGACCCGGCTTGCTCTGCGTCGCCCCGGTGAACGCGCCGCGCTCGTACCCGAACAGCTCCGCTTCGAGCAACTGCTCCGGCAGCGCCGCACAGTTCAAGGCGACGAACGGGCCGTCGCGCCGCGGCGACCCGCGATGCACGAAGCGCGCGACCACTTCCTTGCCCGTCCCCGACTCGCCCAGCAGCAGCACCGTGGTGTCGGTCGCCGCGACCTGCGTGGCCTGCGTCAGCACCTGCTTCCACGGCGCCGATTGGCCGATGACGCGGCGATAGCCGGTGCGTGCGTCGAGCTCCTCGGTCAGCGCGCGGACGCGGGATTCCAGCTTCGACGCGCGATCGGACGCTTCGTCGGCGCGCCTCGACGCTTCGATTTGCCGCTCGCGCGAGAGACACAGCGCGAAGCGATCGGCGATGCGGCGCGCGGCGAGCACGTCGCTCGGCCTGTAGACGTCGGGATCGTGCGCCATGAACCCCACGCCTGCCACGAGTGTGCCGCCGATCCGGATCGGTACCCGCAACAACGAGCGAAATCCCAACGATGCGGCCCGCTGGTTGTACTCCTCGGAGCGAATCGACGTGTCCTCGACGAGGTCGTAATCGAAACCGGGATCGCGCGTGAAGCTTGGCGGAACGGGAACCACCGTGGCCGCGCTGGTGACGGCGGCGTCCAGGCCACTGCTCGCGTATCGGCGCGCCTGGAGACCATCGGGCAGCATGACGAACACCGTCATGGCATTGTGCGCGATCACTTTTCTGACCATGGTCGAGACGCGATCGACCAGCTCGCTCAGCTCGCCCGTGTCGGTCAGCGCTGCGAGCAGCTCGTCGAGCAGTTCGAGGTTGGCGGTCTGCGCCTTCAGCTCCGCGTTGGCGCGCGCCTCCTCCGCCAGATGCTGGTGCGACAGCGCGAGCGCGAGATGATCGGCGATGCGTTTGCCGACGAGCACCGTGTCCCGCGTGAACGCCGCCTTCGAGCGGGAGTAGAAATTCACGCCGCCCTGCAGGCGGCCTTCGAGCCGCACCGGCAGGCCGAGGACGGACTGCATGCCCGCCTTCACCGTCGGCGAGCTGGCGTATCGCGGATCGGCGGCCATGTCGTCGATGATCAGGAATTCCCAGGGGTCGGTCAGCAGCTCGGGCTGAGGCATCGGCGTCTCGAACGATCGCGGAAAGTCGTCGCCGAACCCGCTGACCGCGTGGACGTGGAGGCGGCGTTCGGACTCGAGAATCGTCGTCACGCCCATCGCATCGTGCGTCAGCACCTTCTGCGCGATCACCGACACGCGATCGATCACTTCGCGCATGTCGAGGACGCCCGACAGCGTGGCGAGCAGATCGTCGAGCACGAGCAGGTTCTCGGAGCGCTCGCGCAGCGTCGCGGCCCGCCGCGCCGCGTCGGCCATCCGCTGATGCGAAATGGCGAGCGTGACGTAGTCGGCGATGTGCCGCGCGACGGGGACGTGCGTTTCGCGGTACGTCGCGACCGCCGACGAGCAGAACTCGAGCGTGCCGCCGATCCGCCCGTCGAACGAGAGCGGCAGCCGCAGCGCCGACCGCATCCCCGCTTTCGCGGTCGGCCGGTTGCGTTCGGCCGGATTGGCCAGGAGATCGTCGTGAATCGAGAACTGGACGTGCTGATTGAACACGGGTGCGTACTGGGTCTCGACGGTCTCGGGAATGTTCTCGGGAGACACGCCGTCCAGCGCGTACATCCGCAGATGCGCCTGATCCTCCGACAGGAACTGGATCGTCGTCGCATCGTGCGGCACCACCGATCGAACCACCTCGGACAATCGATGGAAGACCTCGCGCACGTCGAGCGCACCGGCGACGACCGGCAGCATCTCGTCGACGGCATCGATGCTCGACAGCCGCTGCAGGCGCACGTCGGGCGCTTCGGGCGCGTGAAGCGCAGCGGCGAGACGCGGGAGGAGCCTGTCGAAGTCCGCGACCGTCCGCGCGTCGAACGACTCGACGCCGCGCTTGCCGGCCCAGAACAGGCCGAGGTCGCCGGGCAGCGGCATCAGCAGCAGGCAGTCGATGTCGTACTTCAACAGGCGTTCGACGACGGGGTGCGACGCTTCGGCGTGCGTGGACAGCGGCGTGACGACGGTCGTCGCGGCGATGGCGGGATTGATCGCCGCCGGCAGCCGGTCGACCGGCAGCAGGTGCGCCGCGGTTCCGACGCGATGACGCGTGAGCAGCCGCGCGCGCTCGCCGGGCGCGTGCAGCATGAGGCCGAACGCCTCGACGTCGGCGATCGCGCGGATCTCGCCGCTGAAATCGGAGAGCACCATTACTCGAGCCCGTGCTTTCGCATGCGGACGTAGAGCTGCGCGCGAGTCAGTCCGAGGGCGGCGGCCGCTTTGGACTTGTTGAAGCGCGCGTTCTGCAGTGCCTGCTCGATCATCGCGCGCTCCATCGCGTTGAGATCGCCCCCCTTCGCGCCTTCGGCGCTTCGGGGGGCCAAGGCCGCTGCCGCGATTTCGCGCGCTGGCGGTCGTGACGGCGCTGGCGAAGGCGCCACGATCGCGAGGTGTTCGTCGGTGATTAGCCCGCCCTCGCACAGGATCGCCGCGCGTTCGAGGATGTTGCGCAGCTCGCGCACGTTGCCCGGCCAGTGATAGTCCATGAGGCGCTTCCGCGCGTCCTTCGAGATGCCGGCCGGCGGCCGGCCGAGTCCGCGGCCGATCTCGGAGAGGAACGCGTCGCTGATCGGCAGGATGTCGTCGCGCCGATCGCGCAGCGGCGGCAGGTGAATCGCGAAGACGTTCAGCCGGTAGAACAGATCCTCGCGAAACGTGCCCTGCTGGATCGCGCGGGGCAAATCGCGATTGGTCGCCGCGACAATCCGCGCGTCGGTCCGCAGCACGCGCGTGCCGCCGAGCCGCTGGAACTCGCGCTCCTGCAGCACCCGGAGAAACTTCGCCTGCACCGGCGGGCTCATCTCGCCGACCTCGTCGAGAAACAACGTCCCGCCGCCCGCCTGCTCCAACTGACCCGGCTTGCTCTGCGTCGCGCCGGTGAACGCGCCGCGCTCGTACCCGAACAGCTCCGCTTCGAGCAGCTGCTCCGGCAGCGCCGCGCAGTTCAGCGCGACGAACGGACCGTCGGGCCGGGACGAAGCGCGATGGACGAACCGCGCGACCACTTCCTTGCCCGTCCCCGATTCGCCGAGCAGCAGCACGGTCGTGTCGGTCGCCGCGACCTGCGTCGCCTGCGTCAGCACCAGCCGCCACGGCGCCGACTCGCCGACGACGCGGCGATAGCCGGTGCGCGCGTCGAGCTCCTCGGTCAGCGCGCGCACGCGTGATTCCAGCTTCGACGCCCGCGCCGAGGCTTCGTCGGCGCGCTTGGAGGCTTCGGCCTGACGCTCGCGCGACAGGCACAACGCGAATCGATCCGCGATGCGCCGCGCGGTGAGAATGTCGGTCTGTTTGTAGACGCCCGGCTCGCGCGCCTGGAAGGTGAGCCCCGCCGCGAACTTGCCCTCGATTCGAATCGGGACGCGCACCGCCGAGCGGTATCCCGCCGCCGCCGTTCTCTGATTGTGCGGTTCGGGACTGCGTGCGGCATCCTCGACGAGCTCGTATTCCCAATCGGGACGGGTGAAGGCCGGAGGAACCGTAATCACTTCGGGAATCGTCGCCACGTCCAGCCCGCTGCTGGCGTAGCGGCGCGCGTGGATGCCGTCGGGCAGCAGCACCGGCAACCCCATCGCGTCGTGCGGAATCACTTTCCTCGCGACGGCCGAGATGCGATCGAACAATTCGCTCAGCTCCGCGGTGTCGGTCATCGCCGCGAGCAGCTCGTCGAGCAGCTCGAGGTTCGCGGTCTGCGCACGCAGCTCCACGTTGCGGCGCGCCTCCTCGGCCAGCTGCTGGTGCGACAGCGCCAGCGCGATGTGATCCGCGATGCGCCGCGTGACCAGGACGTCGTCGTTCGTGAAATGCCCCGGCGTGCGCGAGTAGAAGTTCACGGTCGCGCGGAGCCGGCGCTCGACCCACACCGGGATGCTGAGCAGCGCGCGCATGCCGGCGTTGACCGACGGCGTGCCGTCGTACTTCGCGTGCGCCGCCATGTCGGCGACGAGCTCGAAGTCCCAGTGGCTGTCGAGGAGGCGCGGCGTCGGCGCCGACATCGAAAACGGCGTCACGATGTGACCGAGCGCGCCCGTCGTCACGTGCAGCGTCCATCCGCGCCCATCGTCATGGGGGATCGAGATCGACATCGCGTCGTGCGTCATCACCTTTTCGCAGACTTCCGAGACGCGGTGAAAGACGTCGCGCACGTCGAGCGCGCCGGCCAGCGTCTTCAGCAGCCCGTCGAGCATCTCGAGGTGGGCGGCCCGCTCGCGGATGGCCGCGGCCTCGCGCGCCTCGTCTGCGAGACGCTGGTGCGCGAGCGCGAGCGACACGTAGTCGGCAATCCGGCGCGCGATCGGGACGTCGGCCTCGCGGTAGCGATTCGGCTGAAACGAGCTGAACGCCACGGCGCCGGCCACCCGGCCGTCCAGACTGAACGGCAGACGCACAGCGGAGCGGAGACCCAGGCGCGTGCCCGGCAGATCCCGTTCGATCGGATCCGCGCTCAGGTCGTGATGAATGGCGAAGTCCCATCCCTCGGTCATCGCGTACGGGTACGGGTTGTCGATCACCTCGGGGATGTGCCAGTCCTTCGGCGCGCTGAGCGCGTGCAGCCGAATTTTGATCTGATCGTCGACGTCGATGAAGACGAAGGCGAACGCCGAGTCGTGTGGCAGCACCCGCCGCGCGACCGCGGACAGTTGATCGAACACGTCGCGAAGATCGAGCGCCGCGCTGAGCGTGGGCAGCATGTCGGACAGCCCGTCGATCCGCGCGAGACGCTCCTCGCGCGCCGCGGCCGGCTCGGGCTCCCCCGACAGCGCGGCGATCCGCTGGCCGAGATGCGCGAGCGCCTGCGTCTCCGCATCCTGAAACGGGCGCGAGTCCGGAAGCGCCGCGAAGCACGTCGCGTCCGCCCCGTCGATCGGCGCGCGGGACAGCGGACCGACGTGCAACGACGACAGCATGCGATCGACGGCGTGTCCCGGCAGAAATTCGTCGGGAGCCAGCCGGTTCACGGACGTGGCGACACGGGTGCGGAGCTCGAACCGGACGAGACCGTGCTCGGCGGGCGACATCGTGCCGACGACGGCAAACGGAGTCGCCGACCAGATCTCGTCCTCGAGCGATGCGAGGGCCATCGTCAGCGGCCAGCCTGCAGGCATAAGGGACCCGGAAAGTTTAGCCCTGCAACTGCCCTTTGAGGTACTCCAGCTTGTCGGGATTGCGCACAGCGTGAATGGCGGCGATGCGGCCGTCCGCGATCGAACAGACATAGACGCTATCGATCTGGGGCCCGACGCGCACGACGATCGCCGGCTCGCCGTTGACGAGCGAGACATTTGATGACATCGACACGCCGAGAGTCGCGGCGGTGCGGCGAAGACCGAGCAGCAGTTTCAGTACGGAGTCGCGGCCGAACAACGGACGGCCGGCAGCAGCAACCTTTCCACCGCCGTCTGCCCAGTACTCCACGTCATCGGCTAGCATCGCGGCGAGCTCGGCAGGATCGCCGCGCTCCATCGCGCGGACGAACGCTTCGACGAGGCGCCGCTCTGAGTTCGGCTCGCCGGCGAATCGCGGCCGGCCTTCGGCGATGCGCGATTTCGCGCGCGACAACAACTGCCGGCAGTTCGCGGCGGTCGTGTCGAGCATGCCGGCGATCGCGTCGTAGTCGTAGTCGAACACCTCGCGCAGCAGGAAGACGGCGCGCTCGGGCGGCGTCAGCGTTTCCAGCAGGACGAGAAAGCCCATCGTGATCGATTCGTAGCGCGCCATGAGCTGCTCGGGGTTCGTGGGACCGTCGGTGAGGATCGGCTCGGGCAGCCACGGCCCGACGTAGTGCTCGCGTGTCGTGCGCGCCGCCTTCAACCGATCCAGACAGAGCCGCGTGACGATCGTCGTGAGATACGCCTTCAGCGAGTCGAGCGCGGCGGGCGCCGCGGTCTGATAACGGACCCAGGCATCCTGCACGACGTCCTCGGCCTCGCTCGCGCGTCCGAGCATCCGGTACCCGATCGCGAACAGGTACGGCCGAAGCTCCTCGAATGCGCCGGCGTCCATCAGGCCGCGTTCTTCAGTTCGGCGATGCCTGGCAAGCCGTCGGTCGCCGTCGGATGCGCGAGCCGCCACCCGAGTTCCCGCTTCGCTTTCGCGTTCGAGAGGGGCATCCGCACGGCCATCGCTTCGAGCATCAGCGGCGCGAGCACGCGAAACAGCCAGGCCGGCGCCGTGCGCGGCGGCGGCGCGCCGGCCGCCGACGCGAGCATGTCGACGAATCGCGCGAGCGGCATCGGCTCGTCGTCCACGATGTTGTAGACGCCGCCGGGCGATGGATGCTCCAGCGCGAGCACTGTCGCCTCCGCCGCATCGTCGACGTGCACGAACGACATGATGCCGTTCGCTCCTCTGGGGAGGAACACGCGTCTCGACCGAAGCAGACGAACGAGCGCCTGCAGCGACGGGACGTCGGGGCCGTAGATGCCGCCGTATCGCAGCGTGACCGTTTCGATCTGCTTCGACTCGCGCGCGCGCGCGAGTTGATCTTCGAGAGAGCGCAGCGCGAGCGCCGCTTCACGAAATCCGGCGCCTCCGCCAAGGCTTCGGCGACCCTCGACGTAGCGACGAAGTCGCGGAGTCGGGCCGTCCGGCACGGGCGCGAGCGGACCGTCCTCGCCACGCGGGCGATCGAAATCGACGCGGCCGTAGATGCCGATGAACGACTCGGCGACGATCCGCGAGACGCGCGCGGCGATGGCGGCGCGGAGCAGGTTCGCCGTGCCGTGCACGCGCAGCGCATTGGTGGGGCGCAGGTCACGCGCTCGCATCGGACCGGCGGCGGGCAGCGCGGTCAGCAGATGCACGACATGACTGGGCGCGACCTCGGCGACAACCTGTGCGAGGCGGTCGCCGTCGAGCGCGTCGGCAATCGCGGCGCGAGCGCCCAGCGATTCGACGAGCGGCCGCTTCGCCGCCGTCCTCGTCAATCCGATCACCTCGTGTCCCTGCCGAACGAGCGCGCGAACAAGCGGCCGGCCGATTGCGCCGGTCGCTCCTGCAATCAAGACCTTCATGGGAGTGCCTCTCCTTCTCCCCGCAGGACGAGGGACCGGAGGCAAATGTGACAGCTTTCAGCTCAGCTCTCAGCTCTCAGCACTGAGCACCAAGCCCCAAGCCCCAAGCCCGGTTCAGACTTCAGACTTCAGACTTGCATACGACTCGTACGTCTGTGCCAGTCCGCGGCGGAGATCCCAGCTCGGCTGCCACCCGAGGCCGTGCAGCGGGGTCGAATCGAGGCCTATGAGCGGCATACCATCCGGCTTGCTCCGGTCGAATCGCAGCTCGCCTCGATACCCGACCACGTCGCGAATCATCACCGCCAGATCGGCGATCGAGGTGCTGATGCAGGTGCCGATGTTGATCGGATCGGCGCCGTCGTAGTAGCGCATCACGAACACGCACGCGTCGGCAAGATCGTCGATGTAGATGAACTCGCGGCGCGGCCGTCCCGATCCCCAGACGTCGACCACCGGCGCACCGGACTGCTTCGCCTCGTGCATCCGGCGAATCAGCGCGGCGGCGACATGCGAGTCGGGACTGAAATCGTCGCCCGGACCGTAGGGGTCGGCGGCAATCGCCGTGATGAACGGCGCGCGGTACTGGTGGCGAAACGCGTCGCACAAACGTATGCCCGCGAGCTTTGCTGCGGCGTACGTCGCGCTCGCCGGGTCGACCGGTCCTGTCCCCAGCGACGACGGCTGCATGGGCTGCCGCGCGTTGCGTGGGTAAATGCACGAACCCGCCAGATACAGGAGCTTCCTGACGCCGTGCTGCGACGCCGCCGGGATCACGTGCGACGCGAGCAAGAGGTTGTCGAGCATCAGGTCCGCCGCCCGCCGCATGTAGCCCGCGATCCCCGCGGTCCTGCCGGCGGCGACGAACACGTACTCGGGCTTGTGACGCGCGAAGAATCGATCGACGGCGTCGCGGCTCGTGAGATCCGGTTCGTCGCGGCGATCGACGGTATTCGTGAAGTCAGCGTCCGACAGGCGCCGCACGATGGCGCTGCCGACCAACGTGCCTGATCCGACGACATAAATACGCGAGTCGGGCGTCAAGAGCGCGATTCTTTCACAACCGGTCGGGCGGATGCGCATCACGCTCGAGCCCGGTGCGAAGTCATTTCGCAAAATCTGTGAAACGCCGGAATTATCCGTTGCGATTTTTGCGGGCTTCGCGCTCGAGGTGGCGCGTTAACGTCGCTTGACCTCGGTGAAATCGAGGTAGCGGCGCCCGGCGGCGCTCGACAGATGCGCGGTCAGCTCGTAGGAGCCGTCCGGCGTCTTCACCGACTCGGCGGCGTGCTCGACACGTACGGCGGACGGCGCTGGTCCATTGCGCAACGCTTCCTCGATGACGCGCCCCGTCATCGTCGCTGGAATCGGAAGGCCGAGCAGACGCAACAGCGTCGGCGCGAGATCGACGTTGCCGGTCGGGACCTCGCTCACCGCGTGCTCGCGAAAATCGGGACCGGCGGCGATCAACGTGTTGTGGATGTCGTGCGGGCTCGACGCACCGTGTCCCGCGGTCCCGGTTTGCGTGGTCATACCGGCGTAGCCTGCATCATTGCTCTCCGACGTCCAGTTCGCCGACACGAGGATGTCGCCGGCGCGCGCGTGGTTCCATCGCGCCACGTCGAAGGACAGCGTGCCGGGGACAACACCGCCAGGACCGCGCGGCCCTTCCGGACCGCTGCGTGCGGGAGGTCGCGTGAAGATGGCGCCGACCTCCGGCCGCCGCTGCAGCGCGGCGACGATCGCCGCCACTCTCGCAACGTCGTTCCCCTCCGCGCGCAGGTAAATCGCGCCTTCTGCGACGGCGATGTCGCGCGAGCCGTCGGGCATCGTGCGGACGAACGGATCGACCAGCGCCTCGAGCCTGAGCGTGCCGGTGTGGGTCGTGAAGCCGTGATCGGAGATGACGATCAGATTCGTTCGCGCGAGCTGCCCCTTCGACTGCAGCGTATCCTCGATGCGTCCGATCTCGGCGTCGACGAGCTTCAGCGCGTCGCGCGTCGCGGGGGCGCCGATGCCGTGCGAGTGCGCTGTCGTATCCGGATCGCTGATCCACATCAACGTCACGTCGGGATGAATCTCGTCGAGACCGATCGTCAGATACGCGTCGACGGCGCGCCGGTTCTGCGCGGCGTTCGGCGTCGCGTGGGCGGGCGGGGGCCCGAGCTTCTCGATGACGTGCGCACCGAGCCCGGCCGGCCGCGTGAATTCGTGATGGATGATCGCGCCGCTGGCGACGGTGTGGTTCAGCAGAAACGCGGCGCCGCTCGTGCCCGATCCGACCGCGAGCAGCTTCTTCCCCGCACGTTGGAGGATCTCGCCGAGCGACGGCGCGGTCAGCAGCGGCGCGTCGGCGCGCGCGATCGCCTCGAGGTTTTCGCGCGCGCCGGTGTCCAGACTGCGCGTCGCATTCACGGAGGGCACGTAGACGGCGTTGCCCAGCAGGCCGTGCGTCTCCGGATACGTTCCGGTGGCGAACGACGCGGCGTTCACGCGCGTCACGGTCGGGAACACGGAGTGATGGGCGTTGAACACGATGCCGCGCTGTCCGAGGCGGACGAGGCGCGGCATGAGCTCGGTCGTCACATAGTCGGGGCGCAGACCATCGACGACGATGACGAGATTCGTGGTCGCAGCGCGCGGCTGACCGAGCGGCGTTCCGCCCGCGAGAAGCGCCAGCCCCAGCGTCAGCCCCAGCAGCTTTTTCATCAACTGTCTCGAGTCGTACTGTAGCGCGACTTCAGCAAGTCCGACTTCAGGGAGTCGTACTGTAGAAAGCTGATTTCACGTTCGAGCAACCCGCCGCCGAACAGCTGATCCGCGACGGCGCGATGGACGGCCACGCCATCCAGATGCGCCTGCCGTTGTTCGATCGCAGCAAGTTTCTGCTCTCGAGTCGCGGGTTCCGCTGGGTTCAGGAGTATCCGGTCGACCGTTGATCTCCTTTACGTCCTTCGAATAAGCTTTCGCGTTCCGAAAACAGTTTCGGGATTCGTGTTCCGCCCCTCGGCCGCTGACCGTCTCACTTGGTATGAGGCAGACGGCCTATACTCGGCGGGATGGACGTGCGCTCGGACGAGGAGCTGATTGCCCAGTACCGTCTAGCGCCGAGCTCGCATCGATCGCGTCAGCTTCTCGACGAGTTGTTCCAGCGTCATCGCACCCGGGTCGTCGCGTGGTGTCACCGGCTCACCGGGGACCGCGGTCTCGCGCCGGATCTCGCGCAGGACGTGTTCGTCAAGGCCTATTCCAGCCTCGACTCGTTTCGCCGCGATTCCAAGTTCACGACCTGGCTGTACGTCATCGCACGCAACCGCTGCCGCGACGAGCAGCGCTCGCGCGCGGCGCGGCACCACGAGGCGCCAGAAGACGAGATGGTTGACGAGTCCTCGGAGCTGAACGAGGCGCTGGCCGCGCTCGATGCCCGCGACGCCCGGCACGTCGTGCGAACGCTGATGGACAACGCGCTGAACGAGACTGAAAAACGGGTGATGACGCTCCACTACGGCCACGACATGCGGCTCGACGCGATCACGGACGCGCTCGGCCTGACGAACCCGAGCGGCGCCAAGGCCTACATCGTCAGCGCCAAACGAAAGTTGAACACTGCGGTGAAGCGATGGAAGACGAAATCCTGAGAAAATCTCTCGCTCCGAGCGCCGAGTGCCTGTCGATCGAGCAACTGGGACGCTACGCGGACGGCGCGCTGGGCCCGCCGGATCGGGCGGCGGCGGACAGCCACATTCGCCAATGCTTGAACTGTCAGGCAGAGCTCGCGCTGCTGCAAACCCTGACGTCGACTAGCATTCGAATCCGGGAAGCGAAGGTCGACCGTTTCAGAGTTCTCCGGATGGCCGCCATGGCAGCTGTTTTGCTAGTCGCGATCGCCGCGGGTAGCTTCTACCTCCTCGTCAGCAGGACGGCGCCCGAACTCCCCCGCAGGGTGACGTCAGGAGACGAGGTCACGCGTTCGCTGGCCGTCACGGCGCGAGGACCGGTGGGCGACCAGGTAGAAGCGCCGCGACGGTTCGAATGGCTCGGCGTCGATCGCGCGGTGCGCTACCGCGTGCGGCTCATGGAAGTGGATCGCCACGAGATCTGGTCCACTTCCTCGACCGCACTCGAAGCAGACCTGCCATCGTCGGTACGATCGTCAATCACTCCCGGCCGAACGTTGCTCTGGGACGTGACGGCGTACGACGCCGCGGGCGCGGCCATTGCCGAATCCGGATTGCAATCGTTCAGGGTCGCGCCGCGGGGATCTTGATGTGCGAAGCAAACTGATCGCTAGCGTAATCTGTCTGTCGGCGCTCGGAGTAAGCGCCGCATCCGCGCAAAGCATAGGCGACCTGTCGATCCGCGTTCGCGACGACGCGGCGCCGGCGGGCGCCACCATCCAGATCAAAGTGCGGACGACCGAGGCGACGCCCATTTCCGGCGGTCGTCCGCAATTCGCGTTCGATCCCGCGATGTTCGCCGACGTCGTCGGCATCGGCTTGTTTGCGCCGACCGGTGAAGTCGCTGGCGCCGCCGTGATCGACGGCAACCGCGCGTCAATTGCGTACGTGACGACGACGCCGGCCACGGGAGACTTTCCCCTGCTGACCGTGACGCTGCGGACGCGCGCAGACGTGGCGGAGGGCAGCCGCACGGAGTTCACGCTGGATCCGTCGTCGCTATTCAATCTGAACGGGACGATGGTCCCCGCCAGAGTGTCGCCGGGCCGGGTGACTGTCGGCGGAAGCGTCGCGATTTCCGACATCATTCCAGGCGAGGGCCGGTTCCCCGCTGGAACGGTCGTGTCGGTTCACGGCACGGGATTCAACAGCCTTTCGCGCGTGCGCGTCGACGGCGTGGCCATCACCAGCGTGCGGTTCGTGAGCCCGACCGAAATGCGGTTCACGCTCGCCGAGGCGACCAACATGACCGCCGCGAGGGTGAAGGTCGTCAATCCGGACTCGTCGACCAGCATTTATTATTCGTACCTGCGCGGCATCCCGGCGGCAACGAGCAGCCGGACCCTCCTCTCGATGACGCGCCCGATCTTTTCCGGTACGACGCGGTCTTTGTCGACGTTCGGTCCGATACCGGCGCTGACCGGGGCACAGTACGCGGCGCTCGCGCTTCAGAATCCCAATCTTACGACCGCCTACACGATCGTGTTGCTGTACGCAGAGGATGGCTCCCTCATTCATTGGTCGGTGCGCGCGCTCAGGAGCGGGCACCGGCTGACGCTCGAACTGTCCGAACTGTTCGACGGTGTGGCGCCGCCACCGGGCGCATCGGTGCGAGTCTACTCAACGGCGCCGGTCGAAATGTTCGGTCTGCTGTGCGATGAGGAGGCGTGGACGGTCACGCCGCGGCTGCCGGCCGAAGCTGGCGGCGAGTGAAGAGCCGATAGACTCCTGCGGCGAGGACCAGCGCGGTCAGAAGAGGTACTCCTACCACGACGCTCCACGGCACGACGCGCGGGAGCCGTTCCCGACCATCTCCGTTCAGCACGTAGCCGGCCCAGTAGCGCGGGTGCGACCACACGAGCTGCGAGCGCAGGAACCGCAGCTTCGCGTGCCGCAGCGCCGCCGCTTCAGCATCGCCGCGCGCGAGCGCGAAGTAGAACTGCTTCATGAATTCCGCGCTGGCGCGATCGACGACGTCCCACATCGTCGTGACCGCCGACGCCGCGCCGGCCGCGAGCAGGGCGCGGCTGAATCCTTCGACGCCCTCGCCACGGATCACCTTGCCGCGCTCGGTGTCGCATGCGGACAACGTGACGAGCTGCACGCCCGTGAAGTCCAGGTCGTAAATCTCGCGCAGGAACAGATGGTCGGCGGGCCCGCCAGGCGCCGCCGGCGCGAGCAGGATGCGCGATCGGTCGGGATCGCGCGTGTCGGCAATCGCGTGCGTGCTGAAATGCACGAGCGGCACGCTGCGCAGTCCCTGAAGAAGCGACTTCCGCGCGCCTTCGCCCAGATGCAGCGCCGACCGTCCCGGGAGTGCGTCGGCAATGGCTCGAATCTCGTCGTCGGCATACGGCAGGCGCGGCAGCGCCGCTTCGGAATCGGCGGAAGCCGCCGGCATCGTCTGCGGATCGCCAAACGCCACGAGCTCGCGCTGCCATGGCCATTTCCACGAGCGATGCGCTTCGCCGCCGCGGTGCGCGAGAAACGCGGCCGACGGCAGGTAGCTGACATCGAACCGTTCGACGAGCAGATCGCGTCCGCCGGGAATAGTGAGTGCCTCGAACGGAATGAAGTGCAGCGGCCCGTCGGGAACGACGAGTAGCCGGGTCACGCCGCTGGAGCCGCTGGAGACGATATCGTCCGGCAATCCGGAGAGCAGGACGCGCCCGGCCGCGACAGACGCGTCGCGCCAGGTGTTTCCGACCGGGCCGACGCGCGAGACCGCGTCGGCGAAACGCTGCACGTTCTTGATGTCGTCTGCGCCCGCCGGCTGCTTGACGATGCCGGACGCGGACGAGGAAATCCAGAGCAGCGCGGAGGCAGCTCCGCCGCTCCAATACTCGATGAGCAACGTGTCTTTCTCGATCTTCGGCTGCACGTCGCCGAGCGACAATCGCGGCGCCGCCGGGTGCAGGCGGTCCTGCCAGGTGCGCGCGCGGCTCTGCTCCATGAGCGCGAACACCTCCGCCGCCGGCGGAAACGGATCTGAAAGCCGGAGCGCGATCAGCGCGTCGTAGACGTCGCGCTTGTCGGCCAGGAACTCGGACTTGAGGGCGGCGACCCGCAGATCGGCACGAACCGATTCGATGGCGGCGATCGCCTGTTCGTACGATCGCCGCGCATCATCGCGCCGGCCTTCGGCCTCGACAATGCGGCCCAGACTGTAGAGCGCCTTCCACTGTTCTTCGACAAGCCCAACGCGTGTGGCGCCTGCGAGCGCGGCTTGAAGCTCACCCGTGGCATCGGCAAGCCGTCCCATGCGGCGAAGCGTCTCGCCTCGGTTCAGGCGCGCCTGAATTTCTCCCCGCTGGTTCGACGACGCCTGCGCGAGCGTCAGTGCTTCGCCGAACGCGTCCAATGCCCGCTGGTTGTCGTTCAGGTCGAGCGCGTACGCGGTGCCGATGTTGCGCCACGCGCCGATCTCGCCGTCGCGGTGCTGCGCGCGGGCGAAGAGCGCCTGCGCCTGCCGATACGTCTGCATCGCTTTGATCGGATCGCCGAGACGCCTGAGGAGGGCGCCTTGATTGATCAGAAGCTGCGCTTCTTCGCTCGGCTGCATCGTCTCGCCGGCCCTGAGGCGCCCATACAGATCGAGCGCGCGCGCGTCGGCGCCGAGCCGCTGGTGGAGCACGGCGAGGTTCGAGATCGTCATCTTGCGCAGCCGCGCGCGCTCGCGCTCGGACGTCCGTGTGTCGACTTCCGCCATCGCCTCCTGGTACAGCCGGAGCGCGTCCGCATACCGCCCGCGCACGGATTGCACGTTGCCGATGTTGTTCAAGCGCGTGATTTCGCCGTCGCCGTCGCCGCCGGCACGATCCAGCGCCAGCGCCTGCTCGTAGCTGTCGATCGCGCGGTCGTAACGGCCGAGGTAGAGATTCGCGAGGCCGACCGCGTTCAGATCCCACGCCGCGTCCGATCGCTGGCCGAGCTGCTGGTGAACGTCGAACGCCTCGCGCGCTTCCTGAATCGCCGACTCGTAGTCGCCGAGCGCAATGGACGCGTCGGTCACGGCCGCGAGCGCGCGCGCGAGCGACGCTCGATCGCTCGACGCGCGCAGCTCGGGCAACATCGCGCGGAGCGCGCGCTGCGCGTCGCGGTTCCGCCCTTCACGCTGGAGACGAACCGCCTCGTCCAGCGGCGTCGCCGCAAAGGCCGCCGTGCCGGTCGCGATCGAGATGATGAAGACGATTGAGCCGACGATTCGTCTGCGCCGATTCATGGTGGGCCGCTGATGCGCTCTCGTCGGGCTAGTCGGGTGACAGACTTACAGTTTCCAAATGCGGAGAGGCGGTGAGTATAGCAGCGCGGCTCGATCTGATGAAGGCGCCGCGCCGTTTTCTGTTCCGCGCGGACGCATCCGCACGTCTCACGCAATGAGGAGGTACGACGTGACGGTGCGAAGTACAGCTCAACGGAATACAACCCGCCTAATGGTGCTGGCGTTGCTCCCGCTGCTCGTCGCGGCCGGCTCGACGCGGGCAGAGGCGCAAACGAAAACATACGTCGCTCACTCCGGCGCGAATGTCGTTTCTGTAATCGATCCGGCCAAGGCCGCGCCGACGCCGCTCGATTTCGGAGCCGGCGTCGGTCCCGCGCGCGTCGTCATTCGACGCGATGGCTTGCGTGCGTATGTGGCCGAGACCGACGCCAATGCCATTTCTGTGATCGACACCGGCTCTGATGCGGTGCTCGAAACGATTCCGGTGGGCGCGGGCCCTTCGTCTCTTGCGGTGTCGCCGGACGGCGGCCTGCTCTATGTCATGACTACGGCTGGCGTGGTGCAGGTCGTCAACGTCGCAGATAACGCAGAGGCGCACACGATCATCACAGAGATCCCGGTCGGAGCCAGCGGCAACATCGCGGTCACTCTGGAAGGCGATCGCCTGTACGTGGCGGCCGGGCTCATCTACGTCATCAACGTGCTCGACCTCGCCAATCCGACCGTGCACTCGTTCGCTGCAGAAAAGGTTCCGGTCGACGGCATCACCCACACAGCCTGGTCGGTCACCATCGCGCCGGACGGCACGCCGTACATCGGCTTCATCACCTTTGACTTTTCCGGCCTCAATTTCAGCGCGGGCGGCGGCCTCGCGCTGGTGGACCGCGCCTCGGAGTCGGTCAGCGACACTATCAACCTCTTCTCGCTGCCGGGGTCGATCGCGTTCACCCCGGATGGAAGCCGCGCGTACGTGGGCGTCCAGTCATACTGGGTCGACACACTCTACGGCGCGGGCTTCTTTCCGGGACGCCACCTGCTGGTGATCGACACGATGACGAACAACATCGGGGGAATCATCGATCTTGGAGCCGGCGGCGCGAGCTACACAGAGCAGAACACTCCTTCCGGAATCGGCGTGACGCCGGATCGACGCAGCATCTACATTGCGGTCCCCCGGCTTGGCGTGGTCGATGTGGCCGACGTGAACACGAACGCCGTGAGCGGCTCCTTTGCCGTCGCGGCTTCGCCCGGCGATCTGGCCATCGTTCCTGACAGTACGATCGCGCCGACGCCTTACGTCAGCGATGCCGTCGACGACCGCGCCGCAGTGACGACAGTGGGCGGGATTGCGGTCGAGAACGTGCTCGGCAACGATCTGATCGGCGGCATCGCGGCGACGAGCAAGACCGTGACGCTGACGGCGCTGTCGTCCACCTCCGAAAACCTCGCGCTCGATACGGCGACCGGCACCGTGAGCGTCGCGCACGGAATCGCCGCCGGGACGCATACGCTCGGGTACCGCATCTGCGATATCGCCACGCTGTCGAGCTGCGACGACGCCACGGTGACGGTGGCGGTCCGCGCGCCTTTTGTCATCGATGCGGTGAACGACAGCGCCGAATCGTTCCCGGGACGAAGCGTGCTGGCGAGCGTGCTGGCCAATGACACGCTCGATGGAGCGCCGGTGACGACCGCAACCGTGACGCTGTCTGCGGTATCGACCACGAGCTCGGGGATCCTGCTCAACACGTGGAGCGGTTCGGTCTTCGTACTCGTCGGTACGCCTCCGGGCACTCAGACGCTGACCTACCGCGTCTGCGAGATCGCAAGCCCGACCAACTGCGATGACGCCGCTGTGACGATCACCGTGAAGGCGTTCCTCATCGATGCGGTGAACGACGCCGGCGCGGCGCCGCGAAGCGGCGGGATTGCAGTCGCCAGCGTGCTCGCGAACGACACGTTCGCAGGCGCGGCGGCGACGCTTGCGCAGGTCACTCTGACGCAGCTCACGTCCACGGACGGCATTTCGCTCAATCCCGCGACCGGGGCCGTGACCGTCGCTACCGGGACGCCGGTCGGGACGTACGCGCTGACCTATGCCATCTGCGAGACCGCGACGCCGTCCAACTGCGACGAGGCGGCCGTCACGGTGGCGGTCCAGGCGCTGCAGATTACCGCCGTCGGCGACAGCGGGCGGGGATCGTCGAAGGTAGCGAACACGGTGATTGCCAACGTGCTCGCGAACGACTGGCTCGGCGGCGCGCGCGCGACGACGGCCAACGTGAGGCTCTCGTTCGTGTCGCTCTCGCCAGCGAACAACAAGATCAGTCTCGATCTCACCGACGGGTCGGTTGACGTGCTCGGCAAGACGGCCTCGGGAACGTTCCAGCTCGTTTACGAGATCTGCGAGATCGCGATGGCGACCAACTGCGCGCGCGCAACGGCGACGATCGATCTCAGTGGCGGCGGCGGCGGCGGAAGATAATCGGCACACGCGGCGCGGAGATCCCCATTCGGGATCTCCGCGCGTATCACGGGCGGTTTCGCGACGCGGCGACGTGCGCGCGCAGGACCGCATCGACATCGTCGCGTCCGATTGGCAAGTACGCGGGATCGAAGGGCTCGCCGGCATCGAGGAGCAGCCGGGCCGTCGTCGCAAAATCACCGCGGTGACGCTCCCATCCGTGCAGCGAGCCGTACAGGCACTGGCCGAGCGGCGTGCCTCCATAGGTTGGATCGGGCACGCCGATCGGCGGGTTATGCGGAAGCAACCGTTTCACGAGATCGGCGTTGCCGTGAAACGCCGCCCACCGGATCGGCTCCCAGTTGTCGACGCCGCGCGCCAGCGGATCGAAGCCCAATTCCAGCATCAACTCGACCGCTGCGGTGTCGTTGGCGTGGGCTCTGTCTGCGATTAACCGCATCTGGTCAGCCGTGAGTGTCGAGACGACGTCCGGCTGCGACGCCACGACGGCGCCGGCGGCGGCGCGATCGCCTATCGCGCACGCCGCCAGCAGTCGCTGCGCGGGGGATGCGTGACGCAACAGCAGTTCGGCGATGTCGTGATAGCCGAGATCGCGTGCCGCGTCGATGGCCGAGACGTGGTGACCAAACACCCAGCGATAGATATCGCCGCGGTGATCGCCGATCTCCTCGCGCGTCGACGGCCGCTTGCCGTCGTGGACGGCCGTGTACGTGCCGTGCCACGTGCGGTGATCCATCGCCTCCGGATCCTCGCGGAGGCAGCGCTCGACGAGGCCGGGATCGCGGAGGCCGACCGCGATGAAGATGTCGAACCATGCGCCACGGTCGACGAGCAGCCGCGCGACGTCCGGCGCGTCACGAACGAGGTACTGCGCCGGCGTCGACTCGTGATCGACGTCGCGCGCGTCGATGTCGGCGCCGCGGTCGACCAGATACTGCGCGATCTCGACGGTGCGGGCGCAGTGCAGCGGCGTCTTGCCGTCGCCGCCGCGCGCGTGCACGAGTGACGGATCTCGATCGACCAGCTCACGGACTCGATCGATCATCCCGAGGTGGGCCGCGGCGAACACGTCGACGACCGCGCCTCGAGCGATGAGCGGCGCCGCCTGCTCGGGCGTGCAGTCGTACTCCAGGAGGCCGAACCCGCCGGCCCACCATTCGCTCTTGAGATTGAGATCCGCGCCGTGCGCGAGCAGCAGATCGACCACCGGCAAGTTTTTCTTCGCCGCCGCGAGCGGCCGGCTGTTGAAGTGGCTGATGGGCGCGTTGACCGCCGCTCGCACCTCGGCGTGCGTGTCGAGCAGCTCGCGGACGCGCTGCACGTTGCCTTCGTGCAGCGCGCTGCGAAACCGCTCGATGGGCGCTTCGTTTTGTTCGGACGTCACTCTTCAGCGTGACGCGGTGGTCTGCGCTCGGCCGAGCACCTTCTTGAACACGTCGTTGGCCACGCGCATCTCGTCCGCCGTGCCGATCGAGATCCGCGCCCAGTTGGTCAGCGGCGGAAAGTCACGGCCGATCATGACGCCCAGCCGTTCGCAGGCGTCCCGGAACTCCTTCGCGGGCCGCTTCACGTCGGCCAGGATGAAGTTGGCCTGCGAGTCGCTCACTCTGCACCCGGCGTCCTTGAACGTCCGCACGGTCGTCTCGAGCGTCGTCCGGGTCAGATCGCGCTGCTTCGCGATGTGCGCGGTGTCCTGAATCGACGCCGCCGCGGCCGCGACGCTGAGGACGTTGAGGTCGCCGGTCTTGTGCGGCTCGATGGCCTTGAGCGTATCGGGATGCGCGATCGCGTAGCCGACGCGCAGCCCCGCCATGCCGTGCACCTTCGAGAACGTCCGCGTGACGATCACCCGCGGATACTTCATCGCGAGCGGCACACCGGTCGCGTAGGACGGATCGACGACGAAGTCGTAGTACGCCTCGTCGAGAAGAATCGTCGTCTGCGGCGAGGCGGCGAGAACGCCCTCGACGAATTTCGTGACGGCGGCCTTCGAGTGCACGGTGCCGGTCGGGTTGTTCGGGTTGCAGAAGAACACGAGGCCGGCGCCTTTTGCCGCCGCGGCCGTCGCGGCCAGATCGAGCTTGAGGTCGGCATCGACGCGGATGTCCTTCACGCCGGCTTTGATCCGGCGCGCCGTTCTGGCGGGACTTTCCCACGTCGGCAATGCCGAGACGAGCGGGCGGGTTGGCGACGTGAACGCCATGACCGCGGCCTCGATGACCTCGCCGGATCCTGTCCCGAGGAGCACGTTCTGCGGCTCGACGCCGAAGTGCTTCGCGATCGCCGCCGCGAGATCGGGCACGTTGGTGGGATAGCGTCCCGCAACCGGCGAGAGCACGCTCCGGGCCGCGTCAAGGGCGGCCGCGCCTGGTCCGTACGCGTTCTCGTTGGAGCTGATCTTGATCGCGCGTCTCGCCTGCGCCGCCCCTTGAGCGGCGACGGCCGTCGAGTCCATCGTCGCCAAGGCTTCGCGCGCCGCGAAGGCTTCGCGGCCGCGAGCGGAGAGGAAATCACTCGAGAGCAGACCGGCGCCGGCGGCACCGGCCGTTCGGAAAAACGAGCGACGGGACAGCGACATACGGCCTCCTTGTTCTGAACCCGCTGACCATAGCACGGAACTTCGCTGGGCGTTCTGGGGACTTCGCTGTTCGTGCTGATGACTTCGCCGTTCGTTCTGGAGGCTTCGCGAAGCGTCCAGAACGAAGAGGCGAAGCGTCCAGAACGATCAGCGGACGCCCCCAGAACGAGGATGCGAAGCCTCCAGGAGAGGCGAAGCGTCCAGAACTTTTGTGTCAGTCTCCTTATGGCCGTCTGAATATCTCGTAAATCGCGCCGTTGTTCAGCGACACCACGAACAGATTGCCATTGGGACCAGTCTGAATGTCGGTTCCGATACCGAAGTTGCTTCCGAAGACCAGGCTCTCGCTTTCGGTGACGTCGTACTTCGCGGTGTTGTCGGCGACCCGGTCGTTGAGACGGACGTCGTCAACAGCGATCCGTTTGCGATTCTTCGACAGGTTGAAATGAAAGAGATGCCCGCCAAGCAGATTCGTTGTGGCTCCGCCGGTGAACATGTCGCCGAAATACTGCCCTCCCAGCGCCCCGCTGCTCATGAATCCGATCGCGGCTGGCGCGACCTCGAACTTCCAACTGAACTCGGGATCGCTGTAGCGCGAGACGGGCTTGTCATGGACGTCGGCATGACCACGGATTTCGCCGCCGGGGAACGCGGTCGTGTGCAGGTTGACGTACGCACGGCCCTGCCGCATCCGCTCGACGAGCGCCGCCACCGTCCCGTCGAATCCGGGCCGCTCGATGACGTCCGCGTCGGTCAGTCTTCCTTCGGCGATCTCGTCGCCCTCTTCGAAGTCGACGCCGGCCGCGTTGAACGGGAGCAGGAACGCGACGATGGGACCGTTCTGTCCTCGCGCGCCGAGATGGATGTGGGCCTGCGTCGCGTTCTCGATGTGTGCCGTGGCTTCGAGCTCGAACCTCAATCTCCCCTCGTGATCCAGCTTGAACTCGGCCTCGGCGCCGGCCGTCGTCATCACCATCGGCACCTCATGCGCGCCGTCGAGCGTTGACTCGAACTTGTGGGCGTCTTCGAAGACCATGAACAACCGCACGAGCGCTTCCTTGGCGCTGTCGGCGATGTTCGTCGGCGGCCATCGCACCTGCTGAAGCCCGGTGAAGGGTGGGTTCGTCTCGATCTGCTTGAACTGCGCGAGCCGGTCGAGCGGCCCCATGACCTGCACCCACCCGAGATTGGCGCCTGGCTCCACTCGGTTGAGCTCGGTGAAGCTGTCGTCGCCGTTTTGGGCGTCCCACAAATCTCCGGAGAGCGGATCGAACGCGATGCCGAATCCGTTCCGGACGCCATAGGCGAAGAGTTTTTGAAGATTCGCGCCCGCCTGCCCGCCGCGCTGCGCGCCCGCTTTGAAGAACGGATTGTCGTGCGGAGTCGAGCCGTCGGAATTGAGCCGCAGGATCATGCCGGTCAGGTGGGCATCGTCCGGCTCGGGTCCGCCGAACTGATCGTCGGCGAGATTGCCCTGAGGAATCGCGGGGCACGGCAGCGTGTTGCAGCCCGGACCGTCCGGCAGATTTTGCATCTGGCCGCGCCGTCCGTTGTCGCCCATGAAGATGTAGAGCTTTCCGTCCGGACCGAAGCGGATGACGCCGCCGTTGTGGTTCCCTCGCTGCCGGCCGTTGGTTGAATCGTCCTGCAGCGCGCGCAGGCGTATCAGGTTGCGATCCATGGTCAACGTCGACGTCGTGCCGTTCCACAAGAACCTGTCGACGCGATTGCCCAGGAGCGGCGTCTCGGCGACAACAGCGGAATCGGCTCCGGTCGTGCTCTCGGTCCAGTAGAGATACACGAACGGCATCGACGGAAAATGCGGGTCGAGCGCGATGCCGAGCAGGCCGCGCTCGGAGTTGGAGTTCACGGCCAGATCGAGCACTGGTGTCGCTTGAATCGTGCCGCCGACAATGCGCTGAACTTTGCCGGAGGCCTTCTCGAGAACCAGGATGTCGTTCGGCCCGATGAACGCCATCGACGTCGGCTGCACGAGACCCGACACGACGGTTCGGACGGCGAGGTCCGGATCGACGAGGGCCGGGCCGGTCTGGGCGGCAAGACGGCCGCCGCCCGGCGAAGTGATCGACCAGATGGCCGCAACGATGACGGCGACCTGCAGGCACCTGGATCGCATGCTGGGCCCGCGTACATCCGCACCGAGGGACGTTGGTGATTGCTGCATGCCCTTCTCCTTTCAGATCAAAAAGTGATCTGCAAACTCAACGGATCGCGGCTGCCGTTCACCCTGTTGTTCGGTCGTTGATGTTGGGAATCCCGAGGGGCACTGGCGACGAGGCTGCACGCCGCGTTCGCAAGGCATATGCCGCGAGCGGCGCGTGTCGCTGGGCGAGTTTGGCGGATCGATCGATGGACGGTGCTTACGGCGCGGGAAAAGACTTACGTTGAGCGCCTCATCCCGCCTCGCCGCGACCGAACTCTGCGGGCGGCTTTGACGGATTCGACATGCTCGACACGCTCGTCCGGACCGGCATCGTTCGATGGACGAATTCCTCCTCGTGTTGCGGATAGGCACGAACAGCGAGCCGCGGCTCCCCTGGCGACCGGCTGCCGACGGCAACCGCCATCCGATGCCGATCGGAGGGCTCGAACAGCGCGAACTGCCACGCGGCGGCGCACGACACCTTGCCCGATTCGAAGCGCAGCGATTGCGGACCGTCGAAGACGAACGCGAACTCGCGCAGCGGGCACGACAGGCCTTCGCCGAGCGCCTTCACGTACGCTTCTTTCAGCGTCCAGATCTCGATGAACCGCAGCAGGCGCGTGCCGTCGGCGCACCGCTGCAACTCCGCGACCTCCGCCGGCGAGAAGAACCGGCCGGCCAGGCCGAGCGCATCCGCGCGGCGATCGACCGCCTCCACGTCGATCCCAACCTCGGCGTCCTGCGCGACGGCGCACGCGACGAGACCGTCCGTATGCGCGAGGTTGAACGAGAGGCGCGTCCGCGCGGCGGCGTCCGGCATCAGCGCGGGCTTGCCGCGCGCGCCTTTCGTGAAGATCCACTCATGCGGCGCGCAATCGCCGCGCGCGGACAGCGAGCGCCGGAGCATTGCGTGCGCCACGGCAAAATCGCGCCGGTCGCGCTCGCGCATCATGCGGTCGTGCCGCGCGCGTTCTTCCGGCGACAACTCGTCGACGGCTGCGCGAACCGCGGCGTCGTCCAATCGAGCCGTCAGGCAGTAAGTGATATGGATCTCGTCATCCATGGTTCATCGTCTTGCGAACGGCAGTAGCTTTCCGTCAAGCCGGCAGAAATGCAACCACGAAAACACGAAAGCGCGAAAAAAACCAGATTTCGTGGCTGCATTTTTGACGGCCGGCCGGCGCGTTCACCGCGCACCCGTTAACTCCGCCGACGTTCGGGCGCCGTGCGCGCGGAGGGCGTTGGCGAAATCGGCGGCGCCGCGCGCGAGCGCACGGTCCAGGAGCGTTTTTCCCTTGTGGTTGCGCGCGTTGAGGCTGGCGCCGTGCGTCGTCAGCAGCTCGATCATCGCGTCAAGGTGCGTCAGTTCCGGATGGAGATAGAACACGACCGGATCGCCGTCACCGTCGGCGGCGGTTGCCAGCGACGGATCCTCCCGCAAGAGCGCGGCCACGCGCTCGACGCCGTCGCACCGGACGGTGTCGAAAATCGTCGCGAACGCGAGCAGGTACTCGACGACATGCCGCTGCTGGCCGTAGGCGGCCCAGCCGATCGGTGCGGCGTGGAAGGTACAGTCGCGAAGATTCGGATCGCCACCCAGCTCGAGAAGCAGCTTGACCATGTCCAACGTCCCCCACCCGGCGGCGTCGTGCAGCGGACTTCGATCGAGTCCCGAGTGAGGAATCATCGCGTTCACGTCGACACCGAGCTCGACGATCAACCGAACGCCGTCCAGCTGCGTCGCATCGACCGCTCGATGGATCAAGTCGGCCTGGCCGCGCGGTCCGAGCTTTTCGAGAAGCGCCGGATCTTCCGCCAGGCGCGCACGCACTTCCTCGCGGCGTCCCGCAATGCATGCGAGCGCAAACCTGTCGACGGGATCGAGCTCGACTTTCTGTGCGCCGCGCTGCAGCAGGTACTTCGCGACGGCATCGTGTCCGGCGCGCGCCGCCGCTTCGTACGGGGTGCGGCCATCGCGCGGGCTGCGTCCGTTGACGTCGACGCCGTGATCGAGCAGCAGCTTCACGCGCGCGGGAAAGTTGTGCAGCGCCGCCCAGCACAACTGCTCGACGAGCGCCGTCGAGGCGCTGTGCACGCGATCGCCCATGCGTTTCGGCCAGGGCCCGCGCGTATCCCGATGTTGCTGCCCGAGGCCGTACGAGAACAGCAGCTTCAGGTGATCGTCGTTTTCCTCGAAATGACGGTTGTAGAGCGTTTGCGAGTCGTACGGATCGGCGCCGGCGTCCAACAGCAGGGTCGCGAGCTCGACGCATCGCGGATGCGGCAGCTCGTTCATGTTGTCCTCGCCTCGGCCGAACGCTCCGGTCAGCGCGGTGAACGGGTACGTGCCGCCCCACAGAAAGCCGGCATTCGGATCGGCGCCGCGTGCGAGAAGAAGACGCGCGACTTCCAGCGTCGATCGATCCGGACCGGCGTCGTTCAAGCGTGAATAACACGCATAGAGCAGCGGCTCCCAGTGCAGCGGACCGCCTTTCGTGTGGACGAGCGCAGGGTCGCGTTCGATCATCGCGCGCACGGCAGACACGTCGCCGGTTGCAGCCGCCGTGTAGATGTCGGCGTGAGCCAGCTCGGGATGGTCATCCAGCAGGCGGTGCGCCTTCGCGGGATTGGAGCGGTGCCAGGCGCCATAGACCAGACACGCGAGGCGAATGAACACGTCGACGAGCGAGCTCGCATCGTCGGGCGGCGGCGGCGTGTTCCAGACGAACGGTTCGATGACGGCGAAATGCTGTTTGCGTTGTTCTGACGTTCGGGCGGGCTTGGCCCTTTCCGCGGACTGGAAGCGTCCCGTGCGCTCGGGAGCCACTCTAGCAGATCCCGCGGTGGCGGGTGCCGTTCGGCCGCAGGTTGCGGAGGACGAACGTTTTCGTCAACAATCACGGGTCCCAGCCCAGCATCCGTTTCAAAGGTTCGAACCAAGGAGAATACTTTCATGGCCAACAAGACGCTGCTCGTCGCGCTCTCAGTGCTTGCCGCCATCGTGATCGCGATCATCCCGATTGCGGCAATTACAGATGGAGAACTGGACGGCAATCGGCATCCGTACGTCGGGCTCATGGTGGCGCAGGCCGCCGACGGCACGCCGCTGTGGCGCTGCAGCGGCACGCTGCTCTCCTCGACGATCTTTCTGACGGCCGGCCATTGCACCGAGTCGCCGGCCGCGCACGTCGAGATCTGGTTCGACGCCGACGTTCAGTCGGGCATTCCCGGCAACGGCTATCCGTTCAAGGGCGACGCCGGCGGGAAGCCGTTGACGCATCCCAACTACGATCCGCGCGCGTTCTTCCGTTTCGATCTGGGCGTGGTCGTGCTGAAGACGGGCGTCGTGATGCCCCAGTATGGCGCGCTGCCACAACTGAACGTGCTCGACAAGATGGCCACGAGGCGCGGTCAGCAGGACGTCACCTTCACGGCCGTGGGATACGGACTCCAGCAGAGCTTCCCGGATCAAGCCTCGTTTCTCGAACACAACCAGCGCGTGCGAATGCTGGCGCGTCCGCACCTGCTGCAGATCAACACCGGCTTCACAGGTGATTTCTCGATCCTGCTGTCGAACAACGCCGCAACCGGCGGCACCTGCTTCGGCGACTCGGGCGGTCCCAACTTCATCGGCGATTCGAATGTGGTGGGCGGCGTGACGTCGTACGGCCTCAACGTCAACTGCGCGGGCACCGGCGGCGTGTACCGCGTCGATCGGGCCGACGACCTGAACTTCCTGTACTCCACCTTCGGCAAGCAGCTGCGGTAACGTCAAAGCGCAAAGGCCGCAAAGACCGCAAAGGGTGATTTCCTCTGCGCTCTTTGCGGCCTTTGCGTTTCTCCGACGCGGCGAGCCGCTACGGATTCAGGCGAGACGCTCCACATGAAGGACATAGAACGCTCCTCCGTACCGTCGCTCGCGCAGCTGCCCGACGACATCCGCGCGCGTATACAAAAAGTTCAGGAGAAATCAGGATTCATCCCGAACATCTTTCTGGTGCTCGCGCGGCGGCCGGATGAGTTCCGTGCGTTCTTCGCGTATCACGACGCGCTGATGGACAAGCCGGGCGGGCTCTCGAAAGCGGAGCGCGAGATGATCGTCGTGGCGACGAGCGCCGCCAACCAGTGCCAGTACTGCGTGGTCGCGCACGGCGCCATCCTGCGCATCCGCGCCAAGGATCCGCTCGTGGCCGATCAGGTGGCCGTCAATTACCGGAAGGCGGACATCACGCCGCGGCAGAAGGCGATGCTCGATTTCGCGATGAAGGTGGCGCTCGAGGCGCACGCGATAGACGAGCCGGACTTCGAGCGGCTGAAGCCGCACGGATTCGACGAGGAGGACGTGTGGGACATCGCGGCAATCGCGGCGTTCTTCGGCATGTCGAATCGCATCGCGAACGTGACGAACACGCGTCCCAACGACGAGTTCTATACGATGGGGCGATGAGGCCCGCGCGTCAGAACGTCAGCTTGAATCCCAGCTGCGCCTGGAACGGATCGAACGCCTGGCGCGGCCTGCCGAAGCCGGTGGGGATTCCCGTCCCCGTGACGCCCGGCTGCGAGCTCTGGTTGCCCTGGTAGTTCGTGAAGTTCACCGAGTTGAACACATTGAACATTTCCCACAGCACTTCGGCGCGCGCGCGGCCGAGCGCGAATTTCTTCGAGAGACGCAGATCCGCCTGAACGAATCTATCGCCGCGGCCCGCGTTGAAACCGGCGCCCGCAGGCCGGTCGTTGTTGTCGCCGTCGCGGTTGGCATCCGTGCCCGTCGTGATGTTGTATGGCGGCGCGGAGTTGGCGGTGACGATGCCGCCGAGCAGCACGCCGTACGGCAGCTCGTAAATCACATTGCTCACGATGCGGTGACGCACGTCGTTGTTGGTCGGACCCCAATCCGCCAGCAGGTCGTATTTGTCAGAGGGCGTGCCGTTGTCGGCAATCGATTTCGCGGTGCCCAGCGTGTACCCAATCAGGAATCCGAGCCGGTTTGCAAACCGCTTCTGCAGGCGCAGCTGCGCCTGATGAATGCGGATCGGCGACGAGTCGTCGTAGAGCAGCAGGCGCAGGCCCGACGAGACCAGCGGGAACGTTCCATCGGCGCGCCGCGCGTTGACGTTCCGCGTGAGCGGAAAGTGCTCGCCGCGCATGTGGACGTAATCGAATGACAGCGCGTAATCAGCTGCGAGTTGCCGCGTCGTGCCGGCCGTCAGCTGGTGTGTGTACGGCGACCGCCCATCGGGGCTCGCAATGCGGAACGAGCTGCCGACAGACTCCGGCAGCGGGCTGGTTGGCAGGTTCGGGAAGAAGTTGTTCGGAATCCGCGCGCCCGAGCGCGAGTCGTTGGCAATCTGCGTGGTGATGAATCCCGGATAGCCCGCGACGACACCGCGCAGCGTCGTCGTGTTGATCTGATCGTAGTAGATGCCGTACCCGCCGCGCACGACGAGCGTGTCGTGACCGGTCGGGTCCCAGGTGACGCCAAGCCGTGGCGCAAAGTTGTTGAGATCGTTCGGCACCGGTTTGTAATTGCGCCCGCGGAGATCGCCGGTCGCGTGACGAATCCAGAACTGGTCGACCGGGATGTCGCCTGGAATGTCGTCGCCGTTGAGATCGCCGCGCCAGAACTGGAAGTCGTATCGCAACCCAAGGTTGAGCGTGAGGCCGCTCGTCGGACGCCATTGATCGTTGACGAAGGTCGAGTAGATCGACACGTCGCGCCTGAGAGCGGCCAGCTTGCCGCGCAGCTCGATCCCCTGCGTGAAGCGGAACGGCAGCGTCGACGCGTCGCCGGCCACGACGGGCCGGTCCGCCAGGAACTCGAACAGCCCGTTGAACGACTGATTGATCGTGCTCGTCGTCGGGACGATGTTGGCTTCGAAACCGAACTTCAGATCGTGCGAGCCTTTGGCCACGTAGTGAAGGTTGGTCGCGTTCGTCAGGATGTAGTTGTCCTGCGTTCGACCTTGTGGCACGTTGCTGGCCTCGCCGAACTGCACCGTCGGGAAACGGATTTCCGGTTTCGGCGCCGTCCCCGCGGGCAGCACGCGATCGAGCGCCTGGTGCGAGACGCTCACGCGCAGCTCGTTGACCAAATGGCTGCCGAAGACCGACGTCAGGTTGCCGACGACGAACCAGGCGCGGCGCTTGTCGTCGTACCCGTGATCGCCCGCACTGTCGCTGCCGACCTGCTGGTTGAACAGGTCGCGGTGGTCGTACATGTAGGTGACGTTCGCGCTGTGCTTGGAGCTCGCGAGATACGTCCCCTTGCCGAACACGTTGTTCTCGTCGGTCGTGACGGGCACGTCCGTGCGCGCGTCGTAACCAAAGGCCTGGACGAACTCGCGAAGGGCGACCGGGATGTTCACCTGGACGGAGCGCGTGTTCGCGCGCCGCTCCCAGGAGCCGAAGTAAAACAGCTTGTTCTCGCGAATCGGACCGCCGATGGTCGCGCCCGACTGCTGGATGTTGAACGGCGGCACGATCTCGGCAAAGTAATTGGGCTTCTCGAACGCATCGTCGCGGCGGAAATGGAAGCCGCTGCCATGCACGCGGTTCCCGCCGGACTTGGTGATGATATTGATCGCCCCCGATGCCGAGCGGCCGAACTCGGCGGAGTACGAGTTCGCCATCACCTGGAATTCGTGAATGACTTCCTGCGCGAGCGCGATGCGGGTGGCAGACGACAGCGAGGAGCCTCCGCCGGTCACTTCGTCGTTGAAGTCGACCCCCTCGAGCCAGACCGACTTGTAGTTCTCGCTCATGCCTCCGAAGGAAATCGAGTCGGTCTGCCCACCGATGGCCGAGCCCTGGTCGGTGACGACGCCCGGCGCGAGGAGCGTCAGGTCGAGGAAGTCGCGGCTCTTGAGCGGCAGTTCGGCGATCTGCTGCGTCTCGATGTTGGTACGGACCGCTTGCTCGGTGGAGTTCACGAGTGGCGCAATGCTCTGGACCGTGACGGTCTCCTGGACGCCGCCGACCTCGAGCACGAACGGGACTTCCACCTGCGATGCGATCGGCAGGCGGACATCGGTGCGCTGCGTGTCTTGAAAGCCCGGGAGCACGGCTTTGATCGTGTAGAGTCCCGGCGGCAGGGCGGAGAAGCTGTAGCCGCCGCGCGCGTCGGTGACCGACTCGCGCGTGGCGCCATTGCTCTGGTTAATCGCCGTGACGGCGACGCCAGGCAAAGCCCCACCGGTCGAATCCTTGATCTCGCCCAGGATCGTGCCGGTCGCGGTCTGGGCCACCGCGGGTGAGACCGCCAAGGTGACACTCAGCAAAACCGTGCACGCGCCAGCAATGAATCGGTACACCATGGTCGTCCTCCCCAACGAGGCGACAATTTATAACAATCTGGCGCGCGGCGACGGCTGCGGAGACCGCTATACTTTCCTGATTGCATCGGGTGACTAAGCGGATAACCGCCGCGATACAGCGCCGCGAGCCGAAGGCAAGCGATGGCAGGTCGTGGGGGTCGGGCCCCACGACACTCAGAACAATGAAAAAACTGTTCGTCGGCTCGATTGGCGCAGTGATGTGTTCGCTGGGCCTGTTCGCCCAGGCGCCGCAGACCCCGCGGCGCGTTGCGGCAGCGGCGGAGACGGAATCGGCCACCGGGACCGTGAAGCAGTACTGCGCCGGGTGTCACAGCGAGCGTGCCAAGGCGGGCGGTCTCTCGCTTGCGGACTTCGACGTCGCGCAGACGACCGCGCATCCTGACGCCGCCGAGAAGATGATTCGCAAGCTGCGCGCCGGCATGATGCCGCCTGCGGGAGCGCGTCGTCCCGACGATACGACGCTACTGGCGCTGCGTCGCGCGCTCGAAACACGGATGGACGAGTGGGCGGCCGCCAATCCGGATCCCGGCTGGCGTCCCTTCCAGCGGCTCACGCGCGCGGAGTACGGACGCGCCGTCAAGGACCTGCTCGACGTCGACGTCGACGTCACGGCATATCTCCCGCCCGACACGATGAGCCTGGGCTTCGACAACATCGCCGACGCGCAAAGTTTTTCGCCCGCGCTGCCGCAAGGCTACCTGCGCGCGGCGGGTCAGATCAGCCGCCTCGCGGTCGGCGATCGCACCGCAGCGCCGACGACGGCGACGTACCGGGTGCTCGCGACCGAGAATCAGATGCAGTACGTCGAAGGCGCGCCGTTCGGATCGCGCGGCGGTACGGCGTTCGTCCACACGTTCCCGGCCGACGGTCTGTACAAGTTCCAGGCCACACTCGTCCGCACGGTGAGCGGCGAGCTGTTCGGCAACACCGCCATCTACATGGCCGGCAGGAACGAGCTGCTCGAAATCTCCATCAACGGCGAGCGCGCGACGGTGCTCGAGGTCGACTCCGGCATGAGCGACGCCGGCGAAAAAGGGCTGACGCTCGAGACGCCGCCGATCCCGATCAAGGCGGGTCCGCAGCGAATTGCCGCCGCGTTCGTGCCGCGATCGGTGGCACCCGTCGACGACCTGCTCGTGCCCATCGATCAGACGCTGATCGATACGCGCATCGGCACCGGCTACGGCGTGACCATGGCGCCGCACCTGCAGGAGCTGGCGATTGCGGGCCCGATGAAAGTGACCGGCGTGTCCGACACGCCGAGCCGTCGAAAAATCTTTACGTGCCGTCCGGCGGCGAGCGCGTCGCTGCCCGAGCAACGCCGCTGTGCGGCGGACATCCTGCGGCGGCTCGCTACGCAGGCCTATCGCGGGCCCGTGCGCGAAGATCTGAATGACCTCCTCGCCTTTTATGATCAGGCGCGATCAGACGGCGGCCGCCTTCGCCAAGGCTCCGGCGAGCCTCGCCGAAGCGAAGCGGAGGCGGGCGATTTCGAAGACGGCGTTCGTCTCGGCATTCAGGGAATCCTCGCCAATCCACGCTTCATGTTCCGCACCGAGCAGACGCTGCGCAGCGCGAACGGCGCGTACCGGCTGACCGACGTCGACCTGGCCTCGCGTCTGTCGTTCTTCCTGTGGGGCACGCTGCCGGATCAGGCGCTGCTGAAAGCAGCCGCTGAGGGCGCGCTCAGGAATCCGGCGGTCTTCGACAAGCAGGTCCAGCGCATGCTCGCCGATTCGCGCGCTCGCGCGCTGACGACGCGGTTTGCCGCGCAGTGGCTGCGCCTGCAGGACGTCGACAAGATCCGGCCCGACGGTCTGCTCTACCCGTACTGGGATGGATCGCTGTCGGAGTCGTTCGTCCGCGAGACCGAGCTGTTCTTCGACAGCATCGTCCGCGAGAATCGCAGCGTCCTCGATTTGATCACGGCGGACTACACGTTCGTGAACGAGAGGCTCGCACGTCATTACGGCATTCCCAACGTGACGGGTCCCGAGTTCCGCCGCGTCACGCTGCCCGAGCCGCGCCGCGGCCTGTTGACGCAGGGCAGTGTTCTACTCCTCACGTCGGTGGCCGATCGAACCTCGCCGGTGCAGCGCGGCAAATGGGTACTGCAGGTGATGCTCGGCGCACCACCGCCGCCGCCGCCGCCCGACGTGCCGGCGTTCGAGGACACGAAAGCGTCTGCAGGCGGCCGGCTGCTCTCGGTCCGCGAGCGCATGGAGCAGCACCGCTCGAATCCTGCGTGCATGTCGTGCCACCGCGTGATCGATCCGATCGGGCTCGCGCTCGAGAACTTCGACGTGACCGGCCGCTATCGCATCAACGACAACGGCGTGTCCGTCGACTCGACGGGACAGCTGTACGAGGGCACGCAGATGGAAGGCGCCGCGGGCCTGCGGAATGCGCTCCTCAAGTACAAGGACGCGTTCCTCATGACGTTCGCCGAGAATCTCATGACGTACGCGCTCGGCCGCCGGATCGAGTCGTACGACATGCCCGCGCTGCGCGCGATCGTGCGTGACGCCGAAAAACAGAACTATCGAATCGGCGCCGTCATCAGCGGTGTGACGCGCAGCGCCGCGTTTCAGATGAGCAGTCACGCGCCGTCGGAGACCACCGCGGGCGATAGGCAGTAATGAACTTAGAACTTAGAATTTAGAACTCAGAACTGAGAACTTCATCCTGGAACTTGGAGGTTCTCAGTTTCAGTTCTAAGTTTCAGTTCTAAGTTCTTAGTTCCGAGTTCTAAGTTCGAAGAGGTTGAGGATGATCATCACCAAGCGCCACCTGTCCCGGCGGACGGTTCTGAAAGGCATGGGCGTCACGGCCGCCTTGCCGTTCCTCGATGCCATGGCTCCAGCCGCGACGGCGCTGGCGAACACCGCGGCGAACGCCAAGACGCGCTTCGTCGCCATCGAGATGGTGCACGGCGCGGCCGGCAGCACCAACTACGGGTTGAAGAACAACCTCTGGTCGCCGGCTGCGGAGGGATCGAGCTTCGATCTCTCGCCGACGTCGCTCGCGCCGCTCGAGCCGGTGCGACAGTACGTGACGATCGTCAGCAACACCGACGTCCGCATGGCGGAAGCGTTCACGACGCCGGAGATCGGCGGCGATCACTTCCGCGCGAGCTCGGTCTTTCTCACGCAGGCGCATCCCAAGCAGACGATGGGATCGGACCTGTTTGTGGGCACGTCGTTCGACCAGATTTACGCGCGTCAGTTCGGACAGGACACGCCGATTCCATCGATGCAGCTCTGCATCGAGGCCGTGGATCATTCCGGCGGCTGCGAGTACAACTACTCCTGCGCCTACACCGACGCCATCAGTTGGGCATCGCCGAACGAGCCGCTGCCGATGTTGCGCGACCCGCGGGCGGTGTTCGATGCGATGTTCGGCGTCGGCGCCACTCCCGAAGACCGCGCGCGCCGCCGTCGCGAGGACCGCAGCATTCTCGACACGATCGTCTCGTCGATCGACCGCCTCAAGACGCAGCTGGGCGCCGCCGACCGTGCGCGGCTCGCCGACTACATGGACGACGTCCGGGAAATCGAGCGTCGGATCCAGAACATCGAGGCGCTCAACCGCAGCGGCGAGCACCGTGAGCTGCCGACTGCGCCGATGGGTGTGCCGGATTCGTTCGAAGAGCACGTGAAGATCATGTTCGACCTGCAAGCGGTCGCGCTCTCGTCGGAAATCACGCGCGTGTTCGCGTTCAAGATGTCGCGCGATGTGTCGGGCCGCGTGTTCCCGTCGACGGGCGTCACCACCGGCTTCCACAACGCGTCGCACCACAACGAGCGGCCGGAACGGATTCTCGACTTCGCGAAAATCAACACGTATCACGTGAGCCTCGTGCCCTACTTCCTCGAGCGGCTCAAGACGACGCCCGACGGCGACGGCAACCTGCTGGACAACACGTTGATCGTGTACGGATCGCCGATGGGCAACCCGAACCTGCACAACCACAA
>DASYQZ010000130.1:0-39432 GCA_036004865.1 Vicinamibacterales bacterium
ACGATTCCGACCAACTTCGGTCAGGCGACGCGAACACGAGATCCGCTGCAGATGCAGATCGGATTCAAGCTGCTGTTCTGAGACGTCACATCACGTATCTGTCGACGAAACCGCTGACAGAATCGTCTGCACGCTTTGTTCGACACTCAATCGCGCGGTATCGATCACGAGCCGTTCGCCATCCCATGGGCGGTAATCGCGCTCGAGCACGTCCGGCCATGTCGGTAGTCTGTGGCCTTCGATCTCCGCACAACGTGATTCGACGCGGCGCTTGTGCTCGTCCGCGTCTGAACACACGATCTCCACATCGACAACACGGACACCCGCGCGATCGGCGACGCATCGCCACTCGCTCCTCGTCAGCGGCCACGGGTTGACGCAATCAGCGATGACGCTGCGGCCGAGACGCAGGTTGTCCTCGGCGATGGCGTGTGCCACGCTGTAGCCCTCGCCTTCAACCCGCCATCCTGCGTTTCGCAGAACTTGTTCGATCGAGTCGATTCGCACGTACACGGCGCTCATCGCACGGGCCAATTCGCGAGCGATCGTGGTCTTGCCCACGCCCGGCAGGCCGCCCAAGACAACGAGCACGCGTCACTTGGCCTGATACATGCGCGCGTAATTCAAATACTGCCGCACCGCGTCGCGCGGGTAAGTCATGCGGACGCTCGTCACGTTGCCCTTCGCGTCGAATTGTGCGGTCAACTCGGGATTGACTCCGGCCCAGTAAGTCGGCAGGTTCAACTGCTTGTAGCGGGCGACGATCTGGTCGCGGACCTTCGGATCGAAGCGGACGCCGTACTTTTCGATGAGCGCCTTGATCGCCTCGTAATCGCCCTCGGCCTTGATGCGCATCAGCTCGCCGAGGAGCTGGCCGATGCCCTGGCGCATGTTCTGGTAATCGGTGACGCGCACGAATGTCTTGCCGTCGCGCTCGACCTGCTCGATCGCGCCGGTCTTGTCTTTGACATAGTTCGCAATCAACGCGCGCCCGCGCTGGTGATCCTCTTCGATCGTGTCGCCTTTCGGGATACGGCGAAGCTGCGTCAACACGACGCGCGCAGAGCTGTCGTACATCGCGCGCGCGACGCCCTCCTGTTCGGTCACCAGGCCCAGCTCTTTCAGTTTGGGATCCCAGATGTTGAAGAGCGCCATCAGATCGGCTCGGGCCTCCTCGAGCGTCGAATAGTACTCCTTCAGAAACGGCTGCGCGCCGCTCTTCAGCCTCTCGCTCAGCTTGCCGGACCCGTGGCCGATCACTTCGTGCATCGCCGTGAGCAGATCCTCGGCCTCCTCGCCGGACTTGCGTGCACGCTCCTTTTCTTCGGGCGTCGCTGCGAACTCGCCGCTCATGGCGCCAGCGCTGGCATTGGACAGTGCGTGGCTGCTTCCGAGCAGCAGGAAGTTCTTCGATCCGTACTTCTCGCGGATTTCGTTTTCGTTCGGCAGGTTGTCGCCGATCGTGCCGACGTGGAAGTCGCCCGTCTCGATCAGCACCTCCACCGCTTTGACGACGGGCGGCTGGAATGTCTCCTTCTTGTACTTCGCGTCCCACGGCGCTTTCTGCTCGAAGTACGGGGCGTTCTGCGCGAGCTTGGTCATCGCGGTGGTGACGGGCCGATCGGTGACGGTGACGAAGCTCTGTGAGCTGCCCTTCGCGCCGCGCGCATCGAGATACACCTCGATGAAGCCGTTGGCGAAATCGACCGTCGCGTCGTTGCGCACCCAGTCGGCGCCGAAGTTCAGCCACTCGCTCGGCTCGCCGGTCTGATAGAAGCGAATCAAGTCGCTGATGACTTTGGCCTGCGCCGGGTCGGCGACGGCGCGTGCCTTGTCGAGATACTCGATCGCTTTCTTCAAGTAGAACGCATACAACCCCGGCGGCACGCGGCCATCCGGCGTGCCGGCGCGGTACACCTCTTCGCGCACCACGCCGTCGGCTCCCTTGACGACGCGCGAGTTGAGCGGATAGCGCTCCGCGAAGCCCTTCAAATCCGCGAGCGTCACGCCGCGATAAAACGTGTTGGAGCTCGCTTGAATGATGTCCTGACCCGGGGGCGGCGTCTTGGCCGTGGTGATCGGCTCGAACTTCGGATCGAACAGGGACGGCCCGAGCTCCTTCAGCTCGTGTTCGACGGCGGCCGTCGTGGTCAGCCCAGGCAGCTCGGCGTGTTTCGCGGCAAAGGCGCCGTTCTTGTGAGCCACCAGCGCAGCCTGACGGAGCTCGTCGGCCGAAAACGCCGGCACGAACTTCTGACCGGTGATTTCGTTGTGGTTGCCGCGGTTGGCCCAAAAGAGGAGGGCGTACTCGCGAATCTTGCCGAACGTCTGCGGCGGGATGCCGGCCGGCCGTGCGACGATCTCTTCCAGCAGGCGCTTCTGGCGCAGACCATGCTGCGAGAGCTGGTCGTAGATGATCGGATCGATGGCGATCGACGCCTGCGTCAGCCAGTACGCCAGCGCCTGCTGGCGCGCGTCGAGTTGACGGAAGCTGTCGGCGTGAAGCTGGATGAAGCCCGTATCGCCCACACGCTCGACGAGCGTCGTCGTCGTCGTCGTGGGCTGGGAGGAGGCGATTAACGCCGCGCTGACAAGGATCAACGCGGCGGCAGTAAGAAACCGTTCAATATTGCGCATGCGTCGAGTGTATCAAACGACCTCGACGTGCTTCAGCAGGCCGCGGCCGGCGAAGCCGGTGAAGCTGTCGAGTTGTGAGAAGAAGTTCGTCCTGAGCCGCGGGAACGGCCGCAGGTACCAGAGCAGCTCCGCGTTCGACCAGGCGATGTCGCGCGCTTTCCGCACCTTCCACATGGCCGCGAGATCGTCGAGCTGACCCGCGGCCGCATCGATCGTGCCGACGATGCCGGTCGTGAAGTCCGCTTTGACTTCGCCTTCGACGCGTTCGAGGAGCCCGTTGATCTGTTCGAAGTCGGCGTGCCGGAGGTCGGTCACGCTCGGCACGCCGCCGAGCGCGTGGTAGCAGTCGACGATGCCGACCGGCAGATCGCGATTGATGTGCGCGTTCATGCCGGCGAGCGCGAACTGCAGGCGCGCAACACCCGGATCGCGCCGCGCTTGAAACAACGGTCGCCACGCCGACGGCGCTTGCGCGGGGTCGACGTCACCGGCGGCGGCGGCGCCGAAGTACAGATTTGCGAACACCACATCGAGCGTGCGCACGAAGGCGGCATCCTGAAATGCCGCGGCTGTCGCGGTCGCGGCGTTCACCGCGACCGTCACGCGCAGGTACAGCCGGTTGAACCACTTCAGGCCGTCCGAATCGGGAAGCGTCTGATCGATCGCGGTCATCGTCGCGATCACCTCGTCGATGGAATGTGCCGGCCGCGTCGCGAGAATGGTTGACAGCATGATCGTCAGGCTCCCAGAAGCTCACCGAGCGCCGCATCGATGAACGCATTGTCCACCGGATTGAGGCCGCGGCCGGCCGCATGGCCCCAGATCGTGGGAATCGGCCGCAGCTCCGCGTTCGGCATCTGCTGCACTTCGAGCTCGTTGTCGCGCACGCGGAAGTACAGATCGCTCGCGCTCGGCATGACGATCGCGCGCGCCCGAATCGCGCCGAGCGCCTCGTCGAAATCGCCGTTGAACTGCGGGTTCGCGCTGATGTCCGCATGCTGCCACGTCCACAGCATCGCGAGCAGATCGTTGGCATCCCGCGACCGGTAGCGGGCTTCGGAGAAACGCAGGACGTCCGCGATCGACGCGAGGCCCATCTTGCGATACTCGCGCTCCCGATAGAAATCCTGGGAGTACACCCAGCCGGCGTACACGCGGCCAAACGCGATGAGCCCTTTCACCGGCGGCGCGTCGTACCATCCGTCGGCGAAGGCGGCGTCGGCGGTCACGCCGCCTTCACGCCTTCGAGGAAGACGACGTTGTGCGCCGACGTCCGCGCCGATCCGCAAATGGGCGCGATCGCCTCAACCATGTCGGGATACAGCGCGCCCCACTGGAACGCCTGCTGCGCGCCCATCGAGAAGCCGACGACGAGCTTGATGCGCGTGATGCCGAATCGCTCCGCGACGAGCCGGCGCTGGCACACGACGTTGTCGTAAAGCGTGACCGGCGGAAACGCTGCGCGGTCGAACGGCGGCGGCGTGTTGCTCGGCGACGAGGAGAGCCCGTTGCCGAACATGTTCGGCACGATGACGAAGTACTTCTCGCGATCGATCGCGCGGCCTTCCGCCATCATCAGCTCGGTGTCGGTGTGATGGCTGGCGTAGTAGGTCGGCATCAGCACGACGTTGTTGCCCGCGGCGTTCAGCGTGCCGTACGTCTTGTAGGCGAGCTTCGCCTGCCGAAGCGTGAGCCCGGATTGCAGGACCACGTCGCCGAGGTCGAAAGTTTCGTAATTTGTTGTCATTGCGGATTGAGGATTGCGGATTGCGGATTTATTGACGATTGATCATCGACGATGCGGATTGATTGGGGATTGGCCGACAATCCAGCAATCGACAATCAACAATAAATCCACAATCACCAAAATCCTCAATCACAAATAAATCCGCAATCCGCAATCCTCAATCCGCAATGGGATCATCCGACGTACGCGATGGAGTAGCCCCGCTCCTGCGATCGGTTCACGGCCACGATGCCGGCGGGAACGAAGTGCGCGACGGATCCGCCGACGGCGTGCGGGGCCAGCTCCTTGTAGATGTCGTCCATCGTGCTGCCGGCGGCGCGCGCGATCACGCCGGCGATCCGATGCGCGGACATGTCGCAGATCGCGAAGTGCACGCCTCGCTTCGCCAGTGCTTCGTAGGCCTCGCGGCGGAGATTCGTCGCCGGCGGCTTGTTGGTGGCCGGGTCGGTGAACTTGGCGTTCTCCGCCATCGTCGCGCCGTACTTCGCCCAGATCGCGTCGTCGAACGCGAAGGCGATCGCGTTGTGCCGCAGCCCGATGACGACGGCGAGATCCTTGTCCTCGAGCTCATAGCCGTTCTTGTTCGCGGTGAAGAAGTTGTTCGCGAACATCGCCGCTTCGCGCGCGCCCGTCGGCGACGTCGCGTCGAAGAACATCCGGTGCTTGCCGGCGAGTCGATCGAACCAGTCGTCTTTGGCGTGCCGGGGAGGCGGCGACGCCGCCTGCGCCTGGACCGATGGCGCACCGAGGCCGGCGGCCGCGGCCGCGGCCGCGAGACGGGCGAGGAACGAGCGTCGTTCAGTCATGCGGTCATGATACCCGGCCGTTCGCGCTGCGCAAGGACTTCAATGGGTTTTTCGCGCGCGTCGGTGGACTCGTTCGGCTCGCCGCGCGAGTCGAGGCTCACTCGGATCCGTCGGCGCGCACGACCTCGACCGTTCGATCGTCGCCCGACCCGCGTACGCGGACGCGCCACGGATTGCAGCAGACTTCGCAGTCCTGAACGAGCGTGCCGCGGACGTCCGGTTCGAGGTAGATCTCGACCTCCTCTCCGCAATAGGGACAGGTGACGAAGAACTGATCGCTCACGTTGTCGAATGCGCGGTCGAGACCACGCGGGGGACCGCGTCGATGACGAGCTGCGGCTCGTCGTTCTGGATGCGATCGGTCGTCGCGGGACGGGCGCCGTTGGACAGCATCGCGTTGAAGAGCACGCGGAACGTGCCGAACGGCTGGCCGCGCCACTGCGGCCGGAAGCCGAGCAGCACGACGTGACCGGCGTCGAGCGGAATGTCCAGCGCCGCGGCCCTGCCATGCAGATGCTGCGCGCCGATCAGGTAGCCGGAGAGGAGCGGCGATCCCGACGAGGCGTAGCGCGCGAGCACGGCGCCTTTGAATCCCTCTTGCGTGTCGAACACGGGACTGCCGTCGACGAACACCGGCGCGTGCTCCGGCATGCCGGCCATCACCGGATGATCGGGATCGGTCGCAACCTCGACGATCGAACCGCGCAGGAAAAACTCTTCCGGCCGCAAGCCGGCGACGACGTTCCTGATCGGCAGCCTCAACTGCTGAATCGCGAACGCGCTTGCGTTGCCCAGGCACACCACCGTGCCGCCGCCGTGCACGAACTGTTCGAACCGCTGCACGTCGTCTGGCGTGAGTTGATAGGCGTACTCCGGCCGCACTGCGCGACTTCGTTCACCGGCGCCGCCTCTGCCTCCACCGGGCGCACCGGCGACCGGCACACGGACGTCGTCGGCCAGGATCAGCACGTCGATCTTGTCGCCGAGCGGCGACTTGAAATCCTCCGGATGAACCGGCACGAACGTGAAGCCGTACTGCGCGAGCGTCCAGCGCGTCCAGCCGGCGTCCATGCTGCCGGTCCACGGCTCGAACACGCCGATGCGCGGCTTCCTGATCGGGCGCGGTTGCGCGGTGCGCAGGTCGGCCACGCGTTCGGCTCGAAGCGCGAGCGAGGTGACCAGTTCGTTGTGTGCGCTGTCAGCCAGCCCGCTGATCGCGTAGCGTCCCCCGATCATCTGAACGGTGGCGCCCTGCTGCCACGCGCGGTTCAATGCGCGGAAGGTGTTGTTCTGGGCGGGGTCCAGCACGAGGATGGGACCCGATCCGGTGACGCGACCCGGCGGCGGCACGATCGCAGCGGCCGCGTCCTCGGTGTCGAAGCCGGCGCCGGGCACGCTGTCGAACGGGGCCGCATCATTATTAATAGCGGGCTCGTAGGGCTCTGTCCGGAGCTTGGCCTCGGGCAGGGAGCCCAGCAGCCGCAGCTTTGCGCGCACGTCGTCTCCCAGTGGCGCGGTCGCTGGAACGACGTGGACACCCATCTGCAGCGGCAACGTCCAGCCGGCGGCATCGTACGGACGCTCGGGCGGACCGCCGGGGTACTGCCTGAGGTCCGGGTACTTCTGGATGTCCAGCACCTCGCGCGCAATCGCCGCGAATTCCTGATCCGTCGGGACCACCCACGTGCCTGCCGCAAACGTGTCGCCGCCAATCGTCGCCGCTGACGTGAGCTGCGACACCTGCACGCCGCCAAAGGCGAGCCGCCGCAGCAACTCCACGGCCGCAACCGGGTCGCGCTGCTCCTGCGGGACGACGTACGCGTACGGCGGCTTCTTCGCGCCGAGCGCAATCTGATCGCGTCCCGCTCTGTAGCGATTCAGGAGCAGCGACTCTTTGTATTTCGCCGCGTACTCGAGCACAGACAGCGAGGCCGTTTCCATGTACTCGACGGCATCGCGCAACCGCCACCATCCGGGCGGCCACGGGCTCGAGTAGAGACTCTGCGGCCGCAGATCGCGCATGGTCTGCGGGAAGTCGGCCATCGTGTATTCACGCGGCGTCGCGTACTGAAAGAGCGCGGTCTCGGTCCAGAACGCGGCGATGTTCTTGAAGTTCGGCGTGTAATCGACGTAGCCGGGATACCACGCGTCGAACGCCGTACCCATGTGGGTCGCGCCGACCTGGCCGCGCTCCTCGAGTCCTTTGGCGATCGCCATCCCGATCATGTTCACCTCGCGCGACATGAGGTACGGCGTGTCGGTGCCGACCGGCTCCGAGAACGGCGGCAGCCAGATGCGCGTCGGGAACGGACCGGACTGATGGTGGACGTAGATGATCTGCGGCTCCCACTGCCGCCATGTGTGCTCGAGCACGCGCGACTCCACCATGTTGAGCATGTAGCCATCGCGGTTGTTGTCGTGGCCGACGTACTCCTGATAGAGCCGCGGCAAGGCGGACAATTCGTACGGCGTGCCGACGTTCTGCATGTACCACTCGGCCACCATCTGCTGGCCGTCAGGATTGATGGTCGGCCACAGCATCAGCACGACGTTGTCGAGGATCGTCTTGATGTCGGCGTCGTTGGCGCGGCTCACGAGATCGTAGAGAAGCTGCGGGATGTGCTGTCCGCCGGCGACTTCGGTTGAATGCAAACCGCCGTCGATGTGGACGAAGGCCTTGCCGTCGCGCGCGAGCTGACGCGCCTCGGCGTCGCTCAAACCTCGCGGATGCGCGAGCCGCCGCGCGATTTCTCTGAGCCGATCGATCTTCGACAGGTTGTCCGGACTCGACACGAGCGCGAAGTACATCGTCCGGCCCTGGCTCGTCTGACCCGCCTCGACGAGCTTCACGTGCTTCGTGGACGCGGCGACTTTCTTGAAGTAGTCGACCGCCTGATCGTAGGTCGCCAGCTTGTAGTCGGCGCCAGGACGGAAGCCGAATACCGAGTCAGGTGTGGGAAGCCCGCGCTGCCCAACGAGCACGACTGGCGCGGTCAGCAGGACGAAGAGAAGCGTCAGCCTGAATGGAGATCGCACCCGCCGAGTATATGTGCGTGCGTACTCTGAAGTCGACAGTCGGCAGTCAACAGTCGGCCAGTAAACGTCTCATCGAGAACAGCGAGATGTCATGGCGCGAGCCGCCGTCGAGCGTGAGGTCGGCGAGGATTTCGCCGACGACGCTGCAGAACTTGAAGCCGTGCCCCGAGAATCCGGCGGCGATCGCGACGCGTGGGTCGTGCTCGATCAGATCGATGAGGAAGTGCTCGTCCCGCGTATTGGTGAACATGCACGTCTTCATCGCCATCGTCGGTCCGTTCGCATCGGGAAAGTAGCGGCGGATGCACTCGCGCAGCACGTCTTCGTCCTCGGCGTGGCACTGGCGATCCATCGTGTCGGGATCGACGGCCTCGTGCCGATGATGGTATTTGCCGATCTTCATCCCCGGCACGCCATGAATCGGGAAGCCGTAGAACGGCCCTTCTGGCACGCGGATGTAGAACACCGGGAATCTCTCCGCGCGGAAGTATTCGGGACAGAGCGGCTGCGCCCACAGCATCACCTGGCGCTCGGGCGTGAGCAGCGGAGCAGTCTGACTTGCCAGCGAAGCGGTCCACGCGCCGGCCGTGAGGACGAGTCGAGCGCCGGAGTACTCACCGCGATCGGTGCGCACGCGGACGGCGCCCGCCACGGTGTCCCAGCCGATCACGTGCTCGCGTGCGCGCACGATCGCGCCCGAGCGCTGAGCCGCTTCGACATGCGCGACGACACAGCGTTCGGGAAGCAGGAAGCCGCCGGCCGGCTGAAGAATCGAGACGATGTCCGATGGCAGTCGGTAGCCGGGGAATCGTGCGGTCAGCGCGGTCGAGTCGAGCTCTTCGTGCGGCAGCTGAAATCGCCGGCATGCTTCCATGACGCCGAGGATGTTCGGACTGTTCTCATCACCGGCGTCGACGTTGCCCGTGACGATCAGCAGCCGCTCACCCGCGGCGGCCTCGAGCTCGCGCCACAATTCATAGGCGCGGCGGAGGAGCGGCACGTAGTCGGGATGTTCCCAGTACGCGAGCCGGATGATTCGGCTGATGCCGTGCGACGATCCCAGGTCGTGCGGGATATCGAACTGTTCGAGCGCGAGCACACGCGCGCCGCGCCTGGCGAGGTGGTACGCGGCGGCGCTGCCCATGCCGCCGGCGCCGATGACGATCGCGTCGTACATCGCGCGTCATTCTGCCACGGGCGCCACACGCCGGGGGCTACCAGCAGAACTTCAGCGATTCGGTCGTCATGGCGTTCGAGACCAGAGGGGGAGCGTGAAGATACCGGGCCGCCTCGCGCTTCGAGTCGATCATCGCGTAGACGCGCTCGACCTGCTCGGTCGTGAGGCCGACCCACGGCGCGGCCTCCGCGGCCGGCACGTCATGGTCTCTGGCGTAGAGACACATGTCCGTCTTCTGCAGCGAGAGACCGAAGTAGAACTCTTCCTGCGACTGCTCGAGTGGATACGTATCGGTCGTCGGCGGACGCCGGCGGATTTCGCCGGGCAGGTCGAGATACTCCGCCAACTGATACACCTGCGACTTGTACAGGTGCGCGATCGGTTTGAGATCGGCGGCGCCGTCTCCGTTCTTCACGAAGAAGCCCTGGTCGTATTCGAGAAGATTCGGCGTCCCCGCGACGGCAAATCGCCATCGATCGGCGTAGTAGTACTCCATCATTTTCCGGACGCGCTGCTTGAAGTTCGTGGCGGCGACAATCCCCAGGTAGGCGTCGGCCGTCAGGCGCACGCGCATTTCTGCTCCGGATGGCGCGACCAGGACGAGTGAATATACGGCGTAGCCGGCTCGATCGACGAGATCAGGGAAGACGAGTTTGCATCGCCAGCCGTCGTGATACTCCGGGACGAGCGATCGAATGGCCTCGTCCCTCCGGCGATAGCATCCCGCCGCGTCGAGGATGCCGCTGACGTCCTCGACGAAGCTGCGGATCCCGAGCTGTTGGGCAACCATGCGACCCAATCGCAGGCTCTCGGGTGACGAGTCGGCCTCGGGCATCAGCAGACCGAGAACGCGCTCCGCGCCGAGCGCGCGCGCCGACAGCGCGGCGACGACGCTGCTGTCGACGCCGCCCGACAGGCCGACGACCACGCCTTTGCGTCGCAGCCGCGAGAGGACGATATCGCGGATCGAGGCTTCGATGTCTCGCGCCGCTGCCGGCGGATCGATCTGCAGATCGAAATTCATCCCGTCACTTCCAGTCGCAGCGCACGCGGTTCGGCTTGCCGTTGTCGGTGACCGGCAGCGTGTCACGGATGTCGACGAACTTCGGCACCATGAAGTACTCGAGGTGCCGGCCGCAGTGCCGCCGCACCTCTTCGACGCTGAAAGTCGCGCCCTGCATCGGAATCACCACCGCGGCGACGGCTTCGCCGAGCAGCTCGTCGGCGACGCCAAACACCGTGACGTCGGCGACGCCCGGCAACCGGACGATCGCTTCCTCGACCTCGCGAGGGCTGACCTTCTCGCCGCGCGTTTTGATGATGTCGTCCTTCCGCGCGACCCAATACAGATAGCCCTCGTCGTCCATCCGAAACAGATCGCCGGTGTACAGGACCTTTTCATCGGGAAATGGACCGGGTTTGAGCACGCGCGCGGTCTCCACCGGTTGATTCCAGTAGCCCTTCATGACGTTGGCGCCGCGGACGACGAGCTCCCCGACGACGCCGGGCCCGACCTTCCGGCCGTCGGCGTCGACGATGTACACCTCCTCGTTCGGCATGCCGCGTCCGACCGATGTCGGCCGTTCGTCGATCTGATCGGGCGGCAGATACGACACCCGCTTGCATTCGGTCAGTCCGTACATCGAGAAGATCTTCACGTGAGGAAAGGCCTCGCGCAGCCGGCGGATGTTGCCGGTCGAGAGCGCGGCCGCCGTGTTCGTGATGTAGCGCAGGCTGGAGAAATCGTGCTTCGTGAGATCGAGCTGCAGCAGCAGCGTCGACATCGTCGGCACCAGCGGCAGGCCTGTGACGCGCTCGCGAACGATCGTTCGAATCATCTCGCGCGGGTAGCCGAACGACCGTTCGAGCACGAGCGTGGCGCCCGTCTTGAACGCCATGAATGCCTGGTAGAGCCCGTAGTCGAACGACAGCGGCAGAACGTTGAGGATGACATCGTCGGGCGTATTCTCGAGATACGTCGTGATCGAGGTGGCCGCCGCCACGATGTTGCGATGCGTGAGCATCACGCCCTTGGGCACGCCTGTCGAGCCCGAGGTGTAAATCAGCGCCGCCAGATCGACGTCGATGTTTCTCGCGGCAGGAGGCTCGCTGCCGCCGGCCGCCGATTCGACAGCGTCCTCGAGGGCGATCGATCGCAGGCCGCAGGCACTGAGATCGGGATGACATTGATTGTATTGATCACAGGGTCCGACGGTGACCACAGTCACGAGCGCCGGCAGGCTGTCGATAATCTCCGGGATGCGCGCCGCGTTCGCAGACGAAGTGACGAACATCGTCGCGCCGCTGTCGTTCAGGATGTACGCGAGCTTGTCGGGTTTGACCTGCGGATTGACGAGGAGAAACACGCCGCCGGCCTTCAGCGTGGCAAACACCGCCAGCAGCGCCTCGACCGAGTTCTCCAGTTGAATCGCGACGCGATCCCAACGCTCCAGCCCGGCCCCGGCGAGCGCATGCGCGAGCCGGTTGGCGCGTTCGTCCAGCTCGCGATACGTCCAACGCCGGCGGGCGTAGATCAACGCGGTCTTGTCGGGCCGCAGGCGCGCGCTCTGCTCGAGGAAGTCTTCGACTTGCATACGCTCTCTACTTTTCTTACCGGGCGACCGGCTGCAGTTTGCGCTCGACGAACCGCGCGACTCGGGATACGGAATCGAGATTGTCCGGCACGAGCTCGTCGTCGTCGATGACGATGGCGTAGCGCATCTCGAGGAAGGCGATCAGCTCGAGAATGCCGGTCGAGTCGATGATGCCTCGCTCGACAAGCGAGTCCTCGTCTCCGAACGCGAGGCCCGGCGATTCGCTGCCATAGAGGAAGTTATTGCGGATGAAGGCCCGCAACTCCTGGGCGCACTCCGGCATGAGCCGCCTTTCCGAGAGTGTTGATGAATTGATCCACCAGCAGTCCCGTCGAGAGGACTGCGACGAGCGCCATGTTGTCGGTCGCGCCGACCGGCTGGCGTTCGCGGAACTTCCGCACGAGTAGATCGACCGCCGAGGACGTGAAGATGCCGTCGCGCGTGATTCGCGCGGGTGACAGGAGTTCGTCCACGTAGTCCGGCCGCCCATCGTCGAAGAACGACGCACCGTCGGGCGCGCGATACGGCTGCTTACTGCGGCGCCAGAGCGGCTCGGGGACGAGATCGCGGGCGAGCCGCCGGAGCAGGTGCTTCTCGTCGAGGCCTTTCATCTTCAACGTTGCCGGAAGCGCGGCGGCGAGCTCGACGACGTCAGGATCGAGAAACGGAAACCGCCCTTCGACGGCGTGCGCCATGGCCGCACGATCGCCCTGCGAGGAGAGGATGTATCCCGGCAGCAGCAGCGCCATCTCCAGGTATTGGCTCTGACAGAACGCGTCCCATCGGCCGAAGTCGGCGGGCAGGCGGCTCGCGATTTCCTCGCGGCCGTCGTAGCCGTCCAGCGACGCGCGCATCTCGTCCGACAACAGCAGCCGCAGCCGGCGTCCGCGCGCCCATCGCGGCAGATGCGAGAAGAGCGGGCTCGCCAGATCGTCGGCAGAGACATGAAAGAACGCATGCAGATAGGCGGCCGGTTGCCGCTGAAGATCGGGAAGGTACGGATACAGCCGGCGCAGCAGCAGCGGCCGCCACTTCGAGTCGATCCGTCTCGCGCAGAAGCGGCGGATCTTCGCTTCCTTGAAGATGTCGTAGCCGCCGAGCACTTCGTCGGCGCCCTCGCCGGTCAGCACCACCTTGAACCCGCGCTCGCGCACGAGGCGCGACAGCAGAAACATCGGCGCCGGCGCCGTTCTGAGCAGCGGTTGCTCGGTGTGCCAGATGACCTCGGGGAACACGTGCGCGATGTCGCCGTGCGCGCACCGCAGCTCGTGATGATCGGTGCCGAGCGCGCGGACGGCCGCCTGCTGATGGACGCGCTCGTCGAATTCGGGCTCGTCGAAGGCGATCGAGAACGTGCTCGACGGCTGGCCGGCGGCTTCGCGCATCAGCGCCGTGACGACGCTCGAGTCGAGACCGCCGCTGAGGTACGCACCGACGGGCACGTCGGAACGGAGGCGAATGCGCGTGGCCTGCACGAGCCGAGCACGCAGCTCCTCGAGCCATTCACCATCGGATCGCGATGCCGCCTCGTCCAATCGGAACGCCGGCTGCCAGTGCGGCGTCACCGTCACGCCGCCGTCGTGCCACGTGAGCGAATGGCCGGGTGGCAGCTCATGCACGTCCTTGAAAACCGTGCGGGGCGGGATCGTCGTCCAGAACGTCAGGACGTTGTCGAGACCGCGCGGGTCGATGGCGCGCGTCACCGATGGATCGACGAAGAGCGCCTTGATCTCGGAGGCGAACAGCAGCCTGTCGCGCCGGGTCGTGTAGAACAGCGGCCGCACGCCGAACCGATCGCGAGACAGCAGGAGTGTTCGCCGGATCTCGTCCCAGATCGCGAACGCCCACTGTCCATTCAGTTTCTGAACGAACCCGTCACCGTCGGCCTCATAGAGACGCAGCAGGACTTCGGTGTCCGAGCGCGTACGAAAGGTATAGCCGCGGCGAACGAGATCCGCGCGCAGCTCGATGAAGTTGTAGATCTCGCCGTTGAAGGCAATCCAGATCGAGCCGTTCCCGGAGCACATCGGTTGCCGGCCGCCCGGCAGGTCGATGATGCTGAGACGCGCGTGTCCGAGCGCAATCCCTTCGGCCGCGCGCAGTCCACAGTCGTCCGGGCCCCGGTGCCGTAGCGTCGCCACCATGTCGGCGACGAGAGAGGGGTCGAACGCTGCTCGCTTCGCGGCCACCGCGCCGGCAATCGCACACATGACGTGCGTGCACACAGCGCAAGGGAAATGCCGCTCGTGATCTGGCGTCGGAACGAGATCGATCGGCGCTTCACGCGAATTTGGTCGCGCGGAGTCAGAACAAAGTTCGTGTCGGTCAGCTCGGCCATGGCCGATTGCTGCCACTGTCGCCAGCCCCTTCGGGCTGCGACCGTGGTTGTCGGCTTGCATTGCTGCACTGCCGTGTCGCTTGTCAGCCTGATCCGGGCGGATGTGCGGGGGTTTGGCGGACTCGGGCGAGCCCTGTCCACCGTCGGCTTCTTTGCCGTCCTCAGCTACCGCGTCTCGCACCGCCTCTTCCGCGGCGGGCTCGATACGCCGGCGCTGATCATTCAGTTGCTGGGGCAGTTGGTCTTCGGCTGCGAGATCTCACGGAAGGCGACGATCGGTCCGTCCCTCGTCATCGTCCATCCTGCCGGCGTGCTGATCGGTCCGCACTGTCGAATCGGGAAAGGATGCACGCTGGGGATTGGCGCCTTCATCGGCTGCAACACCAACTCAGCCGATCCGGCGGACTATCCGACGCTGGAGGACAAGGTCAGCATCGCGCCGGGCGCGCGGATCATGGGCTCCCTCGTCGTCGGGAAGAGCGCCCGCATCGGACCAAACGTCGTCGTGCTCTCGAACGTGCCGGCGAACTGCAGCGTCCTGCCGGCCGCTCCTCGCGTCATGTCCCACTGGGAGCGAGCAGGATGACGGCCAAGGACAACGACCAAGGACCAACGATACCTAACGGCTAACGACTACGCGAGGTGTTCGAGGCGCGCTGCTCCGGCATCCATGCCGGCGTCGCATCCTCCCACTGATTGTCGGTGAGCTGACGAAGCCCGGTGCCATCCGCGCGCATGACGAAGAGCTCGCCGTACGGCTGCGGAATGCGCTCGAGCAGCGGCCGCTCGTCCTTGAATCCCATGCGCGCGCTGCTGAACATGATCCACTCGCCATCGGGCGACCAGATGGAATGGCCGTCGACGCCGGGCGACTTCGTCAACCGTCGAAGATTGGTGCCGTCGGGCTTGATGGTGTAGATGTCGAAGTCGCCGTCGCGATTGCTCGTGAACGTGATGACATCTTTCGACGACCAGGACGGGAAGTTGTCGTACTGCGGGCCCGGCTGCGTGAGGTTCGTCACCTTTCCATCGGCGACGGAATAGATGACCAGGTGCGCGTCCTGCTTGTAAACGATCCGCGTCCCGTCAGGTGACCAGCTCGGGAATCCGTTGTTCGACGCATCGTCAGCGATGAACCGCAGGTTCGATCCATCGGCGTTCACGATCGCGACCTGCGCGGTCGGATGGCCGGGGATGCGGAAGTACCGGCCGACGCCGAACGCAATCACATCACCCGCCGGCGACCACGAGGATGAAAACGCGCTGACGCCCTGGCGCGCGAAGACCTGACGGCGTTCGGATCCGTCCGCCCTCATCACGGCGATGCTGGTGTCGGCGACGTTCGTGCCGTCTGTCGTGGCGCTGTACGAGAGCCGGTCGCCTTGCCGCGAGAACGACGGGAACGGTTCGGTGATGATCATCTCGAAGTCGTCGAGCTTGCTCATCACCGTCGTCCATCGATTCGGCTGCGCCGCGACGGTGATTTTGTGATACGCGACGAGCCGTCCGTCCGCGGACCACGAGGGGCTGCGCACCATCCCGCCGGGACCCGTGGTCACGCGTCCATCGCGGTTCCGGATCTCGAGCGCCGCGCCGTTCGACGCGATCGCCGTCATCGGGAGATCCTTGCCGCGGCTGTCGACGTGCACGTACCCGATCCGGCCATCAGCGAGGAACTGCGGCCACAGCCGGACGCCGTCGCCCGACGTGTGCTCGACGCGCGCGCCGGTCGCGACGTCGATCGAGACGATTTGCGTGCGCCCTTGTACGGGATCGCCTCGCTGTGCGTGCCACGTGCCGAGCGGTGTCGTCTCGTAATAAATGATGCGCGTGCCGCCCGCCGACCACTTCGGCGTGCCGGCGAATCCGCCGTCAGCGGTCAGACGGCGGAGCCCGCCGCCGTCGCGGCGAACGACGTAGACTCCCGTCGACTGCAACTGCTCCCAACGTCCCGGCACCGGACCAGGATGCGAGTCGCGATCCGACGAGAACGCAATCCATTGACCGTCGGGTGACCAGCTCGGCCGAAAATCGCCGCCGTCGCCGTTCGTGAGCTGACGTGCGACGCGCGACGCTCCGGCACCGGCGTAGGGGCGGACCCGCGTGTCCGCCCGGATATCGAGCACCCACACATGTGCCTTGCCTGTCCCGCGCGTCGACACGAACGCGACGCTCTTGCCGTCGGGCGCGATCGCGGCCTGATCGTCGTACGCCGGATCGTCGGTCAGCCGCTCGAGACCGGATCCGTCGACGTTCATGCGGAAGAGATCGGCCGAGCCGTTGCGCTCGGAGGTGAACACGAGCCACGTGCCGCTGGCCGACAGCGCCGCGGAGTAATCCAGGCCGTCCGCCGGCAGCAGCGCGCGCTCGCTGGATCCGTCCGCATTCGCGATGAAGATGCCGGTGTGGACCGGCGCGAGTCGGCTGAAGAGAATGCGATGGCGCGGCGCCGCTGGAACTCCGGAGCCGAAGAACGCAAAGACCGCCAAGACCGCAAAGAAGAACCGCGCGTTGCCGTACACCGACGCGAGGGTCGGCCACATCGGTTTCATGCGGCGTAGAATAGGGGCCGGAGCACAGCATGTTCAAGACAATTCACTCGTGGACGCGAGCCCTCGCTGTCCTCGCATGCGGGGGCGTGTTGATCGCGCAAACGTCTTCCTTCAAATATCCGCAGCCGCGCAAAGGCGACACCGTCGACAACTACTTCGGGACGAGGATCGCCGATCCCTATCGCTGGATGGAGGATCTCAATTCGTCCGAATTGAAACAGTGGATCGACGCCGAGAACGCGGTGACGTTCAAGTATCTCGACTCGCTGCCCGTACGCGACGCGCTGAAAGCGCGGCTCACCGAGTTGTACAACTATCCGCGCGTCACCACGCCACGCTTCGTCGGACGGCACTGGTTCTACAGGCGAAACAGCGGCCTGCAGCGGCAGTCGGTCATCTTCACGCGCGAAACGCTCGACGGTCCCGAAACGGTCGTCATCGATCCCAACGTGCTGTCGCCAGACGGCACGACGGCGCTGTCGTTGTTCGATCCGTCGCCCGATGGCCGGCATTTCTCCTACGGGCAGGCCGAGGGCGGCTCGGACTGGTCGACGGTTTACGTGCGCGAGCTCGCCGGCAAGCAGTTGCCGGACGAGATCACGTGGGTGAAGTTCAGCAGCATCGCGTGGACCGAGGACGGCAAGGGGTTCGTCTACGGCCGCTATCCCGAACCGCCGCCGGGAAAGGCACTCGAAGCCGCCGTCAACGACAAGAAGATCTATTACCACGTGCTCGGGACGCCGCAGTCGGCGGACCGCCTGATCTACGAGCGCAAGGAAGAGCCGACGCTGTTCATCGACGCCGACATCGACGAGACAGGACGTTATCTCTTTTTCTTCACGAACAAGGGGACGAGCAACAAGAACGAGCTCTTCGTCAAAGATCTCGGCAATCCGCTGTCGCCGAATCTCGCGGCGCCAGTGCGCCCGCTTTATCCGGGTCACACTGCGGCGTACGAACCGCTCGGCGTCGTCTCCGGCACGCTGTATCTCCTGACCGATCGTGATGCGCCGAACAAGAAGATTGTCGCGGTGCCGATCGATCGTCCTGACCCGAAGAACTGGAAGACCATCGTCTCGCAAGCCAAGAACGCCATCGAGAGCGCGCGTCTCGTGGCGGGCAAGCTCGCGGTCCAATCGCTCGTCGACGTGGCGAGCGACGTGCAGTTGTACAACCTGGATGGCACGACTGCCGGGACGATCGCGACGCCCGGGCTCGGATCGATGACGGAGCTCGTCGGCCGCTACGACCGGCCGGATGTGCTCTACACGTTCACGTCGCCGTTGTATCCCGCCACCGTGTTCCGCTTCGACGTCGCGACCGCCCGGAGCACGCCGTTCGCGGCCCCGACGCTGACCTTCGATCCGTCCCTCTATACGACCGAGCGCGTCTTCTTCACGTCGAAGGACGGCGCGCGTGTGCCCATGTTCATCACGCGCAAGAAGGACCTCAAGAAGGACGGCACGAACCCGACGATGCTGTACGGCTACGGCGGGTTCGATATCGCGACGCTGCCGGCGTTCCGATCGGACGTGCCGGCGTTCCTCGAGCGCGGCGGTGTCTGGGCGACGGCGAACATGCGCGGCGGCAGCGAGTACGGCGAGGCGTGGCACGAAGCGGGGAGGCTCGACAAGAAACAGCACGTGTTCGACGATTTCATCGCGGCCGCCGAATATCTCGTCCGCGAGAAGTACGCGACGCCGCAGACGCTGGGCATCATGGGCGGATCGAATGGCGGACTGCTGGTCGGCGCGGTGATGGAGCAGCGGCCGGAGCTGTTCGCCGTTGCGCTCCCCGCCGTCGGCGTCATGGATATGCTGCGGTACCACAAGTTCACCGGCGGCGCGGCGTGGGCGACCGAATACGGATCGTCGGAGCACGCGAAAGATTTCGCGTACCTCTCGAAATACTCGCCGCTCCACAACATCAAGCCGGGCACCTGCTATCCGGCGACGCTCGTGACCACCGCCGACCACGACGACCGCGTGGTGCCGAGCCATTCGTTCAAGTTCACGGCGGCGCTGCAGAGCGCACAAGGCTGCGACAAGCCGGTGCTGATTCGCGTGGAGACGCTCGGGTCGCACGGCTACCGGCCTACCGACAAACAAATCGCCGAGCGCGCCGACCAGTGGGCCTTCGTGCTCGCGAACATGAAAGTCGCCAGCTCGACGACGGCGGGGCGCTGACGTGAACAGACGCGCATTCCTGTCGGCGTCCGGCATGGCGGCGGTCGGCTTCGGCCTGAGTGGATGCGCCGCGCGCAGCCAGCGGCCGCCGGCGGTCGCGCCGAGGCGTCCGGTCGTCGCCGCGCCGGTCAAAGCGTCGTGGGATCGCGTCATCCGCACGACCGTCGGTCTGCGGCCGCATCGCGACGCCGGGTTCGTGCTGAAGGCGGACAAGCTCGACGATCGCCTGCTGATTCACAACTACGGGCACGGCGGCGCCGGCATGTCGCTCGCGTGGGGCACCGGGCTGATGGCGGCGGAGCTCGCGACCGACCATCAGGCGCGGCAGGCGGCAGTGATCGGCTGCGGGTCGGTGGGGCTGACGTCCGCGCGTCAGCTTCAGCGCCGCGGCTTCGACGTGACGATTTACGCGCTGGCAGTGCCGCCCAACGTGACGTCGAACATGTCGCTCGCCGGCTTCACGCCCGCCTCGGGCCTCGTGGAACAGGGCCGCCGCACGAACGAGTGGGACGCGCAGTATCGCCGTGCGGCGGACATCTCGTATCGGCAGCTCCAGTTGATGGCCGGTCCGTACTTCGGCGTGTCCTGGCTCGACAACTTCACGTTGAGCGACACTCCGACGAACCCGAACGCGCCGCCACCGAACCCCGAGCGTCCCAATCTCAACGCGGGGTTCGACGCCGGCCGTGAAATCTACGGACCCGGCGAGCATCCGTTTCCCACGAAGTACGCGATCAGGAACCCGACGATCCGCATCGAGCCGAGCATCTACCTCGACTCGCTCGTCCGCGACTTCCTGCTCTGGGGCGGACGCATCGTGATCCGCAAATTCGATGCGCCGCGCGACCTCATGTCGCTCGGCGAACCGATCATCATCAACTGCACCGGTCTCGGCGCGCGCGAGTTGTTCGGCGATCGCGAGCTCGTGCCGCTGAAGGGTCAGCTCACCGTGCTCGTGCCGCAGCCCGAGGTGAACTACCACACGCAGGGCGGAAGCCGCGCGCCCGAGCGGCCCGGCAGCCTCGGCATCCACATGATGCCGCGCAGCGACGGCATCGTGCTCGGCGGCACCTCGCAGCGCGACATCTGGACGCTGGAGCCCGACGAAGACGAGCGTCGCCGCGTCGTCGAGAGTCACATCGCTGTGTTCAACGCGATGCGGCAGCCCGCCGCCGTACGCACGTAGGGGCCGACCCATGTGTCGGCCCCGGGGCGGACACGCGGGTCCGCCCCTACTTGTGTTGTGGCGTTGACAACTCGTGAGGAACGGTCTCGACGATGTCCTTGTGCTTCGCCTGATCGTATTTCGGCCGCAGCTCCTCGGCCGACGTGAAGAAGCCGGCGCTGTTCACCGAAATGGTCACGTCGCGATCGCTGGGATTCTCGAAATACCAGCCGTGGATGCCGGCGAACGCCGCCGTCAACGCGCCGGACGCGCGGTCGTTCTCCTGCTTCTCGTACGTCTCGACCTTCAACGTCGGATCGTCGGGATCGCCGTGGAACTCGTACTTGACCTTGCCGGTCGCGATCCACGAGTAGACCATCGCGGCGCCCGAGTCGAGCCGGTACTTGTACTCGAACGCTTCGTGCGGCTTCAGCGTCAGCTCGCTCGCGTCGATCTTGTAAACCCGCGGCGCTGATGACGCAATCGCCGGCGCCGCAGCGACCGCGCTGGACGGGCTCGCCGCCACGTATCCGGACAACTGATAGCCGACCAGCACGAACCCGCACGCCATCAGCACGCCGTTGGTGGCGAACGCGTGCTGCTGGAATCCACGGCGCGTCCGCCAATAGGTCAGCGCGCCGAGGATCGCCGTCAGCGCCAGCACCTGGCCGATCTCCACGCCGACGTTGAAGCTGATCATGTTCGTCACGAGGCCGTTTTTCGGCAGCTCGAACTCCTGAAGCTTCGTCGCCAGGCCAAACCCGTGGAACAAACCGAAGATCAACACCGCGGCTCTCGTGTTCGGCTGAAAGCCGAGATATCGGAACCCGTCCATGTTCTCGAACGCTTTGTAGACGACGGAGAACCCGATGATCGCGTCGACGACGTAAGGATTCGCGCGGATGCCGCCGAGGACGCCCGCGAGCAGCGTCACGCTGTGGCCGATCGTGAACAAGCTGACGTATTGAACGACGTCGCGCAGGCGATACAGAAAAAAGATGACACCGACGAGGAAGAGCAGATGGTCGTACCCGGTCACCATGTGCTTCGCGCCGAGATACATCAGCGTCCCCACGGCGGCCCCCTGAAGGTTCTGGAGCAGCCGCGCGTCTCCGCGGGTGACGCCGTGCGCGCTCGCGAGTGCCTCGGCGAGCACGACGGCGCCGAGGCAGACGGCGGCAGTGACAGCGGTGCGTTTCGTTGGTGGCATCGTGGAGAACCTGTAGCTTACTCCACGGTGACCGCCTCTTCGCCACCTCGTCCGTGAAGCACGCGGGTAACGCCGGCTCGCACAGGCGCGCTCTTAAGCGAGCTGTGGAGAACTTTTTGCAGCTCGACGGAGCGTGCGCCACCGATGTTGGATCGACAGAACCGGTCTGGTTGCGGCCGCGCTGGCCGTCGCCATCGTCAATCAACCCGCCGCCGCCACCGAGGCCAAGGCCACGGTGCGCGCCGACGCGATCAAGCGCGCGCAAGTCTGGTCGCCCACCGACGTTCCTTCGATGGACGTCGTCAAGGGACCGGACGTGCCGGGTGCGTTCAAGCCCCGCGAGGCGATCGTGTGCGATCACGTCGACAAGAAAATGCAAGGACACTCGCCGAAGTTCACCTGCATGATCGCGCCCGACGATGAAGTGAAAGTGAAGTTCGGGCGCGAGAACGGCGAGGTGTACGGCGAAGTCGCCGCGACGCGGTTGCTGTGGGCGCTGGGCTTTGGCGCCGATGCGATGTATCCGGTCAAAGTGATCTGCCACAAGTGCCCGCTCAAGCTGGGCGGCACGCCGAACGGCCGGCTGGACGAGCTCATCTTCGATCCTGCGGCGGTCGAGCGGAAGATGCCGGGGCACGACATCGTCGCCAAAGATCTTGAAGGGTGGAGCTGGGCCGAGCTCGATCAGATGAGCGCGTCCGCGGGCGGCGCGCCGCTCGCGCACCGTGATGGCTTGAAGCTGTTGGCCGCGCTCATCCAGCATACGGACAGCAAGCCGCCGCAGCAGCGGCTCGTCTGCCTCGATCACGCGTGGAAGGGCGAAGGGACGTGCGGCAAACCGTTCATGCTCATCAACGATCTGGGCCTGACGTTCGGCAAGGCGAATGCGCTCAACAGAAGCGACCTGGGAAGCGTGAACTTCGAGGAATGGTCGCGCCTGCCGGTGTGGAAGGAGAAGGCCGGTTGTGTCGCGAACCTCTCTGGGTCGATCTCGGGCACGCTGGAGTATCCGCGCATCAGCGAAGAAGGACGGGTGTTCCTCGCCGGTCTGCTCGTGCAGCTGACGGACAAGCAGCTCGAGGATCTGTTCCAGACCGCCCGCTTCTATCTGCGGCCTCGCAACCCCAAGAATCCCGAGAGCATGTCCGCCACGGCCACCGAGTGGCGCGACGCGTTCAAGAAGAAGCGCGACGAAATCGTCAACCGAAGCTGCGACGCGCCCACGGTTCGATGAAAAGGGCCGGGCGCGTGACGAACACGCGCAATCTCGCGAGTGGTGCGTCGTCGCCGCGCGCAAGTTCGCCATGCGTCGCGACGTTTCGTATCAAGCCCAGCGTGCAGAACACTTTGCGACGGCCGCCCGAGTTTAAAGCCGTGTTAAAATAACCGGCGCGATATGGCTACCTGTCCGAAGTGCATGGGGTTCCTGACCGAGAACCATCGGTGCCCCCGCAGAACATTCAGCCGCATCACCGAGGCCTTGTCGACGGTTCTCATCGGGGCCGCGATTGGCGCCGTCTTCTGTTTCGCCCTGGTCGAACGCCCGGTTCCGGCCCTCGTCATGGCCGCCGCGGCCCTCGGTGCTGTGCTGGCCTCGGCCGTCCGTCAGGCAGTCAGCGGCCGGCCATCGTAGTCACTAGTCTGTAGTCTGCAGTCGCCAGTCAGTCGTCAGTCCTGCGCTCACGCGCAGTACGTGCGCACGACGGTCATCAGCAGATCGATATCAATGGGCTTGGCGACGCTCGCGACCGCGCCGAGCGCCTGTGCGCGCTGCTCGATGTCGGTGGCGCCCGACATCACCGCCACCGGAACGCTCGCGACGGTCGGATCGCCGAGCTGCGCGCGGCGGAACTCGTTGCCGCTGAGACGCGGCATCTTCAAGTCCAGCAACACGAGGCAGGGGATGTCGGGTGCGCGGCGGCGGACGGTCCGCAGCAGGTGCAGCGCCTCGAGCCCATCCTCAGCGCCGATCGCGTAGAACCCTTCAGTCGAGAGCAGGTTCGCGATCATTTCTCTCGTCTCGGCATCGTCTTCGACGATGAGGATATTGCCGGCTGGGCTAGACATCTGACGAGGTGTGATCAAGTCCCGTACCGCCGACGAGGTGTGATCAAGTCCTGTACCGCCTCGACTGTAGGCGAAATGCCCGCGGAAGTGCACGACCGGTAGCTCTGAACGTGAAATCGTGTCAGATTTCCACGCGATGACTGACGGCCCCGCACCGCTTTCCTACGCCGAATTCGAGCGCGTCGACATCCGAGTCGGACGCGTCGTCGACGTGGCCGACTTTCCCGAGGCGCGCAAGCCGGCCTACATACTGCGGATCGATTTCGGACCGGCGATCGGCATCAGGAAGTCGTCGGCGCAGGCGACGAAGCACTATGCGAAAGCGGATCTGCTGAACCGGCTCGTAATTGCCGTCGTGAATTTTCCACCGAAGCAGATCGGCCCGTACATGTCGGAGGTGCTGACGCTCGGCGTGCCCGACGGCGAGGGCGGCGTCGTGCTGCTCACGCCGGAGCGCGACGTGCCGATCGGCGGCCGGATGTTCTAGACGATCGAATCAGCTTGACGATGGAGAGTATCGTGAGCGCGACCGCGGCGACGATGAAGAAGCTCACGATGTCTTGAAACAGATCGGACTCGAGCCATGACAGTACTTCGTCGCCGTAGATCGTGGCGAGAGCCGCTTCGATGCCGAAGCGGATGATGCGGCACACGGTGAGCGTGACGAAAAACGTGGAGGTCTTCACTTCGAGCGCGCCGGCGGCCAGCACGAAGGGCGTGAACGGAAAGGGCGGCGGAATGAGATCGAGCACCGCGAGCGCAATCGCGCCGCTGTGGCGAATGCGCGCGCGGATTCTCTTCAGCCGCTTGGGCGGCACGTAGCGGTCGAGACCGTTCTCGCCGATCTTGACGCCCATCCAGAACGTGAGTGCCGCGCCGGCGACCGATCCGAGCGTTGCGAGCAGCGGCACGGTCCACCAGAGATCTTTGAGCCGGGCCGCAAGAATGATGACGGCGGCGTCGATGCCGAACGGCAGCGAGAAGAACAGCGTCGAGTCGAGCGCCGCCAGAATGACCACGCCGGACGGAGTCGCGCAGAGCGCGACGAACCATTTCGAGAAAGAGCGCATGCCGCCTACGCACGAGAAAGCAAGCGCCGCGCCATGACCGACGAATTTCGCGAGCTCTGGCGCCTTGCAGAAATTAGCTGCGTGATGGTGTCGTGCTGTTCCGGCGCGGAGCTCCAGGTGCGGCGAAACGACGAGATGCTGCTCAGAGAGCTGTATCCCACCAAGTCCGACCTCTATGAACGGGCGCTCGAACTCAAGGCGGAGTACGAACGAGAGAAGTAACTCGCCAATTTCAGATTCGCAGCCGCAAGTACGCGCGGCAGCCGGGTCCGTCGGCGCGATTGTCGAGCGTCAGCGTGCCGCCGTGCGCTTCGGCGATTTGCCGGCTCAGAACCAGACCGATGCCCGATCCGCCAGGCTTCGTCGTGAAGAACGGCACGAACAGGTTCGACGCGTTCGGCAACCCCGCGCCCTGATCGTCGATCCACAACTCGAAGCTGCGGCCCTCTCGCTTCCAGCCCATTGTGACGCCACCGCCGGTCTGCAGCGCGGCGTCGACTGCGTTGTGCACCAGGTTGATCAGGAGCTGCTCGAGCTGATCGCGATCGGCGCGAATCGTCAGATCCGGGCCTTCGTTGATGCGCACGCCGAGCCGGGTCTCGACGCCGGCGACGCGCCGCACGAGCTCGGGCACGTTGACCGAATCGAGGCGCGGCGCCGGCAGCTTCGCGAGCCGCGCATACGCGGTGGTGAAGCGGCTCAACGCATCCGATCGCGCCGCGATGACCGCGAGGCCGCGCCGCATGTCGTCATTCCAGTCGTGGGGCATGTCATCGCGCGCCAGCATCGACTCGAGACTGCCGGCGATCGATTTGATTGGCGCGAGCGAGTTGTTGATCTCGTGGCCGATGACGCGAATCAGCCGCTGCCACGCCTGCCGCTCTTCATCGCGCAGCGGACGGCTGACGTCGGCGAGCACGAGCAACTGGTGCGGCACGCCGCCCTGGCGGAATGTCGTCCGCCGCACTTCGAAGCGGCCGGAGCCGCCGGGGAACGTGACGTCCTCGATGCGCGGCGACACGCCGTCGAGACACGCCCGCAGGCCGAGGTCCGGCGCCGTGCGGCCGAGGATCTGCTCGGCCGGCTGCGCGAGCAGCCGTTCACCCGCGCGGTTGACGAGCCGCAGCGTCTGCTCGCGATCGAACGTGAACACGGCGACGTCGATCTCCACCATCACCGTCCGCAGCAGCGCGCCCGCTTCGAGCGCGCCGAGGCGCTGATCGTGGAGCGTGGAGGCGAGCACGTTGACTTCGAGCATCACGGCGCCGAGCGGATCGTCACCGCTCGCGCCGCGCGCGCGGATCGAGAAGTCACTCTCGCGCAGCGCCGCGAGGAGGTTGGAGAGCGTCTGCAGCGGCAGCACGACGCGATGACGGACGGAGAACGAACAGCCCGTCCAGACGCCGACGATGACCACCGTCAGCGTCCACTGCACCTTCGGCGTGTACGGACCGGTCCAGAGCATGAAAAGCGCGACGAGGGCGGCAGGGAAGCCGGCGGCCAGCGCGAGCAGGAGGATGCGCTGGTCGAAGCGCAGCCGCGATTGCGGCCGGCTGGACAACGGATCGAGAGCGGAGACGATGGCCGCCTCCGCTGTCTCACCGTGAGGTACGGTCACACGGCCATTTTACAGGCCGTACCGTTGGAGACGGCGATACAGTGCGGAGCGGCTGAGACCGAGCGCCTTCGCCGCCTGACTGACGTTGCCGTCGAACCGCGCCATCGCCTTCTTGATCAGGAAGCCTTCGACTTCCTCGAGGCTCATGTCCTCGATGCGCGACGTGGAGTCGCGATCGATCCGCAGGCCCAGCTCGCCCGGACGAATCGTGGAGCCCTGCGCCATCAGCACGCCGCGCTCGACGGCATGATCGAGCTCGCGGATGTTGCCCGGCCACGGGTGATCGAGCAGCGCCTGCAGCGCCGCCGTGTCGAACCCGTTGATGTGTTTGCGGTACCGCTGCCCGTGCTGCCGCAGGAAATGCGTCGCGAGCGCCGGGATGTCCTCGCGCCGATCGCGCAGCGGCGGCAACTGGATCTCGATTGTGTTCAGCCGGAAGAGCAGATCCTGGCGGAAGCGGCCGGACGCGACCTCTTCGTTCAGATTGGAGTTGGTCGCCGAGACGATGCGCACGTTCACGTGACGCGTGCGCGACGAGCCGACGCGCTCGAAGTCGCCGGTCTCGAGCACGCGCAGCAGCTTGGGCTGCAGGTTCAGCGGCACGTTCGCGATTTCGTCGAGGAACAGCGTGCCGCCGTCCGCGAGCTCGAAGCGGCCGACGCGATCGGTTTTCGCGTCCGTGAACGCGCCCTTCACGTGGCCGAACAGCTCGCTCTCGAAGACGCCTTCCGACAGCCCGCCGGCGTTGACCGTCACGAGGCCCTTGCCCGCGCGGCCGGACACGGAATGGAGCGCCTGCGCGACGGTGCCCTTCCCGGTCCCGTTTTCCCCCGTGACGAGAATGTTCGCTTCCGACGGCCCGACACGCGAGATGAGCTCGAGCACCGGCCGCATCGACGGCGCGTCGGCGATGAGCAGCGGACGGCCGTCAGGCTTGAGCGATCGGTTCTCCGCTTCGAGACGCTGCTGCCGCCGGAGCGCCCGCGCCAGCTCCACCTGCGTACGCACGATGGTCAGCAGCCGCGCGTTCTCCCACGGCTTCTGCACGAAGTCGCGTGCGCCGCGGCGCATCGCCTCGACAGCGACCTCGACGCTGCCCCACGCGGTCATCACGACGACGGGCAGCGTGGGATCGTGCGTGCGGAGCTGCGACAGCAAATCGAGGCCTTCCTGCCCCGATGTGGTGTCGCGCGCGTAGTTCAGGTCCATCAACACGGCGTCGAACTCGTCGCCGTCGATCGCCTCGAGGATGCCCGCTGGCGAACCGGCGGACTCGATTTTGTATCCCTCGCCCTTGAGGAGCAGGCGCAGCGCTTCGAGGACGTCCGCCTGATCGTCGGCGATCAGCACGCGAGGGAGGGCAGGCTCGGATCGCATCGGCATCGACTCTCCGCGATCAGTGGCTTCGGGCCATCGTTGTGCTATTGCCACGTGAGGACTCCCATGAACGGCCGCCGTTTAGACGCGCGACAGCAGCCTTTGGTTTGACGATTCGAATCACTTACGACCGTTCGACTGTTGACGACTTAATCCTCGACCACCCATCCATCGCGCAACTGGATGATGCGCGTGCCGTACGACGCGTTCAGCTCCGAGTGCGTGACCTGCACGATCGTCGCGCCGCTCTCGTTGAGCGAGCGGAACAGCTCCATGATTTCTTTGCCTTGCGCCGTGTGAAGGTTTCCGGTCGGCTCGTCGGCGAGAATCACCTGCGGATTCGCGATGACCGCGCGCGCGACGCCCACGAGCTGCTGCTGGCCGCCCGACAGCTGATTCGGATACAGATCCTTCTTCCCGACGATCTGGAAGCGATCGAGGATGTCCGCGACCATGCTCTGGCGATCCTTGCGGCTGACGTTGCGATACGACAGCGGGATTTCGAGGTTCTCGTACACCGTCAGGTTGTCGAGCAGGTGATAGCTCTGAAACACGAAGCCGATGTGCTTCTTGTGCAGTTCCGATCGCTGCTTCGGGTTGAGCCGATGGACCGGCTGATCCATGAAGTAGTACTCGCCCGACCACGCGCTGTCGTGCATGCCGAGAATGTGCAGGAGCGTCGACTTGCCCGCGCCGGACGGCCCCATGACGGAGACGAACTCGCCTTCCTTGATGTCGACGTTCACGCGCCGCAGCACGTAGGTGCGGCCGACGCCGTGCGGGTAGGACTTCTCAAGGTTGCGTAAAGAAATCAGCATGAGTTACTCGGTTCTCAAAGCCATCATGGGATCGACGCGCGTCGCACGGCGCGCGGGAAGATAGGCCGCCGCCGCAAGCACCGCGAGCAGCAGGACACAGACGCCGCCGAAGGTGACCGGATCGGACGGGCTCACGCCGAAGAGCAGCGTCGCGATGACGCGAGCCGCGGCAAATGCTCCAACAAGGCCCGCGGCCAGGCCGATGATGCCGAGCCGCAGCGCCTGCGACACGACCAGCGATCGCACGTCCGCCGCCTGCGCGCCGAGCGCCATGCGGATACCGATTTCGCGGCGGCGCTGCGCGACCGAATACGCCATCACGCTGAACAGGCCGAAGCCCGCGAGCAGCAGCGCGAGGGTCGCGAAGCCGACGACGAGGGTCGCGGTGAAACGCGGCGTCGCCACCGAATTCGCGACGTACTCAGTGACCGTCTTCACTTTGCCAAGCGCCTGATCGGGATCGAGCCTGGCCACGACGGCGCGCAGCGAGCCGCTCAACGCGGCCGGATCGCCTGGCGTCCGGATGACGATCGACATGAAGGGCCATGGCGTCTGCGGGAACGGCGTGTACATCGCTGCCCGTACCGTCTCGGCGAGCGCCAGTTGCTTGACATCAGAGACGACGCCGACGATTTCGGCCGGGCCGCTCTTGTTGATGCCGACGCGAAGCCGCTTCCCGATCGGATCCTCGTTGGGCCAGTACTTTCGCGCGAACGCCTCGCTGATGATTACGACCGGCGCGCCCTGCTGGTTATCACCCTCGCTGAACGTCCGGCCTTTGAGGACACGGATGCCCATCGCCTTGAAGTAGTCGGGGCTGACGCCGAAGTACACGGCGGAGGTCCGGGTGCCGGGTGTCTGCTCGCGCCCTTCGATCGTGAAGCCGACGTTCATGTCGCTGCCGCTCAGCGGCAGCGTCGTGGCGATGCCGCTCGCGGCCGCGCCCGGCACCGTGCGGATGCCGTCGAGCAGCCGCTGGTAGAACGCAACACGCGCCGCGGCGTCGGGATATCGGGCGTCGGGGAGCCCCAGGTCCGTCGTCACCGCATGTTCGGCAACGAAGCCGGGATCGACATGCTGCAGCGCGACCAGGCTGCGCACGAGAAGACCCGCGCTGGCGAGGAGCACGAGCGACAACGCGATTTCGGCGACGACCAGCACCTGGCGCGTCCGCGCAGTACGGATGCTGCTCGATCCGCGTCCTGCGTCTTTCAGCGTGTCGCCGGCGTCGGCGCGCGACAGATAGAGTGCCGGCGCCAGACCAAAAAGGATGCCCGTCGCCATCGAGACGACGGTCGTGAACAACAGCACGCCGCGATCGACCGTCACGGCATTGAGGCGGGGAATCTCGAGCGGGCTCGCCGCGACCAGCCCCGCGACACCCCAGAGCGCGAGCACCGCGCCGAGCGCACCGCCGGCGGCGGCGAGCACGAAACTCTCCGTCAACAATTGACGGATCAGGCGCGCGCGCGGCGCGCCCATCGCCGCGCGGATCGCCATTTCCTTCTGTCGCACGGTGCCGCGAGCGAGCAGGAGATTTGCGACGTTCGCGCACGCGATGAGGAGCACGGCCGCGACCGCGCTGAGCAGCACGAGCAGTCCCAGCCGATACTCGCGGACGAGCCGATCCTGCAGCGAATGGACGCGCGCGCTGCCGCGGACCGCGTTGGACTCGGGATATTCCTTCGCGAGCTGCGCGGCAATCGTCTGCATCTCGCTCGTCGCCTGCGCGACGGTCGCACCCGGCGCGAGCCGGCCGACGACGTGCGCGAAATGCGCGCCGCGCTGATCCAGAAACTGGGCCGTGAATTTCACGGCGCCCACCGGCATCCACGCCTCGACCGGCTCCGCCTGAATCGGAAACTGGAAGGCGGCGGGCATCACGCCGATGACGGTGCAACGCACGCCGTTGAGCGTGACCGCCTCACCGACGATCGACGGCCGGCGCCCGAAGTGATTCGCCCAGGTCGTCTCCGCGAGCAACACCACGGGCTCGGCGCCCTTCTCGTCGTCCTTCGCGTTCATGACGCGGCCGAGGAGCGGGGTGGCGCCGAGCATCGGAAACAGGTCGGCGGTCGTCACGGAGATCTGGAACTGGACCGCGTCGCCGTTGCCGGTCATCGTGACGCCGTATCCAACGACGGCGGCCATCGCGTCCATCGTCTTCGATCGCGCACGCCAGTCTCTGAAATCGGGGAACGACGCGCTGGCCTCTTCTTCGCCGCGCACCATGCTGGTGATCGCGACCAGACGCGACGCACCGGCGAACGGCAGCGGCTCGAGCAGCACGCCGTTGACGACGCTGAAGATGGCGGTGTTGGCGCCGATGCCGACGGCCAGCACGACAATCACGAGCGCGCTGAAGCCGGGGGATTTGATCAGTGAACGAAGAGCCTGGCGGAGATCTGTGAGCACGACAGGGATTAGGGCGTAGGGATTAGGGATTAGGAATGGGCCGCCCAAGCCCTAACCACTAATCCCTAATCCCTACACAGCTACTCCGTGACAGCCATTTCCATGCGCTCTTCGACGACGCGGCCGTCGAAGAGATGGATGCTGCGATCCGCGTGGCGCGCGTAGCGCGGGTCGTGCGTCACCATGCAGATCGTCGCGCCGCCGCGATGCAGCTCGCGCAACAGATCCATCACCGCCTCGCCGCTGCGTGAGTCGAGGTTTCCGGTGGGCTCGTCCGCGAGCAGGATGAGCGGCTCGCCGGCGACCGCGCGGGCCACCGCCACGCGCTGCTGCTGACCGCCAGAGAGCTGGCTCGGCAGGTGCTTCGCGCGGTGCGCCATGCCGACGCGCTCGAGCGCCGCTTCGACGCGCTGCTTGCGCTCGGCGGACTTCATGCCGCGGTAGGTGAGCGGCAGCTCGACGTTCTCGAACACCGTGAGATCGCCAATCAGATTGAAGCTCTGGAAGATGAACCCGATCTCGCGATTGCGCACGCGCGCGCGCTCGGAGGCGGGCAACTCGGCGACCGGCCGGTTGTTCAGCAGGTACTGCCCTTCGGTCGGCGAATCGAGCAAGCCGAGAATCGACAGCAGCGTCGACTTGCCGCAGCCCGACGGTCCGGCAATCGACACGTACTCGCCCTTGTTGATCTGAAGGTGGACCCCTGACAGTGCGTGCGTCTCCACTTCATCGGTGAAGAAGACTTTGGTCACGCCATCCAGCTTGATGAGCGCCTGTCCGTTCTCAGCCATCTTTGGTTCTCCTCGTTTACTTCAATCGGATGCGGTCGTATGAGTCGTACGCCGACATGTCGGACAGGATCACCTGATCGCCGACCTTGAGTCCCGACAGGATCTCGATCGTATTGACCGAGCTGCGACCGAGCTTCACCTGCACGCGTTCGGCGTTGCTGCCATCGGGGCTCAGCTTGAACAGCCCGACGACGCTCTGATCCTGACCGAAGGCCGGACGGCCGGTGAAGAGAATGTCGTCCAGCCGTTCGAGCTCGATCGTGCCGTCGACGCTCAAGTCGGGCACGGCGCCCCTGGGCAGATCGCCGAGGAGCGTCACGTCGACGGTCCGCGTGCCGTTGATGACCGACGGATCGATCCGCGCCACGAGGCCCTGGACGATCCCGATGCGCGTGTCGACTTCGGCCTTCTGGCCAATCTGGATGTCCTTGGTCTGCGTCTCCGCGATCTTGATCTCTGCCTTCAGCCGGCTCGGGTTCGCGACGCGCGCGAGGTTGGTGCCCGGGGCGACCTGCGCGCCGACTTCCACCGGCACGAGCTGCAGCATACCGTCGAGGCCGGCGCGGACCTTCAGCTCGTCGCGCTGCTGGCGGACCAGTTGCAGCACGGCGCGCGCCTGATCGACGTTCGACTGTTGCACGGCGAGCTGCGCGCGCATCGAGTCGGCTTTGCTGGCGAGCTGATCCTTCGCAATCTGATTGCGCACGCCGAGTTGCTCGGCGTCGACCTGCGACTGCTTGAGCACCAGTTCCGACACGAGTTGATCCTTGGCGAGTGCGGCGTTCATCTGCGCCTGCATCGTCGCCTTGTTGAAATCGGCGGCGACGCTGGCGGCGGTCGCCCGCGTCGCCAGCAGATCGTTATTGAGCTGGACCTTGAGGTTCTCGAGACCCGCCTGCGCGGCGGCGAGCTTCAGCCCGGCGTCCTGCAGTTGCTGTTCGAGCTGCGGGTTCGAGAGCTCGAGAATCACGCTGTCCTTCTGCACCGTCGTGCCGGGCCGGAGAATGATTCGTTCCACGCGCCCCTGCGTCGTCGCTGGAATCCACCGGATGTCTTCCGGCGTCAGCGTGCCGAGGCCTCGGACCTGTCGGGTCATCGGTCCGCGCTTCACCGTGTCGGGCCAGATGACGGCGCGTTCCACAGTCGGGGCCGCCGGCTTCAGCCGCGAAAGGCCGACGCTGACGAGAACGACTGCGAGGAGCAGAACCCCGCCATAGGCGATTTGGCGGATCCGCTTTTTCCTGGCATTGGACGGACGAGCTATATCCATGGTTGTTGTCTTGTATTGCGTGCGCGTGAACGGAACCTTAGACGGAGCCGAAAGCGAAAACGATCAGCACATCCTAAGGGCAAACCGGGGGCCAGTCGACTGCGAAAGAGTAAGTGATTATAGCGCAATCGTTTAGAGGTGTGGAATTTGTGCGGGGCGTGGCGAAAAAGTGTCCGGCCGTGGGACGACCTCGTCCCACAAACGGCGAAAGGTCGGGCCCGCGATCGAAAGCCGCGTCAGTTCGAGCCGAGGACCGCGAGGAACGCGGCGACGATCTCGGGATCGAACTGCGTCGGCGAGCAGCGCAGCATCTCGGCGACGGCGTCGGCTGACGTGAGCTGAGTCCGGTAGCTGCGGTCCTGCGTCATCGCATCGAAGGAGTCGACGACGGCGATAATGCGGCTCGCCAGGGGAATCGACGCGCCCGCGAGCTTCAGCGGATAGCCCTGACCGTTGAACCATTCGTGCGAGGCGTGCACGATTGGCGCGGCCGCGGCAAGTGTTTCGGTGGACGCCAGGATCTCGGCGCCGACGTCGACGTGCTGGCGCATGATCGTGGTCTCGCCCAGCGTGAGCGGCGACGGCTTCGTGATGAGCGCTTCTGGTATCGACGCTTTGCCGATGTCGTGGAGCTTCGCGGCGACGTCCAGCGCCGAACCGATCTCCTGCGCGAGGCCGAGCTCGCGCGCGACCGAACGCGCGTAGCGCGCGACCCGATCGCCGTGCGCCATTGTCTCGGGGATGCGCTCGAGCGCGATGTCCGCAAGCGCATCGAGCTCGGAGATGCCGGCGGCCTTGCGTGCCTGCACCGTCGCGCAAATCGACTCGGTGCGATCGCGCAGCTCGAACGCCAGCATCGCGTGCCACTGCAGTTCTTCGAGCGTCTGCTTCCGCCACTGCCGGCCGCGATCGACCGCGAGCGCGAAGCGGTCGCGCTGAAACGGCTTGACGAGGAAGTCGGCGATCGGGCGATTGGCGACACTCGGATCCTGCGTGTCGCCTTCGACCAGATTCGTGTACGCGGTCGCGATGACGACAGCGGTGTGCGGATGATCGCGCTGCAGCTGGCTCGCGAGCCAGAGCCCATCGTGTCCCGGCATCAACACGTCGATGACGGCCAGGTCGAAGTGGCGCGTGCGCAGCGTCGCGAGCGCTTCATCCGCACTGGCGGCCGTCTTGGACTGCAGGCCGAGCGACGCGACCCAGCGCGCTATGATGTCGCGGACCGCAGGCTCATCGTCCACGATGAGAACAGACGTCATGGGAGTCATAGGATTGGTGCGATGGCAATGGCAAGAACACTGCCAGGAGAGATCGTCGCCTCCTCTAACACTTGCCGGCTGCTGAGCCGATAAGGTGTGCGACAGCGCACAGTGCCGCACACTTCGAAGGCCGTAGGCGCACACGCCCTCCGGGACTCTTCGGGATTGCGCCGTTTCCGCGGCGTGGTCCCGGGCATATTTCTTGGACCGCCGGCCGCCGGATGTTTGCGCCAGATCTGTGCGAATCGCACGAGGAAACCCTTGGAGTACCTCTTGATGCGTACGACGCGCCGTGCCCGCTCTGCGGGCGCGAGCCGTCTGCGTACACGAGCGCTGTGAGCAAGACTCCCTCGACGCGTCCGCTGCTCCTCGTCGTCGACGACGAACAGCCGGTGCTGCGTGTGGTGGAGCGCCTCGCGGGCAAGGCCGGTTTCGACGTCGTGACCTGCGCCAGCGGCGCCGACGCGATGCGCGAGTTGATGCGGAAGCCCGCGGATCTCGCGATGGTCGATCTGCGCATGCCCGACGTCAACGGCCTGGATCTGCTGCGGCAGATTCGGACGTCGGTGCCGAGCTGCGAGGTCATCCTGATGACCGCGCACGCCGCCGTCGACAGCGCCGTCGAAGCGATCAAGCTCGGAGCGCGCGAGTACCTCACCAAACCATTCGATTTCGATCGCCTGCGCGTCGTGCTCGTCGAGATTCGCGAGGAGCTCGAGCGCCGCGCGCAGGTCGTCGCGCTCGAGAGTCAGGTTGCGCGTCAACTGGAGTTCTGCGGAATGATGGGCCGCAGCCCGGTGATGCAGGAGTTGTTCAGCCTGATTCAGCGCCTTGCGCCGCATGCGAAGGTCGTGCTGATCAGCGGCGAGACCGGCACGGGCAAGGAGCTTGCGGCGCGCGCGTTTCATCAGGCGGGCCCGCGTCGAAACCGTCCGTTCGTCACGATCAACTGCTCGGCCGTCGTCGACACGCTGTTCGAGAGTGAGCTGTTCGGCCACGTGCGCGGCGCGTTCACGGGCGCCGTCGACTCGAAGCCGGGTGTGTTCGAGGCGGCGCAGGGCGGCACGCTGTTCCTCGACGAGATCGGCGAGCTGCCGTTGAGCGTGCAGGCAAAGCTGCTGCGCGCCCTGGAATACGGCGAAGTGCAGCGCGTCGGCTCGCTGCAGCCGAAGAAAGTCGACGTCGCGGTGATCGCCGCGACGAATCGCGACCTGCGCTCGGAAGTCGCCGCGGGCGGCTTTCGCGGCGACCTCTTCTATCGCTTGAACGTCGTCGAGGTGACGCTGCCGCCGCTGCGCGATCGCCGCGAAGACATTCCGTACTTGACCGCGGCCTTCATGCGCGAGTGCGCCGCCCGAATCCGCAAGCCGCTCAACGGTCTCACCCACACCGCCGAACGGCTGCTGTTCAACGCGCGGTGGGACGGCAACGTCCGCGAGCTCAAGAACGTTGTCGAACGCGCGTGCATGCTGGCGGAGGGCAGCACCGTCTCCGAGCGCGAGCTGGCGGGCGCATTCGGCCCTGCCGCGGCGTCGACGACCGCGCGCGATCGAAGTCCCGGCGCGGCGAGCCGGGGCGGCGAAGGCGCGGCGCCGCTCGAGGACATCGAACGCGAGCATATTCTCGACGTGCTTCGAAAAGTCGACGGGAACCGCATGAAGGCGGCGAAGGTGCTCGGCATCAGCCGCCGCGCGCTCTATCGCCGGCTCGAACGTCATCACCTCGCGGACGAAGCGCCGCGTCCCTCGTCAGGCCGGCGCCGCTCATGATCGAGCAGGCGCTGGCGCCGCATCCCGACGTGTATTCCAAGGCCATCTTTTTCGAGGCGGCAGACGCCATGCTGATTCTCGACGACGACCGCACTGTCGTTGAAGCGAATCCGGCCGCCTGCGCGGTGTTCGGTGTCAGCCGCTCGGTCATCGTCGATCAGGCGCTCGACGCGCTCGTCGTCGACGGCGCCGAGCTGCTGCCTGCTGCGTGGCGCGAACTGCTGGCGTTCGGCGAAGCGACGCGCGAGCACCAGGTGCGATCGCACGACGGCATGATGTGCCTCGTGGAGTGCCGGTATCGCGCGGGCGTGCTCGCGAATCGGCATCTGTGCATCGCGCGCGACATCACCGATCGCCGGCTGCTCGAAGCGCGGCTCGCGCAGTCGCAGAAGATGGAGACCGTCGGCCGCCTGGCCGGCGGCATCGCCCACGACTTCAATAATCTGCTGACGGCCATCCTCGGCTACACCGAGATGCTCCTCGGATCGCGCCACCCCGACGACCCGGATCGATCGGACCTCGAGCAGATTCAGAAGGCCGGCTTGCGCGCGGCGTCGCTGACGCAGCAGCTTCTGGCGTTCAGCCGCAAACAGGTGCTGGTGCCGAAGAACGTCGATCTGAATCAAACCGTCACGAGCGTGACGAGCATGCTCGGCCGGCTGATTCGCGAAGACATCACGCTGACGTGCGGCCTTGCGTCCGTCCCGGCCGTGGTGAGAATCGATCCGGCGCAGATCGAGCAGGTGCTGGTCAATCTCGTGTTGAACGCACGCGACGCGCTGCCGGCCGGCGGCGAGATCCGTATCGAGGTCGCGCGCGTGCGGCGCTCGCCGGCGGAGCTGTCGCCCGAGCTGCAGGCGACGCCGCTGGACCCTGTTCCGGTGGACTATGTCCGTCTGCGTGTGACCGACAACGGCGTCGGCCTTTCGCCGGAAGCACGCGCGCATCTGTTCGAGCCGTTCTACACGACGAAGGAGATCGGCAAGGGCACGGGTCTCGGCCTCGCGTCGACCTACGGCACCGTCCGCCAGAGCAACGGCTTCATCGGCGTCGAGAGTCAGGAAGGCGCCGGCACTACGTTCACGATGCATTTCCCGGCGATGCCGAATGCGCCCGTGCACGATCCGATGACTGGCGGGCCCGGCGAGCCGGCGCGCGGGCGCGAGATGATTCTGCTGGTCGAAGACGAGGACGCCGTCCGCGTCATCGTCAGCGCCGTGCTCCGGCGGAGCGGCTATCGCGTGGTCGAAGCGGCGTCGCCCCGCGCGGCGTATGAGACCTTCGAGCGGCACGGGTGCGATATCGATCTGCTGGTCAGCGACGTGGTCATGCCCGAAATGAGCGGGCCGGCACTCGCGCAGCGGCTGGTCGGCCTGCGGCCGGAGCTCCGGATTCTCTTCATCTCGGGCTATGCGGACATCGCGACGCCGATCGATGCGGACAATCCCAACGTGAGTTTTCTGAGGAAACCGTTTCAGGCGTCCGCTCTCGTGGCGCGCGTGCAGGAGATGCTGGCGCGCCCGAACGAGGTGAAGCCGCCGCCCGAGGCGGACCCGGGAAACAGGTAAGACAATGGCGGCCGACCACCTCTTTTCCTACATCAAAGAACGCGCCCTTGGTGCGCGGCAGACGGTGCGCGCTCCGCTCTCCGCGCTCGTCGTCGACGACGAGGAGCCGGTGCGCCGATTCGTGGATCGCGTGCTGCGCCAGGGGAACTACGTGACCACGCTCGCGTCGGACGGTCCCGACGCGATTCGCGCCGCCGCCGAACACGGTCCCTTCGACGTTCTCGTGACCGACCTGATGATGCCCGAGATGACGGGCGACGAGCTCGTCCGGCGTCTGCGCAAGGACGACCCGCAGTTGAAAGTGCTCTACCTCACCGGCTTCAGCGACAGTCTGTTCAAGGAAAAGGTCACGCTGTGGCAGGACGAGGCGTATCTCGACAAGCCGTGCAGCGTCCAGGGGCTGTTGCAGGCGGTGTCGTTGCTGATGTTCGGCCGGTTCGAAGTCTCCAAGGAAGTCACCTCGTGAGACCGCCGAACGTTCGGGCAATTTTCACACGACGGGTATTACCTTCGTGTCCTTTGTGTCCTTGGTGTTGATTCAGGGCCGCTAGCCACCGCGAGTATGCATTTCCAGATGCGGATCCTTCCGCAGCAGATCCTGAACTGGCACGAACGCGCGGCGGTCACCGAGAGCGAGACGCTCTTCCGCGCCGCGATCGTCGCGTGCGCCCCAGCCGCCGGCAATCAGCGCCTTCAGCTCGTCGACTGATGCGCCGCGGCGGAGCGGGGCTCGAAGATCGATCCCGCGCGTCGCGTACAGGCACAAGTACCACATGCCGTCGGCGGTCAGCCGGCTTCGATCGCAGGTGCGGCAGAACGGCGCCGTCGTCGACGCGATGATGCCGAAGGTCGTGCCGTCCTTCAGCGCGTAGCGATCCGCCGGCGCCGACGAGCCGGGATCCTCGATCGCGTCAATCCCGTCAATCCCGCCAGGGCCGCCGTAGTGTCGCGACAACCGGTCGAGCATCTCGCGGCGCGAGACGACGCGGTCGGGCGACCAGCGCGACGCGCCGCCGACGTCCATGTATTCGATGAAGCGGACCTCGCCGTTCACCGACTTGCCGTATTCGACGAGTGCCGCGAGCTCGTCGTCGTTGACGCCGCGGATGACGACCGTGTCGATCTTGAGGCGCCCGAACACGCGATGGGCGGCCGCAATGCCGGCGTGTACCGCGTCGAGCTGATCGAAGCGCGTCAGCGTCTTGAACCGATCGCGACGCAGCGTGTCGAGGCTGACGGTGATGCGGCCCAGGCCCGCCGCCTGGAGCGCGTCGGCCTGATCGGCGAGCAGCACGCCGTTCGTCGTGAGCGCGAGATCCTTCAACCCGCGCTTCGACGCGATCATCTTCACGAACGCGGGCAGATCGCGGCGGAGCAGCGGCTCGCCGCCCGTGAGCCGGATCTTGTCGACGCCGAGCGACAGAAAGACGTCGACCAGCGCGCTCGTCTCCTCGAAGTGCAGGACGTCCTCGCGCGGCAGCCACACGTAGTCGTCCTCCGGCATGCAGTATTCGCAGCGCAGGTTGCAGCGGTCGGTGACCGACAGCCGCAGGTTTCTCAGCGGACGTCCCAGGAGATCACGCATTTCAGCGTTCAGATTTCACGGCGCCAGCACGCGGACTTCTACGCGCCGCGAGCCGGGAATGAAAGGACGGCTCGTGATCTGGCCGTCGAACTGTGCGCTCCAGCGGCCCGGCACCGGTGTCTGACACGCCGGACACCGGCCATCGGCGGTGATTCGATAGTCGCGGATGTGATAGCCGTACCGCGTGACGAGCGGCGCGTGGCACGACGCGCAGCGCGTGTCCTCGAGATCGCCCACCTGGCCCGGCAGGTTGCCGGCGTAGACGTACCGCAGGCCGTTCGCGCGGCCGATGTCGGCGGCGGCGAGGAGCATCTCGGCCGTCGTGTTGTCCGGATCCGTCATCTTGTAGTCGCCGTGGAACGCCGTCACGTGCC
>DASYQZ010000131.1:0-9387 GCA_036004865.1 Vicinamibacterales bacterium
GATTTGGGATTCGAAATCCCAAACCTCGAATCCCGAACCCCGAATCCCGAATCCCGGCAAGGATCACGAAATGGCTCATAAAAAAGGACAAGGCAGCTCACGCAACGGCCGCGACAGCAACTCGCAGCGGCTCGGCGTGAAGGCGCACGACGGCAACGTCGTGACCGGCGGCACCATCATCGTCCGCCAGCGCGGGCGCCGTTTTCAGGCCGGCCTGAACGCGGGCCTCGGCAAGGACGACACGATCTTCGCGAAGATCGCCGGCCGCGTGAAATTCGAGAATCACGGCGCGCACGGGCGGGTCATCAGCATTCAGCCCGTCGAGTAATTTTCTGCCTCTCACACACAAGCGCCTGCGGCCCGCGCGAGGCGCCGGAGGGCAGCGCGGCGCAGCCGCGCCGCCGAGCGCGAGCGAGCGGGGGTGGGGCCCCGCGAGCATAGGATAGTGTTCGTCGACGAAGTCGACATTCACGTCGAAGCGGGCAGCGGCGGGCGCGGATGCCTCGCGTTCCGGCGCGAGAAGCGCGTCCCGCGCGGCGGGCCGAGCGGCGGCGACGGCGGGCACGGCGGTTCCATCTTCGTCATCGCCAGCCCCCACACCAACACGCTCATCAACTATCGATTCCATCCCGAGTTCTCCGCCGAGCGCGGCGGCCATGGCGAAGGCTCCAATCGCACTGGACAGACCGGGACCGATCTCGAGCTTGCCGTGCCTATCGGCACGCTCGTGTATGAGAAAACGGGCGACGCGGATCAGCCGTACCGATTGCTCGCGGATCTCGCGGAAGAAGGGCAGCGCGTGCTCGTCGCGCGCGGCGGCCGCGGCGGTCTGGGGAATGCGCGGTTCGCCACGTCGACCAATCGCGCGCCGCGGAAAGTGCAGCCGGGCGAACCGGGCGACATCAAGGATCTCCGGCTCGAACTCAAGCTTCTCGCCGACGTGGGACTCGTGGGCTTTCCCAACGCGGGCAAGTCGACGCTGATCTCGCGTGTGTCCGCAGCGCGTCCGAAGATCGCAGACTATCCGTTCACCACGCTGACGCCGAACCTCGGCGTCGTCAGCCTGAGCGACGATCGCAGTTTCGTCGTCGCCGACGTGCCGGGACTCATCGAGGGCGCGCATCGCGGGCTGGGCCTCGGCCACCAGTTTCTCCGTCACCTCGAGCGGACGAAGGTGCTCGTGCATCTGGTCGACGTCTCGGGCGCGAGCGGACGGGACCCGGTGCACGATCTCGACACGGTGCGTCGCGAGCTCGAGATGTTTCAGCCGGCCCTGGCCGCCAAGCCGCAGCTCGTCGCGGCGAACAAGATCGACGCAATCGAAGCGGCCGAGCGCGACGCACAGGTTGACGCGCTTGCGCGCCGCGCATCGGACCTGAAGCTGCCGTTCTTTCGCGTCTCGGCCGCGACCGGTGCGGGCGTCGCGGAGCTGCTCGAAGCGATGTGGCATTGGCTGGCCGCAGCCCGTCAATCGGCAGGCACTAGCGGCCTGGACGCGGCGCCGGGGTCCCCGACGCGGCAGCCGCGTCGGGGTAGCCCGCTGGACGGAAGCGAGGCGCAGCCGAGCCGCCGGGCGCGCGCGAGCGACAGCCTTCAGCCGACGGCGTCGGGGGTGGGGCCCCGACGCCGTAAATGAAGGCCGGGCCCCGCGAGCCTAGGAGATGACTGCGCGACGCATCGGCATCCTCGGCGGCACGTTCGATCCGATTCACTGCGGCCACGTCGACCTCGCGCGCGCCGCCGAAGAGGCGCTCGGGCTGACGCGCGTGTTCATCGTCACATCGAATGTGCCGCCGCACCGCGCCACGCCGGCCGTGTCGAGCTACCACCGCTTCGCGATGGTGGCGCTCGCCGTGGCGGGTCGACCGCGCTGGTGCGCGTCGGATATCGAGCTGAAATCGGCAGAGGCGTCATATACGTCGACAACGCTGCGGCGCTTTCACGCGGACGGTTATTCGCCCGACGAGTTGTTTTTTCTGACCGGCGCCGATGCGTTCGCCGAGGTCGAGACGTGGCGTGACTACCCGGCGATTCTCGACCTCGCGCAATTCGTCGTCGTGTCACGACCTGGTTTTCCGGTCGGCGAGCTGCGCCGCCGCCTGCCGTCCCTCGTCGATCGCGCCATCCTGATCGATGCGCCGACGGCGGACGTGTCGTCGACGTCCATCCGCCGGCGGATTGCTGCCCGTGAATCGATCGCGGGGCTCGTGCCGCCCGGAGTACGACAACACATCGATCAGCACGGCCTTTACGCGACAATGTCAGGCAGGTTGCATGGCGAAGACTGAAAAGCGACGAACGGCCCATCGCCTCCCCGCGCAGATCGATCGCGCGGTTCGCGCAGCCGAGGACAAGAAAGCGGTCGACCTCACCGTTCTGGATCTGCGCAAGGCCGCCGCCTTCACCGATTACTTCCTGATCTGCTCGGGCGCGAACGCACGTCAGATTCGCGCGATCGCCGACTCGGTGATGGAGGCGCTGGCGGCGGATGGAGTTTCGCCGGCGCACGTCGAAGGCTACGACCGATCGGAGTGGGTGCTGCTCGATTACTTCGATTTCATCGTGCACGTCTTCGCACAGGAGACGCGGATGTTCTACGGGCTCGAGCGGTTGTGGGGCAACGCAGAGCGCGTCGAGGTGCCGGCGCCCCGATAGACCACGACATGCCCGCGCAGCGGTTCATCGCGCAAAGTCGGCTGATGCGCGCCCTGGTCGACCAGGTAAAGCTGTTCGCGCGCGCCGACTCCAACGTCCTCATCGCCGGTGAGACCGGCAGCGGCAAGAACGCGGTCGCCTTGGAATTGCACGCCCACGGTCCGCGCGCCAAGCGTCCCTTCGTGACGATCGACTGCGCCAGCCTGTCGGCTTCGCTGATCGATTCGGAGCTGTTCGGCCACGAACGCGGCGCCTTCACCGATGCGATCATCGCGCGTCCCGGGCGCTTCGAGGTGGCGGGCGGCGGCACCGTCTACCTCGACGCGGTGACCGAGCTGCCAATCGAGGCGCAGGGGAAGCTGCTTCGGATTGTCGAAGACAAGCGTGTCGAGCGGCTCGGCGGCCAGACATCGTTCGTCGTCGGCGCGCGAATCATCGCGTCGGCCGGCGCCGGCATTGAAGACGCGGTGCGCGAAGGGGCATTCCGCCAGGACCTGTATCACCGGCTCCGCGTGCTGCCGATTCTCGTCCCGCCGCTGCGCGAGCATGCCGAGGATGTGCTGCCGCTCGCGCGTTACTTCGTCCGCCGCGCCGCGGCGGCCGTGCGCCGGCCACCGCCCACGCTGACGCGCGACGTGATCGCCGCGCTGCGCGATTATGCGTGGCCCGGAAACGTCCGCGAGCTGCGGCACACGGTGGAGCGCGCGTTGCAGGGGGCCGACGGCGGAAGCATCACGCTGGATCATCTGCCGGTGGAGATCCTCGAAGCGCCTGCGTTGCAGACGGACGCCGAGCTGGCCCGTCGCCCGACGCTCGACGAGGTCGAACGCCGCTACATCGCCGCGACGCTGCGGCACGCGCGCGGCAATCAGACCGACGCGGCGAAGATCCTCGGCATCAGCCGCAAGGCGCTCTGGGAAAAACGGAAGCGGTATGGTCTGGAGTGACGCCATCGACGCCGTGCTGAGCGTCGTCATCGCGCCCTCGTGCGCCGCGTGCGACGAGCTGCTCGAGCATCCGACCCGCGGCGCGGTGTGCGAGCGGTGCTGGCAGTCGATTGTCCCGCTCACGCCGCCGCTCTGCGACCGGTGCGGCGATCCGCTGCCGTCGTGGCGATCGATCAGCCTTCCGTTGGCGCGGTGCCCACGCTGCCGCCGGACGCGGCGGGTCGTGGATCGCTCGAGGGCGATCGGTCCGTACGACGGTGCGCTGCGCGCGATCGTCCACGCGATGAAGTACGAAGGGCGGCGATCGCTGGCGGGGCCGCTCGGCGCGCTCATGCGTCATCGAGGCGCCGACATGCTGGACGGCATCGCGTGCGTCGTTCCGGTGCCGTTGCATCCGTCGCGACGCCGCGAACGCGGATTCAATCAGGCGGTCGACCTCGCCAATCAGCTCGGTGTGCCGGTGATCGCGGCGCTCCGCAGGACACGCGCCACGGCCACGCAAACCGGACTGCCCGCTGCACGGCGTCACCGGAACGTGCGCGACGCCTTCGCGCTCACACGCGCCGGACGCGGGCTCGCGGGCGCAACCGTGCTCATGGTCGACGATGTCAGTACGACCGGCGCGACGCTGGAAGCGTGCGCCCGTGTTTTGAAAGAGGCTGGCGTCGTGGAGGTGCGCGCGCTTACAGCAGCCCGAGTCGTGAGCTCGCCGCGGTGAGGACGTCGGCCGCAATCGCATCCTTCGACCGCTCGCCGTCGAGCACGACCCACTGATTCGCAGCCGCCTGCCGATGATAGCTGTCGCGGACACGCGCCTGCATCGCGAGATCGCGCTCGTAGCGATCGCGATCGACCGCCTTGCGCTGCACGGCCGTCTCCGGCGCGATGTCCAGCAGAATCGTCAGCGCCGCCGGCGGCAGGAATTTCTGCATGTCGGCGAGCCATCCCGGCTCGAGCCCCTGCGCTTCGCCGTACGCGATGCTCGACGCCATGTAGCGATCGCACACCAGGATCAACCCGCCGTCCAGCCATCGCTGAAGATCGGCTTTGCGCTCGTAACGGTTGGCGACGTAGAGCAGCTGCATGACGTCCGGGCCGTATTCACGCTCGCCTTGCAATGCGCGCGCGATCTCCTCACCGATCGACGTCGCGTAGTCGGGAAACGAGACGAGCCGCGCCTTGTGGCCCCCCTGCTTCAATCGATCGCGCAAGAGCTCCGCCTGGGTCTGCTTGCCGCTCTGATCGAGTCCTTCGAACGCAATCAGCATCCCCGACATCACGATTCCAGCGACAACTGGTCGTCGATCGTCTGCCGGCGGCGGATGACGCGCCAGCTTCCGGCGTCGACCAGCACTTCGGGCGGCAGCGGCCGGCGGTTGTAATTCGACGCCATGACCGCGCCGTACGCGCCGGCGTCGCGAACGGCGACAAGGTCGCCGACCTGAAGCTGCGCCAGCCGTCGATCGCGCCCGAGGACGTCTGAGCTCTCGCAGACGGGACCGGCGATCTCGTACAGGCGTTCGTCAGCCTCTCGCGGCGCCACCGGCTCGATGCGGTGATACGCGTTGTAGAGGGCGGGACGAATCAACTCGGTCATGCCGGCGTCCACGATCGCGAACTCGCCGTCTGCGCCGCGCGGCTTGAGGTCGGTGACGCGGGCGACGAGCACGCCCGCCGGTCCGGCGACGGCACGTCCAGGCTCGACGACGATCGGCAGCTTCGTGCGGCGCACTTCCGCGACGACTGCGGAAATGTACTCCTCGATCGCTGGAGGCCGGCGCTCGTCGTAGGCGATGCCGAGGCCGCCGCCGACGTCGACGTATTCGAGCGGGAACCCTTCGGCCAGTAACGTCGCGCTCAGCTCGCTTGCCGCCGCCGCCGAGTGGCGCAGCGGCTCGAGCGAGGTGATTTGAGAGCCGACGTGCAGATGCACCGCGACGAGCTTCAGCGCCGGCCGTGTTCGCATCGTGTCGAACAGCGCGGTCGCATGATCGAGGGGCAACCCGAATTTGTTGATCTTCAAGCCGGTCGAAATGTGCGGGTGGCTCTTCGCGTCGATGTCGGGATTCACGCGCACGGCGACGCGCGCGATCTTGCCGAGCCGCGTGGCGATCGCCTCGACGCGCGCGAGCTCGCCGGCCGACTCGATGTTGACGGCTTTGACGCCCAGCGACACGGCGCATTCGAGCTCGGCCGGCGACTTCCCGACGCCGGTGAAGACGATGTCGGCCGCCGGAAAGCCGGCGCGCCGGGCGACCTCGATCTCCCAGATCGAATTCGCATCGGCCGCGCTTCCGAGCTCGCGCAGCAGGCGCGCGATCGCGAGCGTCGAGTTCGCTTTCAGCGCGTAATGGATCGCGTGCGGATAACCGCCGAACGCCTCCTCGATGGCGCGATAGCGTTCGCGGAGGAGCGCCGCGCTGTAGACGTACACGGGCGTGCCTTCGGCGGCGGCAATCGCGGCGAGCGGCACGCCGTCGCAGACGAGATCGTGCTGATGTCGGAAGAAGCCGGTCTGTGAAGGCAACGTGATACGCTATTCTACCCAACCTACATGCCGCCAGATTCACCGACCGCGTCGTCGTCACCCGACGCGATCGAAGCGCTGATACAGCGATGCCTGCGGGGCGACCAGATCGCCTGGGACCTCATCGTCCGTCAGTACTGGCGGAAGGTGTTCAACGTCGCGTACAAGTTCGTCGGCAAGCACGACGAAGCCGAGGATCTGACGCAGGACATCTTCCTGAAGATCTTCAAGTCGCTGGACACGTTCGACCGGCGCGCGAACTTCCAGACGTGGCTGATCAGCATCAGCCGCAACCTGTGCATCGATCACTACCGCAGCGTGCGGAAAGAGCGTGAGACGATCGACCGGGACGTGGACGCCAACGAGCTCACGCCGGCGTCGCGCGAGCCGGGCCCGGTCGCGGCGCTCGAGCAGCGCGATCGCGTGACGCTGCTGCGGCAGGCAATGGCCAGGCTGCCCGACACGCTGCGGACCGCGGTGTTGATGCGCGACATCCAGGAGCTGTCGTACCAGGAGATTGCCGACAGGCTGCGTCTGCCGGAAGGCACGGTGAAATCGCGGATCAACCGCGGCCGCACCGAGCTCGCGCGGCAAATCCGCAAGCTGCGCGGAGAGGACTTCAGTCCCAGCGGGGCGTTGCCGAAACGCACGGGAGCGTACTGATGAATGTCAAAACCGAACAGTCCGGCGCGATTTCCATTGTCCGGGTCGGCGAAACGCGGTTGATGTATCCGATTCTGGGCGACTTCTCGTCCGCCGTCACCGGGCTCATCGCCGCCGGCCGGCGCGAGATCCTCATCGACCTCACGCCCGTGACGTACGTCGACAGCGCGACGATCGGCTGCCTGATGGATCTGTACCGCCAGGTGCACAACGCCGGCGGGCATCTGAAGCTGTCTGGCGTGCAGAAACGCGTCGAAACGATGCTGACGATGACCGGCGCGCAGAATTTCATCGAGATCCACGCCGACGAGCCGACCGCCGTCAGGAGCTTCGGGGCCTAGCGATGCACACCATCAAGACCACCAGCGGCGCCGCGATCGTGCTCGACGGCGACTTGCTCGCCGTCATGGAAGCGCTCTATCAGGAAGTGACCGCCCGCCGCGGGCTGGAGCGCTCGTTCGAGGACATGGTGCAGGAGATTCACCATCTGATCGAGCAGATGGACGATGGCGAGCGGCGGACCTACCTCGCCGAGAGCTTGTTCCTCAACACCGTGTCGTACGAAAATGACAAGCTCGAAGCCTACATGAAGAAGCTGCCGAAGAAGTAGTGTCGCTGAATTTTCTGGCAACCCGCTTTCAATGTTCGTGGCCGTGGAGCACGCTCGTGATGCTGTGCGACGGCCGGATGGTCTGCGGCTGCGCGGATCCGTACGCGCATCGCGTCCTCGGCGACGTGCGGTCCGCATCGGTCGGCGACGTCTGGAACGGATCGACCATCATCCGCCTCCGCGAGGATCTGAATGCGGGCGGGTCGAAGTTCTGCGGCGACTGCCCGCTGAAGCTGCCGCTCAAAAAAGACGACGCGCCGATCGCGCGGCCGATCGATGCGGGACCGCTGCCCTCGCGCATGTACATCGAGTGCACGGCGGCCTGCAACATCTCGTGCCACCAGGCCTGCTGCGCGCCGGAGACCGGCATCACGCGGACGCGCCAGGCGGGCATGCTCGATTTCGAGCTGTTCCGCCGCGTGATCGACGAAGCGGGCGCGTCGCTCGTCCGCATCGATTTCTTCAACTACGGCGAAGCGTTCCTGCACAAGCGCGCCGTCGAGATGTGCGAGTACATCAAGTCGCGCTTCCCGCACATCTATCTGTACACGAGCACGAACGGCCTTGCGCTCACCGAGGCGCAGGCGCGCCGGCTCGTGCACTCGGGCATCGACGAAGTGACGTTTTCGATCGACGGCGCCACGCCGGAGAGCTACGCCCGGTACCGGCAGCGCGGCCGATTCGACGTCGCCGTCGCCACGCTGCGCGCGATGGCCGACGAGAAGCGGCGATCGGGACGCGACCTGCCGTTCCTCAACTGGCGCTACATCCTGTTCATCTGGAACGACAGCGACGCCGAGATGACGCGCGCGCGCCAGCTGGCCGCGGACATCGGCGTCGATCGACTGTGCTGGGAAATCACCGACCATCCCGAGAACGCGTACTCGCGCCGGTTCGTCCCCGGATCTCCGGAGATCGACGCCATCCGTCACGAGATCTGGGACGACAGCAATCTCGGCAACGCGATTCCCGGGGCGATGCCGCGCGCCCAGATCGACGTGCGCACGCCATGGCCCGGCGTGCCGGGCATTGCTCTCAGGGCGCGCGCGGGACGGCCGCTCCAGGTGAGCACGCGCGTGCACAACCTCTCCAGTCGCGCGTTTCCGGCACAGGCGACGTACGGGCGGCGCCTCGTACGCCTTGGCGCACAGCTTTGCGCAGCCGACGGCACGATCCTGAACCGCGATCATGCCCGGGCATGGCTGCCGCAGACGCTCGGCCCCGGCGCGCGCGCGGACGTGCGCATTGAGGTCCCGGCACCCGAACAAACGGGACGCTATGCGCTGAAGTTCGACCTGGTCAGTGAAGGAATCGACTGGTTCGAGAAGTGCGGGTCGCGCACGACGATGAAAACGCTCATCGTGCGCGATTGACGATCACAGGCCGACGACCAAAGACCAACTGAGATTAGTTCGCGAGCCGCGGCGCCGTGTGCTTCACCGGCACCGGCAGCGGTACCGTGGTGTCGATTGGCGCCTCAACCAGCCGCCACGCGTGGGCCTCGTCGAGAATCTTCGCCGCGAATTCCGTGTGCAGCGCATGCCCGGCGCGGTGCGCGACGAGATGGCCGATGACGGGGTAGCCGACGAGCGCGAGATCGCCGATGGCGTCGAGGATCTTGTGGCGGACGAACTCGTCCTCGAAACGCAGGGCGTTGTTGAGGACGCCGGTCTCGCCGAGCACGATCGCATTCTCGAGCGACCCGCCGAGCGCCAGTCCGTTCTGCCGGAGCATCTCGACGTCCTTGAGGAACGTGAACGTCCGCGCCGGCGCGATCTCCTCGATGAACGACTCCTCCGTGATCCGCAGCGTCCGGGATTGATGCCGCAGGAGCGGATGGTCGTAGCTGATGCTGTAGGTGACCTTGAAGTGATCCGACGGATAGAGCGCGATGCGTTTGTCGCCGCGCGAGATCGCGATCGGCCGGACGATTTTCAGATACTTGCGCGGCGCCGGCAGCCGCTTCACGCCGGCTTCGTTGATCA
>DASYQZ010000132.1:0-8453 GCA_036004865.1 Vicinamibacterales bacterium
ATCGCCGTCACACTCGCCACCGGACCCTCGAGTTCGTCCTCACGCGACCCAGGGACCCACGGCTGACAAACGCAACGGATTGCAACTAGAGATGCGGATCGCGTCACTTTTCTATGCGCGCGGGGCCCCACCCCCGCGCGCTCTCGCTCGGCGGCCCGGCTCCGCCGGCCGGCGCTCCGGCGAGCCACCCCAACGCGGCTGCCGCGTTGGGGGCCCCGGCGCCTCGCTCGGGCCGCAGGCGCTTTTCGTGTGTTTTGCGGTGGGACTCTGCGCGCCGGCGTATGCCGAATCGCCGGCGCCGGCCGCCTCGTGGGGCCGCTTCGACGTTCAGACTGCCACGGTGTCGACCCGTTACCGGTTCATCGAGAACAGCTCGCGGGATGTGACGACCAATCAGGTGCAGTTCAAGGACACGGCGCGCATTCGCGTGAAGCTCGACGAAGGCGGCCGCTTCGCCGTGACCGGCGGATGGCTGACGGGCAATACGTTCACGGGCAGTTGGGACAACACGGGCATCGGCACCGGCGATCTCGCGGGAACGCAGGCGCTCCGGCATCTGTTCGTGTCCGCCGCCGCCGCGCCAGGCCTCGAGCTGCAGATGGGCGGGCTATACATCAACCATGGCGAGAGCACCGAAATCACGAGCTACGACGACGATGGGTATCTGATCGGCGAGCGGCTGACGCTTCGCCGCCCCGCGCAGGCGTACTTCGACGAAGTGTCGGTCACGCGCGCCGGGCTCAGCCCGTTGTCGTCGCCGGGTGTCGTCCGGCGGCTGTCGCTGCTCGGTCATCAGCATTACTGGCAGGCGCAGGTCGTGAAGCGCTACGGGTCCAGCATCAGCGCGTCTGCCGATTTCACCGACGAGGCGGGCGCCGAGACGCTGCGAGCGGCGGTCGCCGTTCGCTTCCCGAAGGGGGCGCCGGTGTCTGCGCTGCGATACGAGCAGTATCGGCGCGTGACGATGCAGCCGGCGAGTGGGTTCGCGGTGTCCGTTGAACGGCGCATCGCGCGAGTGCGGCTACAGGCGGGCTACTCCGGCGTGGACGCGGAGTACGGCGGTCTCAACGCCGATCGCTTTCAGCGCGGCCGCCGCGTGTTTGCGATGGCGGCGATTCCGATCAGCGGTCCGCTGAGCGCGCAGCTCTTCGCGACGCAAGCGTTCACGAGCCCGTACTCAATCTCAAACCGCAGGCGCCTCGATGCGGTCGTCACGTACGATCTGCTTGCCGCTCTCCGTCGACATCGCGCGAACTAAACGCAACCATCCTTCTTTTTCGTGGTTTCGTGTTTTCGTGGTTGCATTTAGGTGAAAACTGGTGGCGCCTCGGGGATCGCGGCGCCGTCATGTCTCGGTTCTGACGCGCCAAAGTGCACGCCCGATCCGTCACTCATCACCGCCTGTCCTGACCCGAACGTGCCCGTTCTCGGCGGCACGACCGTGATCTCGTGGCCGAGCGCGGCGAGCTCGCGCCGCGTCGACTCCGGCACGAGCGACTCCACGGCGACGTCGGCGCCCGCGAACGTTGCTTTCGTGAAGCGTCCCGCTTCGAGCGCCTGCTGAATGTCCATCCCGTAGTCGACGATGTTCGCGACGAACTGCGCGTGGGCCTGCGCCTGGTTCCACGCGCCCATGATCCCGAATCCGATCCGGACGTCGTCTTTCTGCATGAAGCCCGGGATGATCGTATGGAGTGGACGCTTCCGCGGCGCGAGCACGTTGGGATGACCGTCTTCGAGCGTGAACAGCGCGCCGCGGCTGTGGAGCGCGAAGCCGCTGCCCGGCGGCACGAGACTGGTGCCGAACCCGACGTAAATGCTCTGGATCAGCGACACGATGTTGCCGTCGCGATCGATGACCGACAGATAAATCGTGTCGCCGCCCGCGGCCGTCGTCAGACCCGCGAATACCGATGGCTCGACGTGGCGCGCGGCCTTCTGCGGATCGACGAGCGACGCACGCTCGCGCCCGTGGGCTTTGCTCAGCATCGCGGACAACGGGGCGTCGCCGAATCGCGGATCGCCCGCGTAGCGCAGCATGTCGGCGTAGGCGAGCTTCTTCGCTTCGATCATCACGTGCAGCGATCTGGCCGTGTGGAAGCCGTACTCGCCGAGCGGGAACTGTTCCATCACGTTGAGCATCATCAGCGCGGCGATGCCCTGCGTGTTCGGCGGCAGCTCGTACACATCCCACCCGCGATACGTCGCCGCGATCGGCTCGACCCACTCGGGATCGAAGGCCGTGAGATCGAGGGCCGTCATCGTGCCGCCGTGCTCGCGCGACGTCGCGAGGATGGCGTCGGCGGTGCGTCCTTCGTAGAATCCGGCGCGTCCGCTCTCGGCGATGCGGCGGAGCGACGCGGCGAGCGCGGCGTTGACGAAGATCTCGCCGGCGCGAGGCGCGCGTCCCTTGATCAGATACGTGTCGACTGCGTTGGGATCGGCCTCGAGCTTCGGGGTCCATGCGTGCCACCGCGCGGCGATGATTTCAGAAACGGGAAATCCGTGCTCCGCGTAGAAGATCGCCGGCGCGAGCAGATCGGCCATCGGCAGCCGCCCGAAGCGCGCCCGCATCGCATCCCATCCGGCCACAGCGCCCGGAACGGTCACGGTGTGAATTCCTGCTTGCGGCATTTCGGTGATGCCGCGTGCCTTCAGGAGCGCGGGCGTCAGGCCGGCCGGCGCCCAGCCGCCGGCGTTCAGGCCGTGCAGCGTGCCGGTGTGCGCGTCGAACACGATGGCGAAGAGGTCGCCGCCGATGCCGTTCATCTCGGGCTCGACGACGCCCATGACGGCGTTGGCGGCGATAGCCGCATCGACCGCGTGCCCGCCGCGCTCGAGTATGTGCACACCCGCGCGCGCCGCCAGCGGCTGGCTCGCCGCGACGATTCCGTACGTGGTGGCGACCTTCGAACGGCCGGGGATTACAGTCATGGTTTTAGTAGCTTACACGCGTCACGCTGCCATCATGACTCTCGAGTCACGCTGCAATCATGGCCTCCGGCGGTATCACGAAAGCACGAAAACACGAAAAACCCATCTTCTTTTTCGTGGAGTTTCGTGGGTTCGTGTTTTCGTGGTTGCGTTTGATTCAATGCACATTTGATATCGTGTGCATCCATGAGTGGACGTCACTTTCTCCAGATCCCCGGCCCAACCAACGTACCCGATCGGGTGCTGCGCGCGATCGCCCAGCCGACCATCGATCACCGCGGTCCCGCGTTTGGCGCGGTGGCGCGCGAGGTGCTCGACGGAGTGCGGGAGATATTCAAGACGAGCAGCGCTGCGGTCATCTATCCCTCGTCCGGCACCGGCGCGTGGGAAGCGTCGCTGGTGAACACCTTGTCACCCGGCGACAAGGTGCTGATGTTCGAGACCGGCCACTTCGCGACGCTGTGGCGGAACATGGCGGCGCGGCTCGGGCTCGACGTCGACTTCGTACCGGGTGACTGGCGTCATGGCGTCGATCCCGAGGTCGTGGAGTCAAAGCTCCGCGATGATCGGAGCCGCGCGATCAAAGCCGTCGCGGTCGTCCATAACGAGACGTCGACCGGCGTCGCCAGCCGCATCGCCGCGATCCGCCGCGCGATGGACGGCGCGGGCCATCCGGCGCTGCTCCTGGTCGACACGATCTCCTCGCTCGGATCGATCGACTATCGCCACGACGAATGGCGCGTCGACGTGTCAATCGGCTGCTCGCAGAAAGGCTTGATGCTGCCGCCGGGTCTCGGATTGAACGCGATCAGCGACAAGGCGCTCGCGGCGTCGACGTCGGCGCGCCTGCCGCGCGCGTACTGGGACTGGGCGCCGATGATCGCCGACAACGCTTCGGGATTCTTCCCCTACACGCCGGCCACCAACCTGCTCTACGGACTCCGCGAAGCGATCGCCATGCTGCGCGAAGAACGATTGGACCGCGTGTTCGCGCGCCACTGCCGGCACGCGGAGGCGACTCGCCGCGCCGTTCGCGGCTGGGGACTCGAACTGGTCTGCCGTAATCCCGACGAGTACAGCAGCTCGCTGACGGCGGTCATGGTGCCCGATGGCCCGGGCGGTGCGGATGCGGTGCGCAAGATCATCCTGGAGCGCTTCGACATGTCGCTCGGCACCGGCCTCGGAAAGCTGAAAGGGAAGATCTTCCGCATCGGCCATCTCGGCGACTTCAACGATCTGATGCTGGCCGGCACGCTGAGCGGCGTCGAGATGGGGCTGGCCGCCGCGGGCGTCCCGTTCACGCCAGGCGGCGTGCTCGCCGCGCTCGACTATCTGCACCAAGCCAGGCCGGAAGGGCAGGAAGGGCCTCCCGCCTGTCCTGTCCTTCCTGCCTGAAAGAAAAAGTAATCGACTGGTTCGTTTGAGCACACTGTGCACGCGGCTGCACGCGCGCGCGCGCGGCGTCACGACGCTGCATACCAGTCGCAGTCATCGTGTTCGCTCGTGTGCGAGACAGCACCAACAGAAAATGATATCGGACGGCGAATTTTGCTGGCATTGCCGTTGCGAAATACGAACTCGTTAAAAGGAGAACGACAATGCGATCCACCGCACCCGGGCTCGATGACGATGTCTACGATCTCCCGAGCATGCCGGCGGCGACCGATGCCATTCTCACCGAGTGGCAACACACCGCGTCGTACACGCTGGACCAGCCGGTCCGATGTCCGCATTGCGACGAGCGCATCAGCGTCGTGCACATCGTCGGGTTGACGCGGTCGCAGGTCGCCTTCACGTCGACGCTGCCGCGCAAGGGGCGCGTCATCGTGTGCCCGGAGTGCGAGCGCATTCTCACGGCGGAGTTGTAGTTTGAACTTAGAACTTAGAACTTAGAACTTAGAACTTAGAGGTCAGAACTCAAACGTCAAACTCGGTTCCAGTTCTCAGTTCTCAGTTCTGAGTTCTAAGTTCTTTAGGTCGCAGAATGACGTAGGCCGGCAGGCCGACCGCGTTGAACTTCTGCATCACCGGCTTCGCGGGCGGTGAATCGGGATCCTCGGCCTGGAACTTGACCTTCACGTAGTTCTCGAGCGCCGTCTTCACCGCCGGATCCTGCAGCGTCGTCTTGTCCATCGTCAGGCAGTTCTTGCACCACGTCGCCCACATGTCGATCAGCACCGGCTTGCCGTCGCGTTTCGCGGCGGCAAGGCCGTCGGCGAGCGACGGCGTCCATCCTTCCTTCAGTTTTTCCTGCACGCTCGAAGCGACAGCCGTCGCGTCGACCCAGCGGTTGGAGAACAAGCTGTACGCCTCGTAGCCGTAGTACGCCGCGGTCGCGAGAATCAGGACGCCGAATGCCTGCTTGACGCGCACCATCCACATGCCCGGCTTCGGCAGCGCCGCGAGCCCCGCGCCGGCGATCGGCCAGGGAATCGCCATGCCGATGCCGAGGAAGAACGGCAGCGCGAGCGCAATCGTCGTGCCGGTTGCGTAGAGATTGCTCGAGAACAGCACGACCTGAATCACGACCGGCGCGACGCACGCGCCCGCCAGGAGCGCGGCGATCGCGCCCATGCTGAACGCGAGCAGGAACGTGCCCTTGTTGTGTTCGCTGGCGCCGAACCGGCTCGAGTAGCTGGAGAAGTCGATGAGCAGGACGTCGAACATCGCCAGGCCGAGGACGACGAAGACGATCGCGATGGCGAGGTTGAACCAGGGCGACGAATTGATCGTGCCGAACGTGCTGGCGGTCAGAATGACGATGAGACCGAGGACGCCGTACACGACAGCCATCGCGCCGCCATACGCGCTGCCGAGGAGGAAGCCGCGCGCGCGCGACCCCGCACGCGCGCCGGCGCCGATGATCGCGAGGTTGATCGGAATCATCGGCAGGACGCACGGTGTGAGATTCAGCGCGAGCCCGCCAAGCAGCACGATCAGGAGTATCGCCAGCGGTCCGCGTCCCTCGAACCATCCTTTCTCTTTGATCCCGCGCTCCGCGTTGTGGATGAAATCGAGAAACGCGCTGCTCCCGAGGTAGCCGCCGGTTGTCGACAAGATTTCGAAATCAGCGAGCTGCGCCACAGGGTCGCCGGAGTTCGGCGTTCTGACTTCTGGCTTCGGCGTTCTGAGTTCCGCGGCGGAAGTCGCGGAGGCGGACGGCCGCTCGCCGCGGCCGAACGTAATTTTGTCGAACACCTCCGCATGTTGCCGCGGCGCGGCTGCGCCAGGCGCGACCGTCACCGTCCACTGCGCCTGCGCCGTCGTCGGCGCGTAACAGATGTTCGCGTCGCACGCCTGATATCGCAGCTTCAGCGGCACGACGAGTCCGCCGGCCGGCACGTTCGCGGCGAGCTTCAGCGGCACGCCGATCGCGAACTCGTGTTCGAACACGGCGAGCGGTTTGTCCTGTCCCGCTGAAACGAAATCGGTCGCCGGCGGCCACACGATCTCCTCGACCGTCACGCCGGCCGGCGCATCGATCGTCAGCTCGGTGGGAATCAGGAGCGGGTCGCGCGGTTTGTTCGACTGCGTATGCAGCCCTTCGGGCAGCGACACCTTCAACGCCGCGCGCACGGTCGACGCCGGCGCCACGCGTTCGTTCTCGACGAGCGGCGTCACTTCCGCGCGAGGGCGACCGACTTGCGCGTGCGCGGCTGCAATCACCAACGAGATCACGACACCCAGTAACGCTCCACCACGGAGGACACGGGGGACACTGAGGGCCAGACCTTTCCTCTGTGTCCTCTGTGTCATCCGTGGTAGAGAGTTGACCTCGATCACTTCACTTCCCTGAGGGCGATAGATCCCGGCGGCATCGGCAGCGACGTCGGATCGACCGCGCCCTTTACGGGCGGCAGATCCTGGAACATGAAGTCCCACTTCCACCGCTCCGACGGATTCGATGCCTGCAGCCAGTGCTTCGCCGACAGCGGCCGCGCGAACGCCAGTGTCGTGATGCCTTCGAGCGCTTTCTCGGCGCCGAAGCGCGCGGCGATGTCGGCGCGTACGTGCGCCGCAGTCGTGTAGTCGAAGGTCAGGCCGGCGGCGGTCGCGAAGTTCACGAGAATCTGCCAGTCTTCGAGGGCGTCGGCCGGCGGCGGAATCGCGCGAGCGGTACCCTGCAGGCGTCCATGCTCGTTCGTATAGGACGCCTCCTTCTCCACGTACGATGCGCCCGGCAGCACGAAATCGGCCGTGCGCGCCAGCTCGGTCATGAGGACACCCTGAACGATGAGCAGGGGGAGCGCGCCGCGGCGCCGGGCTTTCAGAATCCATTCGACGTCGCCGAGCGAGCCTTCCGGGCCCGGGTCGAACACGTAGAGCGCCGACACGTTTCCTTGCTCGACCGCCTTCCGCAGCGCAGCAATATCGGCGTCGCCGACCTTGTCACCGACGCTGCCTGGCACGAAGCCGAAGAGGCGCGCTCCGTTCACGTTCGGCGCGTCGACCGGCGGCACCTTGAACTTCGCGTCGGCTGGCTGCGGCTTCTCGCGAACACGCCAGACGACGCTGACGCTCTTCGTGTCGCCGAGGAGCTCCTCGGTGAGGCGGTGGAACAGGAAGAGTTCTTCGTGGCTCGCGTGCGCCGACAGCAGAAACCGCACGCTTTCAGGATTCGATCGGCCGGCCGCCGCCAGACGATCGAGCAGCTTCGCGTACAGCTCGCGCCACGCCACGGGTTCCAGCGCGGTCTGTTCGCCGACCGTTCGCCGCTCGAGCGGTTTCCGCACGCGGTCGTCGCCTTCGATCCAGTGATACTCGAACCGCCCGATGTCGCACATCCAATAGCCGTTGACGTCGGGATTGAAGCGCGGCGTGAACCGGATCAGGCGCGATCCCTTCGCCCACTCCGGCTTCGCCTTGATCCACGCGGTCACGTTGCAGCCCTTCTCGCACAGCGTGCAGATCGTGTCGGCCGCGTTCGGGTTGTCCCACGGCCGCGACTTGAAGCGATAGTCGCGCGTGGTGATCGCGCCGACCGGACACACGTCCATCAGGTTGCCGGAGATCAGCGAGCGGACGCCTTCTTCCTGGAACGTCGCGATCTCGCTCCCGTAGCCGCGATCGATGATGTTGATCTGCGCGTCGGCGTCGACGTCGCGCATGAACCGCACGCAGCGGGTGCAGAGAATGCAGCGGTTGCGATTCAACATCAGCGTCGGCCCGAAGTCGACGTCGGCCTTCACGCCGTTGCCGTCGAACTCGCGCCGCGGAAACTCCATCCGGCTCTGATCGGGCCCGAACGTGTACGAGAAGTCCTGCAGCGGACACTCGCCGCCCTTGTCGCACACCGGGCAATCGAGCGGATGATTGACCAGCAGGAACTCGAACACTCCCGCGCGCGCGACGACGACCTCCGGCGTGCGCGTGCTCACGACCATCCCTTCGGTGCAGACCGTCGAACACGACGTCTGCAGCTTCGGCATCTTCTCGATCTTGACGATGCAGACGCGGCAGGAGCCGTCGATGCCGATACCGGGGTGGTAGCAGTAGTACGGCACCGTGATGCCGGCCTC
>DASYQZ010000133.1:0-28155 GCA_036004865.1 Vicinamibacterales bacterium
AACCCTTCCTGCGCAAGCTCGAGCGCTCGAACCAACGCCTTCGCCTTGTCGCGCGTCTCTTCATATTCCGCCGCCGGATTCGAGTCGATGACGATGCCCGCACCGGCCTGCACGTACGCGCGCCCCTTGAACATGATGACCGTGCGAATCGCGATGCAGAAGTCGAGGTTGCCCGCGAAATCGAGATAGCCGACTGCGCCCGCGTAGAGGCCGCGTCCCGACGGCTCCAGCTCCTTGATGATCTGCATCGCGCGGACCTTCGGCGCGCCCGACACCGTGCCCGCGGGAAAACAGGACACGAGCGCGTCGAGCCGATCGCGATCGTCCGCGAGCTTGCCTTCAACGATCGACGTCAGATGCATCACGTGAGAGAAGCGCTCCAGCCCCATGAACTGCGGCACGCGCACCGAACCGTACTCGCACACGCGGCCGACGTCGTTGCGGCCGAGGTCGACGAGCATCACGTGCTCGGCGCGTTCCTTCTCGTTGCGCTTCAGCTCCTCGGCGAGCCGCACGTCCTCGTCTGCTGTACGTCCGCGCCGCCGCGTGCCGGCGATGGGATGCGTCTCGACTCGCGCGCCCTCGACGCGCACGAGCATCTCCGGCGACGAGCCGATGACCGAGACGGCCCCCATGCGGATGAAATACATGTACGGCGACGGGTTCACGTGCCGCAGCGCGCGATACACGGTGAACGGATCCGCGCTGATGTCGGCTTCGAACCGCTGCGACAGCACGACCTGATAGATGTCGCCCGCCGCGATGTACTCCTTCGCCGTGCGTACCTGCTCTTCGAACTTTTCGCGCGTGTGGTTCGACGTGATGACAACGCCCGCAGACGATGCGCCGCGCGTCTTGGAGAGATTGCGCTCGAGCTCGCGCTCCAGGAAATCGATCTTCGCGCAGGCGAACTGATAGAGCGATTCCAGATCGTCGTCCGCCGTGATCCGCGCGTTGGCGATGATGAGAATGCGGTGCTGCACGTGATCGAACGCCAGCACCGTGTCGAACAACATGAAGCTGGCTTCGTCGGCGCCGTCCGCGCCCGCGCCCAGGTCGCCGAGCACCGGCTCGAACCAGGACGCGGCGCCATAGCCGAGATAGCCGACCGCGCCGCCGGTGAATCGCGGCAGATCGGGGACGAACGGCGAGCGGAAGTCGGTCATCAGCCGCCGGAGCGTCTCGATGAACGGCCGCTCGCTCTGGGTGGTCGCCCCGCCGCGCTCGATTGTCGTCTTGCCGTCGCGCGCCCGCAGGATGAGAAACGGATCCTTCCCGAGGAACGAATAGCGGCCGACGTGCTCGCCCCCTTCGACGCTTTCGAGGAGGAACGCGTAATCGGCGTGCTCGGCGATCTTCAGGAACGCCGACACCGGCGTCAGGAGATCCGCCACGATCTCTTTGCAGACGGGCACGAACGTCCCGCGCCGCGCCAACTCCTTGAACTGATCAAACGACGTAGTGTTCATTGCGCACAAACTCCGCCAGCCGTTTCAACGCCGCTTCGCGCATCACTCCTGACTGCGGCTTCGATCCGGTCCACCACTGGTACTGCTCGTGCGCCTGCGCGACGAGCATCTCGAGTCCTCCGATCGTCCGGCAGCCCGCCGCGGCCGCCTCGCGCAGCAGCCGGGTCACCGGTGGGTTGTAGATGAGGTCGTAGACGTACCGTCCCGTGAGCTGATCGCGCGGCACCGGCGTCTCGTCGACGCGTGGATACATGCCGATCGGCGTGCAGTTGATCAAAAGGTCCCAGCTCCCGGCTTCGGGCGGCCACGGTCCTACTTCCGCCGAGACGGCGACGGCAGTCACCTCCGCCTTCGCGCGATCGCGCGCGTGCAGGCGCACCGAGCATCCGCTCGACGCGAGCGCGACGGCGACCGCGCGCGCGGCGCCGCCCGCGCCGAGGATAGCGGTGCGCAATCCCGTGAGCGGCACCTGGTCGCGCAGCGGCTGCAGGAATCCGGAGGCGTCGGTGTTGGCGCCCACCCATCGTCCGTCGTCGCCCACGCGAATCGTGTTGATCGCGCCGATGCGCCGCGCGACCGCGTACACCTCGTCCATTCGATCGAACAGCGCCACCTTGTACGGGATGGTCACGCTCGCGCCCTTGACGCCGAGCGCGCGACCGAACGCGACGAAGTCGTCGGCGCTGGCGGCCGGAAACGGGAGATACACGGCGTTGCGGTGAGACGCGCGGAACGCCGCGTTGTGCATCGCGGTCGACACCGAATGCGTGACCGAGCGGGCGACGAGCCCGTACAACTCGGTCGACTCGCCGATCGAGCGGAACTGGTAGTCGTTCAGCAGGGTCGAGGCGTCCGCCTGCCCGATGTCGCGCAACTGCCCGGCGTACGTCCACGCCGATCCGAAGCGGCCGGCCAGGACGCGCGTGACGAGTCCGCATTCGCCGAGGCCGATGAGAACGAGATCACCGTGGCCTCCCGCTTGGGCGCCCAGATCGAGCAGCGGCACGCAGTCCGCCAGCTTGTTCATCTTCGCGGCGAGCTTCACGACCTCGGCGCCGGTCGATCGCATCGCCTGCAGCCGCGACGTGAGGTCGGCCGGGATTCCTTCGAAATCGTGCGACGACAGGATGACGCTGCGTCCGTCGCGCGCGGCGATCAGATCGTCGAAATGCGCCTGCCATTCGATATCGACGTACTCGGCGCCGAGCGCAAACGCGTCGGCGAGCAGACGCTTCCGCTCCTCCTCGGAACCGGTGAAGCCGCCGCCCTCCCACGTGGGGCGGCACGTGACGACTACCGGCCGCCGCCGCTCCGCAAGCGCACCGGCGACGTTCGGATCGGCGACCGAGTCGAGACGCAGCTCGATCAGGTCGGCGTCCGTCACTTCGTCCCGCCGCTGACGGAGCTCGACCGTGGTGGGCGCGGTCACGGTCACGCACAACAGCGGTTTAGGCATCACCAAATAAAAAAGCCTCTTCAACCGATAGGCTGAAGAGGCTTTGGAATCCCGTTTCTCGCGAGTGGCAAGTCAGGCCAGCGCGGACGCCTCCTCAGTCGGGGCCCGGTAGCGCCACCAAAATGACCGAGGAGTTGCCTGCATTTGCCCAACCATTGAGGGCGAGACGATAGCAAACCCCATCGGTTCGTGTCAACACGATCGCCCATTTCTCCTTGACCAGCAATGACTTCTCCCGTATCTTCGAGAAACGTACCCATGCAAATCCGCCGAACCGCCTTCATCTTGCTCGCGACCCTTGCCGGCTTTTCTGCTGTGCTCACCGGAGCTGGCGATCAGATGGGAGTGGATGACATCCGCCCCGGGATGGTCGGCGTCGGCCGGACGGTCTTCGACGGCACGCGCGTCGAGGAATTCAAAGCGAACATCATCGGGGTGCTCGAGAACATCATCGGGCCCCACCGCAGCCTGATTCTCGCGAAGCTCGAAGGCGGACCGCTCGCGCACACGGGCGTCATCGCCGGGATGAGCGGCAGCCCGGTGTACATCGACGGCAAGCTGATCGGCGCCGTCTCGTACGCGCTCGGCAGTTTCTCCAAGGAACCGATCGCCGGCATCACGCCGATCGCGGAAATGACCGACGCGGCCTCGTTGAACAGCACGCGTCCGAGCGCCGCGCGCGTGCAGGTCGAGTTCCCGCTGACGCGCGAAAGCCTGATCACGGCATTTCGCAAGGCATTGAACTGGAATCGGCCTTTCACGGATCGTCCGGACGACGCGCGCTTCACGGGCGCCGCCTCCGTCGCCGGTCTTGGTGGCACGCAGCTGGGCACGCTGCTTCGGCCGATTGCGACGCCGCTGGCGATGTCCGGCTTCGAGCCTGACGTCGCGGACCTGATTGGCGGTGCGTTTCAGGATCAGGGATTCATTCCGAGCGGCGGCGGCGCGGGCGGCGCGCGCGCCGGCGAGATGCCGTACGAAGGACCGCTGAAGCCGGGCGATGCCATTGGCGTCGCCTTCGTCACCGGCGATCTGCAGCTCGGCGGCACCGGCACCGTGACGCACATCGACGGCGACCGCGTGTATGCCTTCGGCCACCCGATGTACAACCTGGGTCCGACCGAGTTCCCGATGACGCGGGCGTACGTGTACACCGTGCTCCCGAGCCTCTTCGCGTCGATGAAGCTCTCGTCCACGGGCGACGTGATTGGAACGTTCCTGCAGGATCGCGCGACCACGATCGCCGGCCGGCTCGGTCCGGGGCCCCAGCTGATTCCGTTGACGCTGACGCTCGAATCCGATCGCACCCTGCCAGCAAAGACGCGGACGTTCAAGTTCGGCGTCGTCAACGATCAGCTGTTCACGCCCCTGATGACCTACGCGACGATTCTGAACACGGCCAGCTCGTACGAGCGCCAGTTCGGCACGTCGACGTTCCAGGTGCGCGGCACCGCGAAAGTGAAGAAGCACGACGCCATCGCGTTCAATAACCTCTACTCGGGCGAGCAGGCCTCGATGGCCGCCGCGGCGTACATCGTGGCGCCTATCGCGTACCTGGTCGGCAACGATTTCGAGAAGGTGCAGCTCGAGAGCGTGGACATCACGCTCAGCACGGCGGAAGAGCCCAAGACCGCCACGCTCGAGCGCGTGTGGCTCGACGACCCTCGTCCACGCGCGGGCCGGACGGTGCCGTTGAAAATGCTGCTGCGCACCTATCGCGGCGACGATGTCGTGCGGACCCTGCCCATCGAGATTCCGTCGAACGTGAGCGGCACGCTGTCGGTGCTGGTCACCGACGGCGCGCGGCTGGCGCAGGCCGAGCAGCGCGAGGCGCGCACGCCCAACCAGCAGCGCAGCGTCGACCAGATGATTCGTCTGCTGAACAAGGGACGCCGCAACAACACGCTCTACGTGAAGCTGCTCGGCTCCGACGCCGGCGCCGTCGTCAACGGGGAGCTCTTGTCGTCGCTGCCGCCGTCCGTGCTCGGCGTGCTCGAGAGCGACCGCAACGGCGGCACGTTCAACCCGCTCCACAGCGCGGCCATCGGCGAGTGGGAGCTCCCGACGGAGCAGCTCGTGAACGGCTCGCGCACGATTACGATCAGCGTTTCCCAAAACTGATGCGCGCTTACGCCGCCGTAGTTCTCGCCGCGCTGGCGGTCGTCTCCGTCCACGCGTCGTCGCCGAAGTTTTTTCAGGCGGCGACGCAGAACGATTTCCTGAAGGGTGACGTCGACAATCTCTCCATCGACAACAACGGCCAGTTGACGCTCGGGCCGGCCACGGAGCTCGTCTTCGAGACCGCGGCGCCGTTTTTATGGTCGATGATCGCCCAACCCGACGGGACGCTCTTCATCGGCACCGGCAACGAGGGCAAGGTATTCCGCGTCGATCCTCAGGGCAATGGTTCGATGTTCTTCGACAGCACCGAGCTCGAAGTGCATGCGCTGGCGCCGGCACCGAACGGCGGCATCTATGTCGGCACGTCGCCCGACGGCAAGATCTACAAGGTCGATCGCAACGGCACGTCGTCCACCTTCTTCGATTCAGGCGACAAGTACATCTGGGCGCTCGCGGTCGACGCGAAGGGCAACGTGTTCGCCGGCACCGGCGACAAAGGCATCGTCTACAAGATCTCGCCCGACGGCAAAGGCGCGCCGTTCTACAAGACCAACGCGACGCACGCGACCGCGCTCGCGTTCGACAAAGGCGGCAATCTGATTGTCGGCACCGGCACGCCGGGGAAGGTGTTCCGCATCGATCAGGAAGCCAAGCCCTTCGTCCTGCTGGACTCGCCGTTCCAGGAGATCCGAGCGCTCCGCTTCGACGACAAAGGCCTGCTCTACGTCGCAGCGCTGAGCGGCCGCAGCGGGTCCGGCGGCGGTCCGAGCGTGACGACTGACGACAGGGGCCTCGACCGGCCGGCTGACGTGTCGCGGCCTCCCGTGCCGTCGGTCTCCGCCGAAATCACGTCCATCTCCATCGTCGACGTCGGCGGCAGCGGCGCGGGCGCCACGCCGCGCGAGGATCGACGGTCGCCCCGGGGCGCCGTCTACCGCATCACGCCGGATGGCGTGTGGGATCAGTTATGGGAGTCGCGCGACGACTCGCCGTACGATCTCGCGTTCGACCCGAAGGGTGAGTTGATCATCGGCACCGGCAGCAAAGGCAAGATGTACCGGCTTCAAGGCGAGCCGCTGCGGCCGATGCTGCTGGCGCGCGCGAGCGCGCAGCAGGTCACGGCGTTCCACAACGATTCGCGCGGCCGCCTCTACTACGCGACGGCGAATCCCGGCAAACTGTTTCGATTGACGCCCGATCGCGCGACGCGCGGCACTTACGAATCGGAATCGCGCGACGCCCAGATGATCTCGACGTGGGGATCGATCAGTTGGCGCGGAACGACGCCGGCCGGCGGCCGCATCGAGTTGTACACACGATCGGGCAACACCGAGACGCCCGACGACACCTGGAGCAACTGGTCCGGCGCGTACTCGAATGCGGATGGGTCGCCAATCACGAATCCGAAAGCGCGCTATCTCCAATGGCGCGCCGTGCTCACGGGCAAAGGCGACGGTCCGATCCTGACGTCGGTCACCGCCGCGTATCTTCAGCGGAATCTTCGGCCGCAGGTCCGCTCGATCACCGTCCATCCGGCGGGCATCGTGTTTCAGAAGCCGTTCACCACGGGCGAACCCGATCTTGCCGGCTTCGAGGACCAGACGACGCCCGATCGCAAGATGACGGCGGCGGCGATGAACGCGCAGCCGGGCGCCGCCGGATCGCCCGCGCTCGGCCGGCGCACGTATCAGAAAGGGCTGGAGACGCTCGTCTGGAAGGCCGACGACGAGAACGACGACGATCTGATCTACGACGTCCTCTACCGCCGCGAAGGCGAGACGGTGTGGAAGCCGCTGCGAAAGGCCATCAGCGACTCGATTCTCGTCTGGGACACGACGACGGTGCCGAATGGCACGTACTTCGTGAAGGTGATCGCGTCAGACGCGCCGTCGAACCCGACCGGCACGGCGCTCAGCGGCGAGATGGACAGCGTCGCCTTCGAGATCGACAACACCGCGCCCGACATCAGGGTCTCCGGCGTACGGCTCGACCACGGCAAGACGATCGTGACGTTCGACGTCAAAGACGATCACTCCCCCATTCAGCGCGTGGAGTTCTCGCAGGACGGCCAGCGGTGGCGCGGCGTGTTCCCGGTGGACGGCATCGCCGACTCACGCGACGAGCACTACGAGCTGGCGATTGACGGCGAGCTGGGCGGGCGCGGTGTGACGCTGCGCGCGAGCGACACGATGAACAACGTCGCGACGATGCACGTCGACGCACCCCGAAAACAACACTAAAAACGCGTTGGTTTTACGCGCGGACGAGGCGGGCGCTGTGCGTCGTGGCGGCGGCGCGCTTCTTCGGGGGCAGCGGCAGGTCGAGCGCTGGTTTGTTGTTGGCGCGCACCGTGGCGTGCTCGACGAGCCACACGACGCCGCTCAAATCGGGCATCAGCAGCGTCTGCATCGAATCGAAGCGCGCGCGCGACACGGCGTCCAGCAGTCCTTCAATCAGCTTGGCCTGCTGACTCACGGCGGCGTGGCGGTTCCGGGCGTGGAGCGCTTCCAGGTCGGCCAGCCGGCCGCCCTGATGCGTGATGACCGCCTCGAGCGCGAAGATGGCGTCCTGTTCCGCCGTCTCGTTGGCCCGCTGAAACCGCGCCGCCCAGCGCGCGCGGCACCCGGACACGTCCGCCAGATCGTTCCCCGACTCGCACTCGAGCGGGGTCGCCAGCACGTGCATGATCGCGCCGAGCGAATCGGGCCGTCCGTTGGTCGCCGACCGCATCATGCTGAACATGATGGCGACGCAGACGAGCGCCGCCGCCGCGGCGCCGAGGCCGGCGTAGACGAAGTGCATATCGTCGAACATCTCGCGCACGAGGGCGAAGAGCGACGCGTTCTCCTCCGCCTTCAGGCGGCTGACGACGGTGGCGTTGAAGACGCCCGCCTGTTCGTTCGACATCGACGCGCGGCCGGGCGCGATCGACTGGAGCGCCGAGCGCATGACGCGCAGGTCGGCGAGCATCTCCGCGCAGCTATCGCACCACTCGAGGTGCGAGCCGACGGCAATCTGGTCGGTGACCGCGAGCTCGTGGTCGTGAAACGCCTGCAGCCGGCGCCGCGTGGCCGCGCAATTCAGCGGCTTCATACCGTCCTCGCTTCGCGCAGCTCGAGGCGCAGCGCCTGCCGGGCGCGCGTCAGCCGCGACTTCACGGTGCCGATGGCGACGCCGAGCGAGAACGCAATTTCTTCGTAGCTGAGTCCGTCGATTTCGCGCAGCACGATCGCCGTCCGCTGATCGAACGGCAGGTGATCGAGGGCATGCTGCAGCCGCTCGGCCAGTTCTTTCTGCGCCAGGACGCGATCGGGGGTCGATTCGCCGGCCGACACCAGATCGCCGTGGGCCTCGATGTGCTGATCGAGCGAGACCTGGTCGGCGCGGTGGCGGCGGCGCCAGAAGCGGTGACGGTTACGCGCCTGATTGACCGCGATGCGATAAATCCAGGTTCGCAGGCTCGACTGACCGCGAAAGCGATGAATGGTGTGGAAGACGCGGAGGAACACTTCCTGCGAGAGGTCCAGTGCCTCGTCGCGGTCGCCCAGCAGGTTCATCGCGAGCTGAAACACCATGCGCTGGTGTTCGGCAACCAGATCGGCGCACGCCGATTCATCGCCGTCCGCGCATCGCTGAACGAGCGTGGCCTCGCGTCCGCCGACGTCAGACCATCCGACTACGCGTGCGTGCTTCAAGGCTTCCACTATACCTTCGATTAGACCCCGGCCGAACCCGAAAGTTCCTTTGGCTCAAGCGCCTGCAGCCAATTCTGGCACTTTAGGTACAATCGGGCCGATTTGAAAATCGCCATCGCGATGATCGTTCTCGCTGCGACCGCCGTGGGAGGCGCGCTGGCCTATCAGACGGCGGCGCGCCAGCGCGATTACCGGGCGTACCTGGCGCGCGGCGACGCGGCGCTCCGTGAGGATCAGACCTTCGGCGCCATCGAGGCCTACAGCGGCGCGATCGCGCTGCGTCCCGACTCGATGCTCGCGCACCTGCGCCTCGGCGAGACCTATCAGCGCCGGGGCGACGTCGAGGAAGCGGCGCACGAGTTCCGGCGCGCGGCCGCGCTCGATCCCGCCGCCACGCGTCCGGTCGAAGAGCTCGGCGATGCCGAGTATCAGCGCCAGCGATACGCGCTCGCGGTCGAGGCGTACCAGCGGAGCCTGCAGCTCGATGACCGGTCGGCACGCGTCAGCTACAAGCTCGCGCTTGCGCGTTTTCGCAACGGCCAGCTCGACGGCGCGCTCGCGTCGCTCGACGACGTGGTCCGACTCGACAGCCGGATGTCGGACGCGTATTACCTCCAGGGCATCTGTCTGCGGCAGAAACGTCAGATTCCGGAGGCGGTCAAGGCGCTCGAAACCGCGGTGTCGCTGTCGCCCGCGCTGATCCCGGCGCGTGAAGAATTGGCGGATCTCTACCGCATGCTCGGCCGCCGGCAGGACGAGCTCGAGCAACTGCAGGTGCTTGCCGGACTGGATCGAGAACACGTCGAACGCCAGGTCGCCATCGGGCTGGCGCACGCGCGCGCCGGGCACGGGGATCTCGCAATTGTGACGCTGCGCAACGCGCTCGAACGCGCGCCCGATCAACCGGTCATCTACAGCGCGCTCGGTCAGGTGTGGCTGGACCTCGCGCCGACCAGGAGCGACGCCCTGCCCAAAGCGATCGAGGCGCTCGAGCGCGTCGCGTCGGGACCGTCGGCCACGAGCGACATCCTCACGCTCTACGGCCGCGCCCTGCTCCAGGACGGCAACACGGAAGCGGCGGAACGCGCGCTCGAACAGGCGACGCTGCGCCATCCGGTCGATCCGGCGTCGTTCCTCTACTACGCGAACGCCGCCGATCGACAGAATCATCTCGATGCCGCGCGTCGCGCGCTGATTTCGTACGGCGCGCTCGTCCCGAACGATCCCGAACTGGTGTCGCGCGCCACGCGCATCGCGACGCTGTCGCTCCGGCTCAACGACGCGCCGGCCGCGTCCGAGTGGTTCGAACGCGCGGCCGCGGCGAGCCCGAACGATCTGGGGCTGCTCGCGTTGCTCGCCGACGCGGAACTACGTGCGGGTGATCGGGACGCCGCGCGAGCCACCATCGCGCGCGGCCTTGAAAAAGATCCACAGAACGCGCCGCTCCTCGCCATCGCGCGTCGTCTAGCACGGCAGCCCTGAAGGGCCCCGCCTCGGCAGCCACAATCGCAAGACCGATCCTCTGCACAAGCGCCTGCGGCCACACCGGGCCCCCAGCGCGGCAGCCGCGCTGGGAGTGGCGCGCCTCGCCGCGGACTGGGAATCCGCGGCGAGGTGTCAGCGATAGCTCGCGGCGAGATGGCGGGGTCCCCAACGCGGCAGCCGCGTTGGGGTGCCCGTGGGGCCCCGCCGCCATTGAAAAAAGTCAGCCGCTTACTCTGTACAGATTGAATCGTCGGCATCGGCGTCGGCATCCGTTTCGGCGATACCGAGCCGCGTCATCAGCTTCGTGAGTCCCTGCCGCGTCAATCCGAGGTCAGCGGCGGCGCGGCCGCGATGACCGCCGTTGCGGACCAGCGCGGCTCGCACGAATCGCTCCTCGAACGTCCGGCGCGCCTCCTCGAGCCGCCAGCTCTCCGAGGATCCGGTGTCGGCGAACTGCGGCGGCAGCGCGGTCGGCGGCACGACGCCGCGCTTCGGACTCCGTACCGCCAGCGCGGCCAGCACGTTCTGCAGTTCGCGCACGTTTCCCGGCCAGTCATAGCGCGCGAGCGCGGCGATCGTCGCCGCGCCGAGCGTCGCGCGGCAGCCCATGCGCGCGGCGGCGTCGCGCCAGAAATGCTCAGCCAGCACGGCGATGTCCTCGCGGCGGTCGCGCAGCGGCGGGACCGTCACGCGAATCACGTCGAGGCGGTAGAGCAAATCGAGGCGAAATCGTCCTGCCGCAGCATCCTGCCGCAGATCCCGATTGGTGGCCGCGACGATGCGCACGTCCACGCGCCGCGACACGTTCTCGCCAACGCGGCGCAGCTCTCCTTCCTGGATGACGCGAAGCAGCTTGGCCTGCGCACGCGACGACAGCTCGCCCACTTCGTCGAGCAGCAGCGTGCCGCCGTGCGCCTCCTCGAACACGCCAGCGCGTTCGACGACAGCGCCCGTGAACGCGCCGCGCGCGTGACCGAAGAGCTCGGCCTCGATGAGATCGTCGGGCAGCGCGGCGCAGTTCAGCGCGCAGAACGGCCGATCGCGCCGGGGGCCCGCCCGATGGATGGCGCGCGCGACGAGCTCTTTTCCGCTGCCGCTCTCCCCTTCGATCAGCACGGCGAACGGCGCGGCCGCCGCGCGCTCGGCGGCGTGGCGCACCTCGAGCATGGCCGGAGTCACACCACGCAATTCGCTGAAGGCGGGCGTCGTCATTCGTTCGCGACGCGCCGCCGCGGCCGAGAGCAGCGGCGCGACGGCGGCCGCGGCCATCGTCAAGATGCTCGACGCGCGCGTGAGGTCGTAGGTTGATCCCAGCGTCCAGCGCGCGCATAACGCGCCGATGATGGCGCCGCCGTACTGAATGGGCGCGGCGGCCTCAATCCGATCGTCCGTGCGGCACGGGGCGATCGCGATCCCTGCGGTCACCGCCCGCTCCGCGATCGCCGGATCGATGCGCGCGCCGTCGGCCGCGACGAGATCGTGCCTGCCGGCGGCGACCGCAAGACAGGCGACGGCCGTCGCATGCACCTGTTGTCGAATGCGACCGCAGACGTCCTTCAGCACGGCACGCTCTTCGTCGGCGGTTTGACACATCCGCAGAATCGCGACCACGTCATGGACCATCGCAGGATCGATCGTCTCGATCGCAGGGCTGAAGCCCTGCGCCACCACAGAGGGCGATGCAGGGCTGCGATCGGTGTGAGGTGCGTACAGTGCCAGCGCGCCGAGCCCCGTCGCGCCGACATGACGCGCGACGATCGCCTCCGCGTCGGCGGGCGCACCGGCCAGGTCGGTCACGAGCTGCCCGCGCGCCCGGATGGTCGGCGGCACCGCCGCCACGCTCGCGAGGCGACGCAGATGATTGGCCGTCGACGACCTTCGGCCGCGGCGTCGCTCGGCTTCGGCCAGCATCAGCCGCGCGCGAACCGCACAGAGCGGGTCGAACGCGGCCCGCGACGCGGCGATCGCGTCGGCGACGTCACGCTCGACCGCATCGAGATCGCCGACCGCGAGATGGACGAAGGCCGCAGCGCACGCGACCGACGATCGCAGCGACGGTTGCTCGCCGGCGCCTGGCGCCTTCGCCGCATCGGCCACGAGCGACATGGCATTGGAGAAGTCGCGCTGCCCGACCGCCGCGCGCGCGATGAGGAGACGCCGGCGCATGCGCACGGCCGGCGCCGCGTCGTCGAACCCCGCTGAATTTGAAAGCACCACGATCGCGTCGGCGTACTGCCCCCGCCAGAACAGACAACGTCCCAGTCCGAGCGATGCCAGCGCAGCGCGCCGGTCGTCTCCCGCCGCCTGTGCCGCCGCACGCGCAGCGGTCAGCGCCGTTTCCGCATCGTCGAGGCGCGCGAGATCGATCGAGGCTTCCCCGCTCATGACCGCGATGTCGATGAGGGCGGCGTCGCGTCCCGATCGCCTGGCGAACTGACGCGCCTCGTCCAGCGCCGCCTGCGCCTCGCGCACCCGGCCGCGCCGCAATAACGATGACGACAACGTCAGCGCGCCATCGGCCGCCTCGATCCAGTCGTCGCGGCGCGCCAGCCCGCCAATCGCCTGGCGAAGCTGGCGGATGCCCGGTTCATGACGCCCCTGCGCAAGGTGCCGGACGGCGCCGTCGATGCGCCGCCGCAGCGCCGCGAGCTCGCCGGGAGCCGGCCACGTCGAGGCGGCAGGCCCGGCCATCGAGGCGTGGTCCTCTTCGGCGACACCAGCGTCGCCTGCTTCGTACGCGGCTGGCTGCTCGGCGACGCGCGACAGGCGCGCGCCAGAAGACGAGGCGGACGTCGCATACCGCCGCACGCGTTCGGCGCCGGCCATCTTCGGCCACAGCAGACGCACGAAGCGTCCTGGCCATCCGCCTGATTCCTCGGCCGCGCGCCGGATACGGGCGATCGCTCGCGCGTCGGCCGGCGCCGGATGCACGGCGGCCGCGAGTTTCTCCGCGGCAATGCGATCCATCGCCACGCCGTCGACGGTCCGCTGCTCGTCGACGCCGGCGATCAGCAGGACGTGAGGGTACGGCGTCCGCGTCGCGCGGTCGAGCATCGCGGTCCAGGCGGTGCCATCCGGTCCGTCATCGATGATCAACAAGCTGCGCCCGTGCCAGAGCGTCGCATAGCGACCTCCGGCGAGCCGCGCGGCCACCGGGACGAATCCGTTGACGCGCGCAACCTGCGCGAGCTGGCGAACGAGAACGGTCTTCCCGGACCCGGGAGGTCCCCACAAGGCCGCAATGTGCGGGCGCGGCCCCGATGCCGTGTGAAACATCTCCGCGAGCGGCGCGGCCGCACGGCGACCGATCACCAGAACCGCGCGGGCATCGAGCGGCGCGTCGGCGAGGGCGTCTCCATCCGCCTCGCATGGATAGCCGGCAGATACGTCGGGCAGCCACGCCGCGCCATCCAGTCCCGCTCGGACGCAATCGAGCGAATCAGTGCCACTCGATAACCCCGATGCGACAAAAAATCGCCGCGCCAGATCGCATGCACGCTCCGCTTCCGCGCGCGCACCGCTCCACGGTGCACCGCATCGCCACGCTTCGAATCGCTGCGTGATGCCAAGGCAGCCAAAATCGACCAGCGGCACGATCCAGCGATGCTGCAGTTTCTGCAACGCGTCGCAGCGAACTGCCCACCTGCGCTGCGCGGCGTGATCGCCTGCAACGTCGATCGTCAGCACGACGCGCTCGCCCGTCGCAGCGTCGATGATGCGGCCGTCATCATTCTCAATGAATCGATCCGCCACGAGTCGCATCGCATCCTCCTTTGTGAGCGGCGGACGAGGGTGCAAGATCGCGGCCCGCGCAGATCACGAGGAAGATCGCGCGGAGGTGCTCCGGATGCGGCAAAAACTTCGGATAGAATGAGGCCCGCATGTTGCGATTTCTCACCGCTGGCGAGTCGCACGGCAAAGCGCTCGTCGCGATCGTCGAAGGAGTTCCCGCGGGCCTGACGATTGACTTCGACGCGATCACGAACGAGTTGCGGCGCCGGCAGACCGGCTACGGCCGCGGACGCCGCATGGCGATCGAATCGGACCGCGCCGAGCCGTTGAGCGGCATCCGTCACGGAGAAACAACCGGCGGCCCGATCGCGCTGATGATTCCCAACAAGGATTGGGAGAACTGGCAGCGCACGATGCATGTCGAGGCCGACATGCCGGCAGGCGCCTCGGGCGCCGATCGCCCGGCAGTCACGCGGCCTCGTCCCGGCCACGCCGACCTCGCCGGCTTCGTCAAGTACGGCCACGAGGACATGCGCAATGTGCTCGAGCGCGCGAGCGCGCGCGAAACCGCCGCGCGCGTCGCGGTCGGCGCCATCGCCCGCCAGTTGCTGCGGGCGGTCGGCACGGAGATCGCCAGCCACGTCGTGTCGATTGGGTCGGCCTCGATCGCCGATCCGCTCGCGCTGACGTTCGACGACATTCGATCGATTGCGTCCGATACGGCGCTGCACTGCTCCGATGCCGCCGTCGAGGAACGGATGATCGCCGAGATCGATCGCGCCCGCGACGCCGGCGACACGATGGGCGGCAGCTTCGAGGTCATTGCCCACGGCGTGCCGCCCGGTCTCGGCACGTATGTGCAATGGGATCGCAAGCTCGATGGACGCCTCGCGCAGGCGCTGATGTCGATTCCGGCGATCAAGGCGGTCGGCATCGGTCTCGGACCTGCGGTCGCCGGCCTGCCCGGCTCGCGCGTCCATGACGAGATCCTGCCGAAGATCGACCACCCGCGCGACGAGCCGATGGCGATCAAGCGCCCGACCAACAACGCCGGCGGTCTCGAGGGCGGCGTGACGAACGGCGAGGATCTCCGGCTCACCGCGTACATGAAGCCGATCTCCACGCTGATGAAGCCGCTGCGCTCCGTCGATCTCGCGACCATGACGGAGAGTCCGGCGACTGTCGAGCGCAGCGACGTCTGCGCCGTCCCCGCCGCCGCCGTCGTCGGCGAAGCCATGGTCGCGTTCGTCCTCGCCGACGCCGTCGTCGAAAAATTCGGCGGCGATTCGATGGAGGAGCTCGTTGCGAATTGGGAGGCCTTCCGGGAACGGACGTCAGCCCGATTTACCGGCCGGTGATCACGACAAAAAACGCAGAACCCGCAGAACTCGCAGAGGGTAATTTCTGCAAACTCTCAAACGGCGGTTTTCAAAAACAAACCGAAAAGCCCTCAACGCACGTGTGCTACCGAATTTGCATTCGTTCCGCACTCGTGACCGAAAAGGAATGGCTGAACGGACTGACGGAACGGATTATTGCGGCCGCTATCGCCGGGACCCGGCATGCTCGAATCCGCGTACGAAGCATGTCTCGCATATGAGCTCCTCGATCGCGGCATGACGTTCGAGCGTCAGAAGCCTTTGCCGCTCGTTTACCGTGGCGTGACTCTGAACTGCGGATTTCGGATTGATCTGCTCGTCGAGAACGCCGTGGTAGTCGAGGTCAAAGCTATTGAGCGATTCGAGAAGGTACACGGCGCCCAGCTTTTGTCGTACATCCGGCAATCGCGATGTAAAGTAGGGCTCCTGATCAATTTCAACGTAAAGTGGCTCGTCGCAGACGGGATCAAGCGAATCGTGAACAGATTTCCAGATTAAGTCTCGGCCAGCGTATTCTGCGGTTTCTGCGGTTTCTGCGTTGATCGTGACGGCACTCGCTGAATGATTCGTCCCATCCTCAAGTACGGCGACTCCACGCTCCACAACGAGGCACGGCCGGTCGAGGCCATCACTCCTGAGATCGAGCGCCTCGTCGACGACATGATCGAGACCATGTACGCGGCCCCGGGCGTCGGACTGGCGGCGCCGCAGGTGGGCGTTCCGTTGCGTGTGATCGTCGTCGACGTCTCGGTCGGACGCGATCCGGGCGGGCTCATCGTGCTCGTCAACCCAGAGGTCGTCGAACGCGACGGCATGCAGCTCGAGGAAGAAGGGTGCCTCAGCGTACCCGGGTTCAACGCGACGGTGGTCCGGCCGGCGCGCGTGGTGTTGAAGGGATTGGACCGCTCGGGCGACGAGCGCCGGCATGACGCCACGGGACTGCTCGCCCGCGCGTTTCAGCACGAAATGGATCACCTCGAGGGCACGCTGTTCGTCGATCGGCTGCGCGGCATCAAGCGCGATCTCATCGTCCGTAAAATCCGCAAGCTGACGCGCGCTGGCAAATGGTAGCCGGCGATGCGCTCCGGATCGTCTTCTTCGGGACACCGGAGTTCGCGGTGCCGACGCTCGACGCCCTCCTGGCTTCGCGACATCGCCTCGTCGGCGCCGTCACGCAGCCCGATCGCCCGCGAGGCCGCGGTCACAAGACGAGCGATGCGCCGGTGAAGTCGCGCGCCCTTGCGGCGGGACTCCCGATTCTTCAACCGGATCGTCTGAAAGATCCTGCATTTCTCGATGCGCTCGCGGCGTTCAACGCAGATCTCGGTGTCGTCGCTGCGTACGGCCGGATTCTCACCGACGCCGTGCTCGCGACACCGCGACTCGGTTTGATCAACGTCCACGCGTCGCTGCTGCCGCGCTATCGCGGCGCCGCGCCCGTCCACCGCGCCGTCATCGCGGGAGAACGCGAGACGGGCGTCACGATCATGCGCGTGGTCAAGGCGCTCGATGCGGGGCCGATGCTGGCCACGGCCCGGTGCCCGATTGGCCCTGAGGAAACCAGCGAGGACGTCGAGCGCGATCTCGCGCGGATCGGCGCGGCGCTCCTCGTCGCTTCCATGGACGAGCTGGCGCTCGGCCGCGCGACCGAGACACCGCAAGACGAGGCGGCGGCGACGTACGCGCCTCGGCTGACGAAAGACGATGGCGCGATCGATTGGAAGTGGCCGGCGGATCGCATCCACAACCTGATCCGCGGACTACATCCCTGGCCGCATGCGTACACGTTCCTCCGCGGCGCGCGCCTGATCGTGCGCTCCTCGATTTGTCACGAGTCCGACATGTCAGACTCGTTACAGGTGGAGCCGGGAACGATCGTTGAAGCGGCCGGCGATCGTTTGATCGTGGCCACCGGGAATGGCGCGCTTCACATTCGCGAGATTCAGGCAGAAGGCAAACGGCCGATGACCGTGCGCGACTTCCTCCCCGGCCATCGCCTGGCGCGCGGCGACCGCTTCACGGCGGCGCCATGATCGCGCCGGCCCGCGTCGCCGCCTACGAGGTGCTCTCGGCGGTATCGGCGGGAAACGCGGACCTTCCGACGGCCATCGCCTTCGCGCGCGACAACCTGCGCGACGACCGCGACCGCGCGCTCGCGGCCGACATCGCGACCGGCGTCCAGCGATGGCGCGCCACGCTCGATCACCTCATCGTCCAGTTTTCCAAGCGCTCGCTCGATCGGCTCGACGTCGAAGTCGTGGAGATCCTCCGCCTGAGCGCGTATCAATTGCTTCACCACACGCGCGTGCCCGCATCGGCGGTCGTCAACGACGCCGTCGATCTGACGGGGCGAGCCGGCAAGCAGAGCGCCGGCGGATTCGTCAACGCGGTGCTTCGCGAAATCTCGCGCAGACGCCACAAGCTTCCCCTGCCGCCGCGCCCGGCGGATACCGGCGATCGCGAGGCAGCGATCGCCTACTTCAGCATCTCCCTGTCGCACCCGCGATGGCTGGCGGCGCGCTGGTACGACCGGCTCGGATTCGACGCGACCGAAGCGTGGATGCGTTTCAACAACGCCGCCGCGCCGCTGACGCTGCGGGCCAACCGTCTCAAGATCGCCACGGCGGACCTGGCCGGCCGTCTCGCCGCCGAGGACGTTCACCTGCGGCCCGCTCGATTCGCGCCTGATGCGTTCGTCGTCGACGAGGGACATCCGCTGCGGTCGCGTTCGTTCGAAGAGGGACTCTTCGTCGTGCAGGACGAAGCGTCACAGCTCGTCGCGCTGCTCGCGTCGGCGCGTCCCGGACACCGCGTGCTCGATGCCTGCGCGTCGCCCGGAGGCAAGACCACCGCAATCGCTGCCGCGATGGAGGACCGCGGGCTCCTCGTCGCCTGCGATCTTCGCGCGCGGCGCATCGACCTTCTTCGCAGGACGGTCGCGGCCGCCGGCGCCTCGAACGTCCGCATCGTCCAGGCCGATTTGCTGAAGCCGCTGCCGTTTTCGCAGCCGTTCGACACGGTCATCGTGGATGCGCCCTGCTCGGGTCTCGGCACGCTGCGCCGCGATCCCGACATCCGGTGGCGGCGCCGCGAGAGCGATCTCGCGGCGCTGGCCGCCGCCGAGCTGACGATGCTGACGCACGCCTCGGCTGCGGTCGCGCCGGGTGGACGACTGATTTACGCGACGTGCTCCGGCGAGCCCGACGAGAACGAAGCCGTCGTCGACGCGTTTCTCGCGGACGCACCAGGCTTCGCATCCGTCGATGCGCGTGCGATCGCGGAGTCGTTGCCCCCGGCCCTCGTTGACGCGCGCGGTCACCTCCGTACGCGACCCGATCTCCACGAGCTCGAATCGTTCTTCGGCGCGGTGTGTGAGCGCCGAAACTTGTAGTACGATCGCGCGTTGATGGAATTGAAAACCCGCGTGTGGTCGGCGGGCAAAATCGTGCTGCTCTGCGGCGGGCTCCTCGCGACCTACGCGCTGTTCGCCGTCGCGTCCATGCGCATCGCGTTGCGCGCGCGCGAGGTGCAAGTGCCGGATGTGACGAACCGCACGGCGAACGAAGCGACCGCGATCGCGACGAGCTACGGCCTCGCGCTCAAGGTCGACGACACCCGCCGGCCCGATCCGAAAATCGCCGCGGGCCGCGTGCTCACGCAGGATCCCCCGCCCGGATCGATCGCCAGGCGTCAGCGCACGGTCAGGATTTGGATCAGCTCCGGCCTGCGCGCATCGACCGTGCCGCCGCTCGTCGGCGAAACGGAACGAACGGCGCAGCTCCGCCTGTCGCAGGATGGCCTCACGCTCGCGAGCCTCTCGGAAATCCGGACCGAGGATCTGCCGTCGGACGTCGTCATCGCGCAGACGCCGCCGGCCAGGAGCGCGAGCGGACGTGTGTCGCTGCTCGTCAATCGCGGCACACGCGGCGCCACCTACGTGATGCCCGATCTCATTGGCGTGAACGGCGATCGCGCGGCCGAAGTGTTGCGCGCGCGCGGGTTCCGCGTCGCGGTCGTCGGCTCCAACCCGTATCCCGGCGTCGCGGCGGGCATCGTCATCCGGCAGAGTCCGCAAGCGGGCTTTCAGATTGCGCCCGGCGAGCCGATCTCGCTCGAGGTCAGCCGATGAGCGTGCTGATCGCGCCGTCAATTCTGTCCGCCGACTTCGCGGCGCTCGGCCAGGCGATTGCCGCCGTCGAGCGCGGCGGCGCCGATTTGATTCACGTCGACGTGATGGACGGACACTTCGTGCCGAACATCACCATCGGTCCGCCGGTCGTCACCTCGATCAAGCGCGTCGCGAACGTGCCGCTCGACGTGCATCTGATGATCGAGGATCCGGATCGCTACATCGAGGCCTTCGCGACAGCGGGCGCCTCGATGATGTCAGTACACGTCGAGGTGCTGCGGCACCTGCACCGTACCGTTCACGCCATCAAGGCGCTCCACGTCCGCGCCGGCGTCGTGCTGAATCCGGCGACGCCGGTGACCGCGCTCGAGGAGATCGCCGCAGATGTGGATTATGTGTTGGTGATGTCGGTCAACCCCGGCTTCGGCGGTCAGACTTTCATCGCGCGCAGCGAGTCTAAGGTCAGGGAAGTCCGCGCGCTGCTCGATCGCGCCGGCAACCGCGCGCCGGTGGAAATCGACGGCGGCATCGACCTCGACAACGTCGCCAGCGTCGTCTCGGCCGGCGCGCGGATCATCGTCGCCGGGACGGCCATCTTCAAGGAGCCCGATCCCGAGCGCGCGACGCGGGAGCTCAAGGCCGCGGCGCTGGGCGCGATCATGCCCGTCTCCCGGTGACCCGCCCGCCTTCGATTTCCCGGGTCCGCGTCCGCTACGCCGAGACCGACCAGATGGGCGTCGTCTACTACGCGAACTATTTCGTGTGGTTCGAGGTCGGGCGCACCGACCTGCTGCGCGGCGCGGGTTGGACCTATCGGGAGATGGAAGTCGAAGGGTTCGCGCTGCCGGTCATCGAGGCGCAGTGCGTGTATCGCGAGTCGGCGAAATACGACGACGAGCTCGAGGTCCGTACGACAGGAGAATCGGTGTCGCCCGTGCGCGTCCAATTCACGTATGAAATCGTCCGCCCCGCGGACAACGCCACGATCGCGAGCGGCACGACCGTCCACGCCACGCTCGATCGCACAGGTCGTCCGTGCCGGCTGCCCGAGCGCGTGAGGAGCATTCTTTCGTGAAAGCGTTGGTCACGGGCTGCGCCGGCTTCATCGGATCCACCTTGTGCGAGCGCCTTGTCGCGCAAGGCGCGGATGTCGTCGGCATCGACTGCTTCACCGACTACTATCCTCGCGCGATCAAGGAACGCAACCTCTGCGCGCTGGCCGGAACGCGTGGCTTTCGATTCGTCGAGTCGCGCATTCAGGACGCGGATCTCGCGACGCTCGTCGCCGATCGCACGCACGTGTTTCATCTCGCCGCGCAGGCTGGCGTCAGAAAAAGCTGGGGACGGGACTTCGAGATCTACACCGTCAACAACATCGAAGCGACGCAGGTGCTGCTCGAGGCCTGCACGCGGCACACGCTGGAGCGGATCGTCTACGCGTCGAGCTCTTCGGTGTACGGCGACAACACCGCGATGCCGATGCGCGAGGACATGATGGTGCAGCCGGTGTCGCCGTATGGCGTCACGAAGCTCGCGGCAGAACAGCTCTGCTATCTCTACCACGCCAACTACGGCCTGCCGACGGTCTCGCTGCGGTACTTCACCGTCTACGGACCCCGGCAGCGGCCCGACATGGGATTTCACAAGTTCCTCCGCGCGACGTTGTTCGGCGAGCCGATCACGGTGTATGGCGACGGCGAACAGACACGCGATTTCACGTTTGTGCACGATGCCGTCAGCGCAACCATTGCCGCAGGCACCCGGGGCGTTCCACCGCGCGTGTACAATGTCGGAGGCGGTTCACGCGTCACCGTTAATCAGGTGCTCGAGATGATCGGCCGCGTTTCCGGCCGCCGGCCCCTCGTCACCGTCGACTCCGCGCAGAAGGGCGACATGCGGCATACGTTTGCCGACACGTGGCTCGCGCGCACCGACCTCGGCTTCGTCCCCACCGTCGGGCTCGAAGACGGTCTCGCGGCCGAATACGAATGGCTTTCAGAAGTTTTGTAACAACCGTCGCTGCCGCCGTCGTGGTCGGCGTCGCGCTTGTCGCCGCGTCGGGCTGCGGCATCAAGACGCGCGGCGCCGTGCCGCCCGGCACCTCGGAACCCGACCGCTTCCTGTTCGAGAAGGGCACCGAGGCGTTGAACGCGAAGAAGTGGTTGACGGCGCGCGAATTCTTCAAGCAGGTCGTCGAAACGTACACGGCGAGCCCGTACAGACCCGACGCGAAGCTCGGCATCGGCGACTCGTATCTCGGCGAAGGGACGGCCGAAGCGCTCGTCCTCGCCATCAACGAGTTCCGCGAGTTCCTGTCGTTCTATCCGACGAACCGCCGCGCCGACTACGCGCAATACAAGCTGGGGTTCGCGCACTTCCGGCAGATGCGCGCGCCGCAGCGCGATCAGACCGAGACGAAGGAAGCGGTCCGCGAGCTGCAGACGTTCGTCGAGCGGTATCCGACCAGCGCGCTGCTGCCGGAGGTTCGCACGAAGCTGCGCGAAGCTCGCGATCGCCTGAGCGAATCGGATTACCTGGTTGGCTACTTTTATTACCGCCAGCGCTGGTATCCGGGCGCGAAGGAGCGCTTCCAGGAGGTCCTGAAAGACGATCCGGCGTACACCGGCCGCGACGCGGTGTACTTCTACCTTGCCGAAGCGCTCGTGAAGATGAAGCGAGAAGCGGAGGCGCTGCCCTACTACGAGAAGCTCGTGCAGGAATTCGAGCGCAGCGAACACCTCGCCGAGGCCCAAAAGCGCATCGCCGAGCTCAAGGCGACGCTCGCCCAGAACAAAACAGGAGACCAGTAAGCATGCGTGGACGCATTTTCGTCTCGTCGTTCGGCCTCATGATCGTCGCGACGCTGTCCGTCACCCGCGCGTCCGCGCAGACCGCTCCCCTGTTGACGCCGGTCGAGGCCGCATTGATCTGCGGTCCGCAATCCGACGCCAAGCCGCCGGCGGCAAACGCGTTGACCGTCCGCGGCGCTCAGGACCCGAGGCCCCGCGGCATGTACAGCCAGCGCGATCTGCTCGTCATCGACGGCGGAATCGGCGCCGGCGTCCAGCTCGGTCAGGAATTCTTCGTCCGCCGCGGCCTCCGGTTCGGCATGCCGTACAGCGCGATACCCAGGAACGCGAGCACGGTTGCGTGGATTCGGATCGTGGCGGTCAACGACACGACGTCGATCGCGGCGGTCCAGCATACGTGCGACGCGATCCTGCGCGACGACTACCTCGAGCCGTTCGTGATGCCGCAGGTGCCTGCCGGCATCGAACGCGACGTGACGACCGGCGAGCTGGACTTCACGATGCTCTCGCGCGTCCTCGGCGGCGCCGAGAACCGCGTGAACGGCGGCGTCGGCGATTTCATGCTGATGGACGGCGGCAGCGAGCAGGGAATCGCGCCGGGTGCGCGCTTCGCTGTGTATCGGGACGTGCACGTCGGCGGGATGCCGCTCTCGTCGGTCGGCGAGGCGGTGGTCGTAACGACAGGCGCGACCCGGTCGGTCGTGCGTCTTACGCAGACTCGCGACGCGGTTCAGGCCGGCGATTATCTCGTGCCGCGGAAATAGCGCTGAGCGTGGGACGGTCCGCGGACTGTCCCTTGCCGGACGGACTGAGCAGCAGATTGAAGCGGCGGAAATAGTCCGCGGCCGACACGAGCGCGGCGATTACGACGACCCACAGCGCCGCCTGGCCGATGCGGTGCACGAAGAAGGCCTGGCCGCGCCCGTGCTGACCCAGAATCAGCGCAAGAATCGCGACGACCTGCGCAATCATCTTCAGCTTGCCGAGTGACGAGGCGGGCACCGAGACGCCGCGCGAGTACAGGATGCTGCGCAGCGCCGTCACCGCGAACTCGCGCCCGATGATGACCGCCACCATCCACGCCGGCGCGAGATCCATCTGCACGAGCGACACGAACGCGGCAAGCGTGAGCAGCTTGTCGGCGAGCGGATCGATGTACTGACCGAACGGCGTGATCTGCTTCCGCCGCCGCGCCAGGTACCCGTCGAGCCAGTCGGTCAGCGAGGCCAGACCGAAAATTGCGGCGCCGACCAGCTCAACCGGCACGCCGAGAATCTGACGCCCCTCGAACTTCGTCAAGAGCACCACCACGAGCAGCGGCACGAGGCAGATGCGCATGACGCTCAACGCGTTCGGGAGATTCATGGCGGCTGAATCGCCATGATAACATTGCCGGTTGGCATGAAGGCGATTCTGCTCGCAGGGGGCAAAGGCACGCGGCTGAGACCGCTGACGATTCATACGCCGAAGCCCATCGTTCCGATCTTCGATCGGCCGTTCCTCCACTACCAGCTCGATCTTCTCAAGCACGTCGCGGAGATCGACGAAGTCATCCTCAGCCTCAACTATCAGCCGCGGCGGATCGAAGAGCTCTTCGGCGACGGCAGCGACTCGGGCATCGCGATCCGTTACGTCGTCGAACCGGCGCCGCTCGGCACCGCCGGCGCGGTTCGCTACGCGGGCGACTCGCTGCGCGAATCGGTCGTCGTCTTCAACGGCGACGTGCTCACCGAGGTCGACCTCGCGGCAGTCATCGCGCTGCACCGCGAGCGCAAGGCCAAGGCGACGATCGTGCTGACGCCGGTCGAGAATCCGAGCGCGTACGGGCTCGTCGAAACCGACGCACGCGGCAACATCCAGCGGTTTCTCGAGAAGCCGAAGCCCGACGAGATCACGTGCAACACGATCAACGCCGGCATCTACGTGCTCGAGCCCGACACCTTCGACCGGATTCCGAAGGACACGCCGTGGTCGATCGAGCGAAGTTTCTTTCCGTCCCTGATCGAGCGCGGTGAAACGTTCGTCGCCTATATTTATGACGGCTATTGGATCGACATCGGCACGCCCGAAAAATACATGCAGGTCCACCGCGACATCATGGATGGCCGCTGCCGCGCGTACCGTGGCGCTTCGTCCAACGGCGGCGCGCCGAACGCGTGGATCTCCGCGCGGGCGCGCCTCGAAGAGGGCGTCACGGTCGAAACTCCGTGTTTCGTCGACGAAGGGGCTGTCGTGAAAGCCGGCGCCCGCATCGGCCCGTACAGTGTCGTCGGCCGGCAGTGCCACATCGAGGAGCACGCATCGGTCGAGCGCGCCATCGTGTGGGCGAACACCCGCATCAGTCAGGAAGCGTCCGTCCGCCGGTCGATTCTCGGCCGCCACTGCCACATCGGCCGCAACGCGACGATCGAGGACGGCGTCGTGCTCGGGGACAAATCCGTTGTCACCGATCACAGCCGACTGTAGAAGCCGAGAGCTGAGATGAAAGCCGAAAGCGCAATGAAACTGGATCCGGGGATCTTCAAGGCGTACGACGTCCGTGGTGTCTATCCGTCCGAGATCAACGAAGATGGCGCGCGCGCGATCGGCGCGGCGTTCGTCGCGTATCTGAATGCGAAGCGCATCGCCGTCGGCCGCGACATGCGTCTTTCATCGCCGGCGCTCGCCGCCGCGTTCCTCGACGGCGCGACGTCGCAGGGCGCCGCGGTCGTCGACTACGGGATGATTCCGACCGACATGCTCTACTTCGCCGTCGCGCGCGACGGCCACGACGGCGGCGTGCAGATCACCGCCTCGCACAATCCGAAGCAATACAACGGCATGAAGATGGTGCGAAAGGAAGCCTTCCCGCTCAGCGGCGAGGAGGGCATCGCCGAAATCCGCGAGATGATCGCGACCAACACCATTCCGCCGCCCGCCGCCCGCCGCGGCGCCGTGACAACGAAGGACGCGCTGGATCTGTACGTCGGCCACGTCATGTCGTTCATCGATCCGTCGATCGTGCGGCCGTTCAAGGTCGTCCTCGACGCGGGCAGCGGGATGGGCGGACTCGTGGCGCCGCAGCTGTTCGACCGGCTTCCCTGCCGGACGACGAGGCTGTGCTTCGAGATCGACGGCCGCTTTCCGAACCACGAAGCGAACCCGCTCATCGAGGAGAACCGGCGCGACATCGTCGAGGCGGTCGTCGCTCAAAAAGCCGACGTCGGCATCGCATGGGACGGCGACGCCGATCGCTGTTTCTTCATCACCGGTACCGGCGAGTTCGTCTCGGGCGATTTCATCACGGCGCTGCTGGCCGAGGCGTTTCTGATGAAGCACCCCGGCTCGACGATCATCTACGACCTGCGCGCGAGCTACGCGGTGCGCGACACCGTCGCCCAGTACGGCGGGACGTCGCTGATGAACCGGGTCGGCCACGCGTTCTTCAAGCGGCGCATGCGGGAGACGAACGCGATTTTCGGCGGCGAGGTCACCGGCCACTATTACTTCCGCGACAACTTCTATGCCGACAACGGTTTCATCCCAGCGCTGCTGATTCTGGAGCTGATGTCGAAGAAGGGCCAGAGCCTGCACGAACTGCTGCAGCCACTGTCGAACAAGTACTTCATCTCGGGCGAGATCAACACCAAGCTCGCCAGCATGGATCTCGTCCCCGCCAAGCTCGATCAGATCGGGGCGAAGTACGCCGACGGCCACCAGTACAAACTCGATGGGTTGTCGGTGGAGTACGCCGACTGGCACTTCAACGTGCGGCCGTCGAACACCGAGCCGCTGCTGCGCCTGAACCTCGAGGCGATCACGAGAGAGCTGATGGAGAAAAAGCGCGACGAGGTCGTCGCGCTGATTCGAAGCTGATACAATCGGCGGCCGATGCGGGCTTAGTACAATGGTAGTACAGAGGCTTCCCAAGCCTCGGACACGGGTTCGATCCCCGTAGCCCGCTCCACGAATTTCCTAGCAAAACTTGAAGGTTTGACTCTTTATTGGCCGGTCAAGTTCCCCGAAAACAGCGGATCCTAGCTTATCTCTAGCTTACGAGAGCGGGACCTGCGAGCACCGCGCTGATGCTCGCAGATCTTTTTTCCGTGGTGAGCTTCTACTGCTGGCGAGCGGTGCGTTGTGCGGATGGCTGCTGGACTTCAGCGGCGACATCGAGCTTGCGCGCTGCGGCGCGGAGGTCGCCGTCGCTCGTGATGTTGTAGCGGTTGTAGATGCTCTCGGTCCGGTGGCCGACCATCTTCATCGCGACGGTTCGCGAGACGCCAGCCCGATCGAGATCCCGAACCGCGGTCCGCCGAAGGTCGTGCAGCTTCTTACCGGGCACACCGGCCTCGCGACACGCCAACCGCCAGGCCCTCTTGAACGACCCGATGGGCCGCGGATGTTTCTCGCCGCCGCGCTCGTGCGCCACCATCCGGAAGAAGACGTGCGGCTGGATCTGGCCCGCCTTCGCCAGCCGCAGGTGCGCGGAGTGTTGCGCCTCCAAGATCCGCCGGAGCGCGCCGGTCATGTAGACGACGCGCGCGTCTCGGTTCTTCGTCGTGCCCGCGTCGAGGCGGACAGCGTCGGCCTTCCAGTCGACCTGCTTCCACTGCATCGGCAGGACCTCGCTCGCGACCCGCCAGCCGGTGATGTAGGCGAACTCGACGACTGCTGCGAGCTCCGGCGGCAGGTGCGCCAGGACGGCCGCGATCTGCTCGCGCTCGAAGAAACCCTCGAACGGCGGCGGTTCGTCCAGCAGTTCGATATACGGCTTCGACCCGATGCGCCCGCCCTTGAGCGCGAGGTTGAAGATCAGTTTCAGGTGCCCAGCTCGCGGTTGATCTCGCTGTTGCTGACGTCCTTGATGCGCTCGCCCTTGCGTGTGCCGTCCCACGCGACGATGCCCTGCGCTTGCCGGTGCGCGATGTATTTCGTGACGTCGACCGCGGTGATGCCCGCCATCCGGCGCCCGCCGAAGAAAGGCAGCAGGTGCTTCTCGATGCGCCGCTGGAGAACGGCCAAGCTCGGCTTGTTGTTGATCTGGTAGTTGGTGATGACAGCCTGCGCGGCATCGCTGAACGTGAGCTGCTCCTGCGTCTGAATGACCGGCAGGTTGTGCTCGCGAGCGCCGATGCGCCGCTGCAGCAGTGGCTCGGCGTCACCCTTGCGCTCGCTCTCGCTGCTCTCGGCGTGCCGCTTCCCGTCGGGCCCGTGGTACGAGATCCACCAGATGCGGCCAATCCGATAGACGCTGCCGCTGCCGCGCGCGCGTCGTCTTTTCTTAGCCATTCGAATCTGCCTCCTTGGCGCTGGATGGCTCCGTGGAAGAATTCCCGGAGGCCGCCAGCTCGCGTATGCCGAGTTGACGTGCTTAGGATCGTCGGCGCGTTGACGCGCGCTGGCGGTCCGCTTTTCATTCCCTCTCGTTTATTGCCCCCTCCTCGGCGGCGCCGTTCTGCTCGGTGGATTTTCTCGCGTAGATGGCGGCGATCATTCACGCACCTCACGTTGTGTCGATGTCCGGAAATTCTCGGTACGCCTGCCGTGCTGCGGCAAGGACTGATTGTTCGACGTCAGGAGGCATCAGCCTTCCTTGGCGCTCGAGCGCCGCGGCTACTGCTTCGACGGCTGCCCTTATCGCAGGTGTTCGATACATCTCTGCAACGGCGGATCGGCACCGCCGCCGGATTCTTGCTTGGTGCACCGTGGTGGTCGCCAATTCCTTGAGCGCGTCTCGGACCATTTCGCGGTCTCTCGCTAGGAGTACGTCCGAGTAATCGCCGTGATCATCACGTTACCTCGTGCTGCGCGCCCACAAAGGCTGTCACCACTCTGGGCGATGGCCGCGTACGTGTCGGGTGCCGGATCGCCATTGATGCGGAGACGCGAATCGAGCC
>DASYQZ010000134.1:0-9370 GCA_036004865.1 Vicinamibacterales bacterium
ACGCCGCCGTCGACGGAGACTTCGACGCCCGCGACGACGCCGCCCGTATCGCTCGCCGTGCCGCTGATTGTCAGGCGGCTGCCGCTGTCCGCGTTGCCGCCGGTTGGAGCGGTGATGACCGAGGTCGGCGCCACGGTATCGGTGGACGCGGATCCCGCGATCATTCCCGTCTGGATCGATCCCGGCTGCACGCCCATGTCGGCGAACAGATTGATCGTCGCCTGCTGCATGCGCGAGTCGATCGTCGAGGCCTCGCGATCGTGCACGGTGTCGAGGCCCCACGACCACTGCACGGTGCCAGCGCCGAACACGAGCGCCTTCTTCGTGTTGCCTTGCTGGTCCAGCGTGTCTTTGCGGTAGAGCGTGAGCGAATGCGTGGCAGTGCCGGGCGCGGTGCTGTACGGCGCGCCGAACTTCGCCGGCACGTCGACGGTCGTCGACGACAGGCGGGTGAGTCCCGCCGGGCGGAAGCCGTTGTCGAGATCTTCGTCCCATTCGTACCCGAGACTGCCCTGCGTCAATGTCGCGGAGGTGGCCGGCGGCAGCGCGCCGATGCCGGTGTTCCGCCAGAAACGATGCGCGCCCAGCTCGGAGGGAACCATGATCGAGTGCGTGCAGCAGTCCGCCGAATACATCGTGCCGGTCAATCCGTTTTCCGGCCGGCCGCCATCGGCAGGCGGGCTGAAGCGCGCGTCGCGCCACGTGCCGGTCCACACCGCCGGGTCCGGATCGATCTTCGCGTTCTCGAGCGTTTCCTTGTAGCTCACGAGCGTCCGGTGCGACACGTTCGGGGCGACGAGGCTCGCTTCCCACCGCGTCTTCCAGAACACCTCGTTGCCGCTGAAGAACGCGAGGTGAACGCCGGCGTCGCGCGCCGCCTCGACGTTCGCGCGCTGCGCGCCCGACCAGTACTCATCGTGTCCGACCGACAGGAACGCCTTGTGGTCCTTGATCAGCGCGCCGCTGCGATCGCTGTCCACGCCGGTGAAGTAGCTGACGTCGTAGCCGTTGGCTTCGAGCCAGCGGACCATCGGGTATTCGGCGTTGAAGAGAAAGCTTTGCGGATCGTGACTGCGCGTGTCGAACGGCCGGTTGTAGCTCACCTTGTACGCGCGTCCCGGATTGCTGTACGGAGGTGGATTGACGCCAGGCCCGCCGAAGTAGAGGCTGTTGCCGCCGTAGCGGTTGTACGCCTGCCACGTCGTGTCGGATGTCTGAAACAGCACGTCGGAGTGTCGCGAATCGTCGCGAACGACGAAGACGATGTGGTTGGCCCCGGTCGCCGGGACACCCGCATCGATGCGCGTCAGTTTCGCGAGAAAGATGCCCGACGTTTGGCCGGCCGTGCTCCACGACGCCGACGTCGCCCACGTGCCGCAGTCGACCAGGCCCGTCAGCGTGTCGGAGGCACACGCAGGTTGCACCTGCGCCTGCGCGAGGGTGATCGTCGACGACGTGATTTTCCGCGCGCCTGCGCTCGAGTAGTAACCGAGGCGGTAAATGTCAATCCGGTACGTGGTCGCGTCGGTGTTGATCTTGAAGTTGACCGTCTGTCCCACATCGACGCTGATATTGTCGGCGAATCCCTGAATGGTCGAATCGGTCCCGCCGGTGAGATCCCAATCGGCATCGCCGGTCAGACAGTTTTCAGCGACGACCGCGTTCGCGTAAGGCGGCGTGCAGCCGCCTTGCGCCAGCACCGCAATCCGTCCAGAGCCGCGTTCCGCGAGGATGAGCGCGGCCACGACGGCCAGGCTCAGTCGAACGTATGACCGCCGAGTGCTCTGACGAATTCTTTTGATAGTCATCATAGTCATTGAAAAAAGTCACCCGCGTTTCACGTTCGCGACGCACGCGTTCGCCAACGGCGACGCAATCTCAGTCGAGTCGCGATGTTAGTGGCCGGAAACGCGGAGGAGAATCAGTCGAAGGTCCGAACGATGTCAGACCAAGGTCGCACCAGGCGGACAAAAGTCATCAGAATTGCGCGATCGACACACGGGCGCGGCGCGGGAACCGCCTACGGTTGTCATTCGAGTGAGGGCGCGTATGAGAATCAGTCGCAGGTCGGGACGATGTCAGACCAAGGTCGCGCGAGGCAGACAACGTGATCAGAGTCGCGTGATCGACACGCGGACGCGGCGCGGGAACCGCCTACGTGTGTCATTCGAGTGAGGGAACGCGCGGCCGGTCAGCGGCGCGCGTGGTCGGCGGCGGTCGCGCCCTCGTCGCCGGAGCGAACCGGCGCGTCGGGCACGCACACGCCAGGAAAGTCGTGCGCCGGATCCAGATGCTTCCGATCCTGAATCGATCGGAAGCGCGCGAACGGCACGTGGCATTCGTGCTTCCGCAGGAAGTTCAGGAAGCGCTTGTAGTCGGTCGGCTTCATGTTGAGGAGCTCGACCAGCATCTTGTAGCTGCCCGAGGTCTCCTGCAGTCCGCGCCGCACGATGAACCGCAGATCGCTGCGCGTGAGATCGCGCGTCATGAACGCCGGGTACACCGCGGACCAGAACGATTCGCGCTGCTTGACCATCCGATCGAACACCACTTCGATCGGCGGCCGTTCCACGGGCGCGATCGGGGGCGTCGCCGCAGGCCGCGCGCGGCCGGCGATTTCAGGCGGTAAGTCGGCCAGGATGATGAGCGAGTGCTGTGCCCGCACGATCAGCCGCTCGGCGACGTTCTTCAGTTGGCGCACGTTGCCCGGCCACTCGAACGCGACGATCGCCTCCTGCGCCTCCGGCGCAATCGACGGCGCCGCGATGCCGCGCCGCTCCGCGTAGGTGCGGAGAAAGTGCTCGAACAGCGCCAGGATGTCTTCCGTGCGCACGCGCAGCGGCGGAATCCTGATGTCGATCACGTTCAGCCGGTAGTACAGGTCCTCGCGAAACGTCTTGTTGGCGACGAGCTCCAGCGGATCGCGGTTCGTGGCCGCCAGCACGCGCGCATCGATGCGCGACTGCACGCGATCCGATCCGACGCGCTGAATCTCGCCGGTCTCCATGAAGCGCAGCAGCAGCGCCTGCATGCGCGGGCTCATCTCGCACACTTCGTCGAGGAACACCGTCCCTTTGTGTGCGGTCTCGAGCAGCCCGACGCGATCGCGGTACGCGCCCGTGAAGCTGCCTCGCACGTGGCCGAACAGCTCGGCCTCGAGCAGCGAGTCGGGGACGCCGACGCAGTTGATGGTGACGAGCGGCATGTGATGGCGCGCGCTGCGCTGGTGAATCACACGCGCAGCGATGTCCTTGCCGACACCGCTTTCGCCGGTCAGCAGCACCTTGGCGTCGGACCGCGCGGCCCATTCGACTTCAGCCCTAATCGTTTGCATCGCCGGACTGATTCCGATCAGGTTGTCTACAGTCAGATCCACGCTTCCCCCTGGCAGCGCGCGAAGAATACCAATCGAGTGCGGAGCGCGTGAATGCTCCGAAGGTCTGGACTCATGCGACCAACGTCCTATTTCCACCCGCCACCAGTCGCCGGGCGGACGGCGGCCGTGATCGTCGGGCGCCGACATCATGGGACGTCGGTCGCCCGGCAGACTTACGTATTTCGTTGTTTTTGACTTATTTGGCCGGTTCGACCCGGTGATGAACGGCGAACAGGGCGAGCTCGAGACGGTTCGAGACGCCGACCTTGTCGAAGATGTTCGTGAGGTGGTGCTTCACGGTCTTGACGCTGATCTCGAACTTCTGCGCGATCTCGCTGTTCGCATAGCCGTTGACGACGGTCGAGACGATCTCCAGCTCGCGAGGCGTGAGACCAAACGTCGGCCGGCGCGGCTCGGGAGGCGCCGACGCGCGTTCGCGCATCTGGTCGATCAGATCGCTCACGCATTCCCGTCCGACCCAATACTGGCCGGCCATGACGGTGTGCATGCTCTTGAACAGCATCTCGCTGGCGCTCTGTTTCATGACGACGCCGCGGGCGCCGAGGCGCAGGGCGTCGACCACGTCGGAGTCGCCGACGTCCGCGGCGAGGAGCAGCGTGCGCGTCGTATGCGTCATGGTCGAGAGGTCCTGGAGCGTTTCGAGGCCCGCCTTGACCGGCATCAGCAGATCGAGGAGCAGGATGTCGGGCCTGATGTCGACGACCATCTTGATCGCCTCGCGGCCGTCGTTCGCTTCGCCGACGACGCGGAACTCGCGATCGGTTTCGATCAGCTCGCGCAGCGCCTCGCGGAAGAGCGGATGGTCATCCGCGATGAGGACTCGAATCTGATTCGTGCTCGCCGCTGGCATTATGTGCATCGTCATCGATCGTTCCTCGATACGCGCGGCATCGTCTCTTGCACGGCGCGCGCAGACGCGGGCCCCGCAAGTTGAGTCGCGAACATGTTCCTGGGAACGTCGGAGATTCTGCCATCAACCTCAGCGTTTTGTACGGAAAAAAATTTTTTTTGTGTGTTTCTGTGCAGCGGCACTTTAGTCTCATGGCGGACTGAAACGACCTTTTTATGGCGTTATGGTGCATTTCGGCGTTTTTGCGGGCATGCGCCTTGCTTCGTCCTCCTCGTTGTGCGAGCCCCAAGGTTTCCCCTCCAGCTGTCGGTACGCTACAGAACGGTCGTAGACCGCGAATGGCGGCGGGGCGAGACGGAGAACATTTCACACTCTGGCGTACTGCTTCGCACGCCTGAGGCGCTCGACGTCAACACGATCGTCGAGCTTCGTGTCCACCTGACGATGCCGAATCCAGGCAGTGAAGCTGCTGAAGTGTCGTGTCTCGGACGCGTGGTCCGTACGATTCCGCCGTGCCCCACCCGCGCATGGGCCGGCTGCGCGGTCGCGATCGAGCGGTACGATTTCGTGCCGCCGCCGATCGGCTTCGCGATCGATCAGCATCCGTAATCGGACGCGATTCCCCGGTCGGCATCCCGAGGACAAAAGTCATCACGATCGCGCCAATTCGAAGACCGAGCGTCGCGAAGTAAGACGCTCGCCGAGCATCGCATTGTCGTTCGATTTCCTTCGTGTCGCTTGCGGCGATCGTTCTGCACCTGTGTGACGCCGATCGCGCCGCGAGGACGCCCAGAGCCACGTACGGGCAAGGACGGCCTTCGCGTGTGCTCCGATTTACGCGCCGCGGGCATCGCGACGCCGGTGCTGATGCTGACCGCGCGCGACGCGGTCGCGGCGCGCATCGCGGGGCTCGACAGCGGCGCGGACGACCACCTGACCAAGCCGTTTCTGCACCGATAGCGCCGGTGGTCTCGGACTCCCATCGCGCGCTGGGTCGCCGACGCGCATCACGGGGCGCTGACGCTCGAATCCTCCGGACCCGAGGGCAGCCGCTTCGTGGTCACGCTGCCGACGTCATCGCTCGAACGCTCGGTGCAGCAGCGCGATCGCGCGAGGGGCCTCTCCCGGGAAATCCTTGGTTGACGCCTCGACGCTGATGCGCTTGTCGTACCCGATCGCGCGCAGGTTCGCGAAGAACGGCGCGTAGTTGTACTCGCTCCAGTCGAGCGGAAACACGCGTCCTTGCGGGTTGGCCATGTGCAGGTGCCGGATCCGCTCCCTCGCCCGGAGCACGATCGCGGGATCTTCCTTCTCGCTCGCGAGGTGGTAGAAATCGATCATCAATTGAAAGTTGGGATTGCCGATCGCCTCGACCAGCTCGAGTCCTTCCGCGGCGGAGTTGATGATGTTGGTTTCCTCGCGCCGCAGCGGCTCGATGGCGACGGTGATGCCGCGCGACCGCGCCTCCGGCGCGATGCGGCGGCCGAACTCGACGAGCTGGGTGAACGCATCCGCCTTGGGGAACCCGTCCGGCACGCGCCGCGCGCCGCCGCTTCCAAAGACGACGATCTCGGTGCCGAGCCGCGAGAGTCGATCGAAGGCTTTGCGGACGTAGATCATCTGTTGCTCGCGATCAATCTGCGGTCCCGTCACCTTCAGTGTCGCGGGGAGAAACAGATTCGTGACTGGAATCGGCAGACCGACCTGCTTGACGCGGCCGACCGCCGCTTCGAATTCGGCGTCGGAGAGCCCCGCGATTTCCGACGTGCCGAGCTCCAGATAGTCGAAGCCCGCCGCCTTGCCGGCATCGATGCCCTTCAACCCCGTACACCACCCGACGCGAACCTTGTGCTCCTGCCCCGACGCGGGAGCGATCGATAGCACGGAGAGCAGGCAAGCGGCCACGAAACCCGCGGATCTGGTCAGCGCTTTCATGATGTGAGGCTACTCGATCGGCGGCTGGAGGCAACAGAGATTATGGAGACAACGGGTTCAAACGGAGCAACGGAGCAACGGAGGAAAACGGAGGCGGTTCGACGGTCGGCCGGCGCAGCCGGCCGACGCGAGGGACGCCGTCGAACCGCTCTTCTCCGTTCGTCTCCGTTCCTCCGTTCCTCCGTTTGAACCCGTTATCTCCGTCCCCTCCGTTAGCTCCTGCGCAGCCTGCGATCGACGACCAAAAAGTACGGCAGCGCGATCGCGGACAGCGCCGCCGCCGTTCCGAAGCCGACAGAGAACCCGAAGCGCTGAATGAGCCAACCGACGGTCGTGGAGCCGGTGCCGATGCCGGTGTCGAACGCGGCGAGAATCGCGCCGAACGCGGCGCCGCGCCGCCGGGGCGCCACGTCACGCATCACGTACGCGGCAAACACCGGATACGCGGTACCGAAGCCGAGGCCGAACACGATCGCGGACGCGACGAGCGATGCGATCGTCCCTCGCAGGGTGAGCAGCGCCAGGCCACAGGCGATCAGCACGAGGCAGGGCACGAACACCCGCCGGTAGCCGATGCGATCGGCGAGCGTGCCGGCCAGCGGACGTGTGATGAGAATCACGACCGCGAGCGTCGTGAGATAGACGCTCTTCGGTGAGACGCCGAGCGCGTCGGCGTACACGGCGCTGAAGCTCGTGATGGCGCCGTACCCGAACGAGTAGAGGAACAACGACACCGACAGCAGGAGCACTCGCCACTCGAGCACGGGCGCCTTTCCGGACGGTTCATCGGCGTCCGGCGCGCCGCGATCGCGATCGTCGAGCGTCCACGCAATCGCTCCCATCGTCGCGTTCAGCAGGCAGCACAAGACGCAGATCCACGTCCACCCGCCGCGCTGCATGATCCAGAACGCGAGCGGAGGCGCGACCGCAATGGCGGCGACGCTCGACAGTCCCCAATACGCGATGCCCTCCGCCCGGCGGCTCGCCGGCAGCAGGCTCGTCAGGTACGCGGCCGACGCCGACAGGAGACCGGACCAGAAGACGCCGTGGATCAACACGAGCGCGAGCATCACGCGATAGCTCGACGTCGCGGCGTATCCGATCGAGCAGCACGCAATCACCGCGCTCGCGACGAGCAGCGTCCGCCGGCGGCCGATGCGATCCGCGACGGCGCCGGTGAACGGCGCCGAGAACGCCGAGGCGTACGTCAGCAGCCCGAGGAACAGACCCGACGCGAAGGTCGTCCCGCCAAGATCGCGAATGCGGAAGGGCGCGGTGGGAAGCAGTTGAAACGCCGAGAAGAACACGATGAACGTGAAGCCGCACATCACGAAGAATCGCGGCGTGAAGAGTGGGTCGCGAACGCTGGCGCCGGCCGGCGTGCTCGTCAGCAGCTCACGCAGCGGTGATTGTTCTTCGCGCCGAGGCTCTCGAGCAGCGCAATCGTCTCCGGGAACGGCTGCACGCGCTGAACCGGACCGTTCGCCATGTCCACCGTCGTCTGGCCGCTGCGTGCGACCGCCTTCGGGTCGGCGCCCTTTGAGACGAGGTACCGGATCAGCTCGTTGTCACCTCTGGACGCGGCGTGATGCAGCGGCGTGTAGCCGTTGTGATCGCGGGCGTTGACGTCGGCGCCCAGCTCCTCGACGAGGAATTTCACTGCGGGCACCCAGCCGTCCGGCACGTGGCGATGGGTGTTGCCGGCGAAGCCGAGGCCGTAGCCGGCGCCCGACGCCGCGTGGATCGGATACACGGCGGGACCGCTCCACGGAATCGGCGGCATGCCGGATCGATCGGGCGCGTTCGGATCGGGACCGCCTTCTTCGTAGCGCTCCGGCACTTTTGCGGTGGGAATATTCGGATCGGCGCCGTACTTCAGCAGCAGGCGCATCGCCGGGATGTCGAGCGTGTACGCCGCCCACCAGAACGGCGTCGAGCCGGTGCGATCCACGCTGAGCAGATCGCGGTTGTACGTCGTGTACCAGAGCGACTTGCGGAGCCGCGCGTTCGGATCGGCGCCGGCCTTCAGGATCGCCTCGGCAAGCTCCAGATAGCCGATCGTCTGCTGCATGTACTTGGCCGGCTGCGGATGGCGCGCCTTCGGCGCCCACTGCATGTTCAGCACGCCGTACAGCGGCGTCGCTCCGGCGTCGCTCGCTTTCGTGACGTCGGCGCCGCGCGCGAGCAGACGCATCGCGAGATCGAAATGTCCGTTGATCGTCGCCATGAGCAGCGGACTGGTGTGATCCGACGTGCTCACCTGATTGATGTCGGCGCCGCCGTCGATCAGCGCGAACGCGGTCTCGGCGAGCCCCTCACGCGAGGCGAGCAGCAGCGCCGTCAGTCCGCCCTGCGCGCCCACGAGATCGGCGTAGCCGAGCGGTTCGGGCTCGTTGCCCGAGTCGTCTCCACGGCCACGCGCGCCCGCGGGCCGCGGCGCTCCCGTCGATCCGGACGCCGCCGCGTTGGCCGCGGCGCGTTCCCGCTGGATCGCGGCGACGCGCGCGTTGCGCTCGCGGCTTTCTTTGCCGTCCTGGAGATTGCGCGCGGTGATGTTCACGACCCTCGCGGTGGCGCCGACCTCGGCGCCGCGCGCCAGCAGCACCTTGACGACCGCCGTGCGTCCCGACGCGGCGGCGAACATCAGCGGCGTCTGCCCCCACTGCGGCTCGCGCACGTTCACGTCGGCACCGCGGTCGATCAGGATTGCCACCGCCTCGCTGCTGCCGGATGCCGCCGCAAAGTGCAGCGGCGCCGCGCCCGTTGTTGTCAACGCGCGCACGTCAGCCTGGGCATCGACGAGCAGACGGACAACGCGATCGTGGCCGCCTCTGGCGGCGACGTGAAGCGGCGTATGCCGGCCGACGCGCGTGACCGCGGCGGGATTGGCGCCGGATTTCAGGAGCAGCGCGGCGAGATCCTGATCGCCACGCTCGGCGGCCCAATGGAGCGCCGTCATGCCGTCGCCCTGCGCGACGTTGACGTCAGCCTTCTGCTGCACGCCGGCCCGGACGGCCGCAATGTCGCCTCGCATCGCGGCGTCGGCGATCGAAGATGACGCCGGCGCGGCACCTAGCATCGCGGTCAGACACAGGGCAAGACCACCGGTCAGCATCGTGATTTTTTGCAACATAACGATCTACTTTTTTCCACCAGACCCACCTAGCCCAAAGTGAATTCACCCGTGG
>DASYQZ010000135.1:0-20326 GCA_036004865.1 Vicinamibacterales bacterium
ATGTTGTTGTTGTCCAGGCCGCGCCGCCCGTGCCGCTTGAAGTAGTAGTCGTACACCCACCCCACCTGCGCGTGCGCGTCGACGGCGACCGGATCGCTCCACGTCGTGCCGGTGCTGCTCGCGAGGTCCGCCGTCACGAGCACCGTCCGGCCGTTGAGGAAATTGAGCACCTTGTTGACGTCGCCTCGCGCGTCGTACGTGCGAAGCGACGGCGGCCGCTGCATGTCCGACGCGACGAACGTCCCCGATTGACTGCTGACGCTCACTTTCTTGTCATCGCCGAGCACGCCCTGGCCGCGGCCGAGCGCCGACGCAGCGGCCTGGCGCTCCGCGCCGCGCTGTTCGCGGACGATTGCGCCGCTCTTCGCGTCGATGAAGTACTCGGCGTCCTTCTCCAGCGAGAAGACGGTCACGCGGTACGTCAGTCGATACGCGCCGTCGTCGCCGGGAAGGACGACCAGCTCGGGCACGCGGCCGGGGCCGAGCGCGACGCCGCTGATCCGCTCGACCACGGCTTTGACATCGTCGATCGAGAGTCGCGGCTGGGCGTCGAGGTCGATCCCTTCGTAAATCGTTCCGAAGATCGAGACGGTGAGGCCGCGATCGGTCTGACGCGCGACGTCGCCGCCGTATACGCGCACCCCTTGGTGGAACTGCTCGAAGCGCTCGTGCACACGGCCGGGCAGCATCGCATCGTCGATCGTCCTGCGCACGCGCAACAGGTCGTCGCGCTTCATCCGATCGATCGTGCTGTCCCAGGCGCGCAGCTCGGCAAAGGTCGTCGCCGCGATCCTCGTGGCTTTCACCTGCGCTCGAAGCGGATCACCGGCGGGACCGCCGGAAACGATCGCCGCGACGATCGCCGCGGCAAGGAACACCCTCAGTACATGCATAGGCTCTCCGTAGAGGACGCAGCTAGCGAGTCTACCGCAGCGCTGCGGTCAGCGGCTGGCCTTCGGCCTCGGGCAGCGTGATGCCGCAGAGCTTCGCGAGTGTGGGCGCGATGTCGGCAGGTGAGGCGGCTTGGTCGTATCGTCCGGGCTTGATGCCGGGACCAATGAGGAGGATTGGGACACGCTGATCGTCGGCTGTCGCGGTTCCATGCGTCGCTGCCTCGGCCGACGCGATCCACGGGGCGCGCAGCGTAATCACCATATCGCCGGTGCGTCCCTCCACAAAGCTGAGCCTGGCGGCGCGCAGCCAGTCGTCGTCCGTCGGCTGTGCATCGCGGAGTTGTTCGGTGCGATAGACGCGTCGGACCCCTTGCGTCGATTCGATGATCTTGATGACGTGGTCGAGGAGCGGCGGTGACGCGACGACCTTCTCATATGTCCCCGGTTTGAAATACAGGTTCATGTCGCGGCCGTCGAGCATCGCGACATGTGGGCCGGGTCCGAGCGCCGGTTCGAGCCGGGCTTCGATCTGCCTGATCATCTCGCGGGTGTTCACGCGGCCGGCGTCCTGCCCAGCCCGCGCGAGCTGCTCGGGGATCGGCGTCACGCCGTGGTCGGCGCTGAGAGCGACGACATACTGATTCCGCCCGACCACGGCGTCGAGGCGGTCGAGTAGATCGCCAAGCGCGCGATCGACCCGCGCGAGCTGATCCTGAATCTCCTGACTGCGCGGGCCGAACTTGTGGCCGACGCGGTCGGTGGCCGAGAAGCTGACGCCGAGGACGTCGGTCGTGCCGCGCTTGCCGAGCTGCATCGCGCCGACGAGCGCGGCCGCCATCCTTCCGAGGTATTCGTCGGCGAACGGACTGACGTCCCACTGAGCCCGGAACGTCACGTCCGCCTTGCCGGTCGTGCCCTTCAACACATGCGGAAACGTCGACGACCAGCCCGCCGGCGGACGCTCGCCCTCGCTGTCATCGCGATCGCGATACCGCGAGGCTGGCAGCAGCCGCGACCACGTCTTTCCGAAATCGCCATCGACTGGATTGGCGTCGATGAATGCCTTCACCGCGGGAACCGGTCCGGCCGAGAACGCGGATGATGTGAGCCACACCTCGGATAGCTCGCTCAGCCACGTCACCGCGTCGCCGCCGTGACCGGCGAGCATGATGGCGCTGCGTGTTTTCTCCGACAACGTCACGACGCGCGCACCGCGTTCGGTGCGCATCGCGTCCGCGAACGTCGGCACCTTCAAGCGAGAGCCGCTGTTGTGCTCTTTCGCCGGACCGTCGTAGCCGAAATTGGTCGCGCCGGGATCTTCGGTGCAGGCCATCTGGCGCTGTGACTCGCGGTCCCACCACTGATTCGCCGGAATCCCGTGCACGTGCGGAAACGCGCCGGTCGAAATCGTGGCGTGTCCCGGGCAGGTCACCGTGTGGAGATACGGATACGCGGCGTTCCGGAACCAGGCGCCGTCTTTCACGAGCCGCTTCAATCCGCCGGTCCAATCGCCCTGGAACCGATCGATGTAGTCGGCGCGCATCTGATCGACGACGACGATCACCGCAAGCTTCGGCGGCACGGCGGACGGCTGACCGTGCAGCGTGCACGCACACGCGATGAGAGCGAGCAGAGCGAGTCGCGATCGCATTTGGCGCGATCTTACATGAGCAGCAGCGGGTCGAAGTCGTAGTCCTTCGGATCGAGCGGCGCGACGACCGAGGATGGCCGCTGCGGCACGCCGTCGGCACCGTCTCCAGGCGGCGTGTCGGCGGGCGTCTCCCACAGCGTCACCTCGTACGGCAGGTCGAGGCGCTTGCCGTCGCGCTCGATGAGGATCCGGACGTGCGGGCGGTACGGATCCGGCGCGTGCACTTTGACGACGACCGCGACCTCGCCGGTGTTCAGCCGCACGAGATTGCCGGCGGGATAGATGCCAATGAGCTGGACGAAGCGGCGCACCAGGTTCTGATCGAACTGCTGACCGTCGTTCCGTTTGAGCACCTGCAGAATGCGGTCGGTGGGAAACGCCTGCTGATAGCCGCGCTGCGATCGCATCGCGTCGTACACGTCCGCGATGCTGCACAGCATCGTGCCGACGTTGAGCGACGTCCGCGTCACGCCGTGAGGGTAGCCGGAGCCATCCATCCGCAGATGGTGCTCGAATGCGACGACCGGCGCCAGCGCGGGAATGTCGGGCGTCTTGCGCAGGATTTCGGCGCCGTCGACGACGTGGCGCTTCATGATGGTGAATTCGGCGTCGTTGAGCTTGTCGGGCTTGTTGAGCACCTCGAGGGGCGTCTTCACCTTGCCGATGTCGTGCATCAGCGCCGCCAGCCCGAATTCGCGCAGCAGCGGGCCGTCGATGCCCAGCCCGCGCGCCTGGCCCATGGTGAGGATCGACACGTTCACCATGTGCGTGAACGTGTAGTTGTCGTAATTCTTCAGCGTCGTCAGCGCGAGGAGGGCGGTGCGGTTCTGCGCCACGGCCTGGGCCAGCCCGTCGATCATGTGGCGCGCCATCGTCGCGTCCGGCTTCCCCTCGGTTTCGGCGCTCTCCCACAGCGAGCCGGCGACCGACACCGCGTCGTTGTACAGACGCTTGATGGTCGCCATGTCGGCGAGATTGCCCTCGACGCGTTGATCGACGGTGACGCGGCCGACCCGAATGTGCGGGAACGAGGGAAAGATCTCGGCCTCGCTCTTGTCCCGCGAGGCCTCGTCGTGCTCCACGTTCGTGACGACTTCGATGAATCCGTTCAGCTCCTCGATCGTGACGCCGCGATCGATCGTCATGCGTTCGACGCCGGTCTGCTGGAGGCGGCGGACGAGCGGCCCGAGCGTATCGGCCTTTGCCATCGGCATGTCGTCGACGATCACTTCGTCGCCGACGATCCCGATGACAATCGAGGACTCGAGCCCGTGCAGCAACTGAATGGCCGCCGACAGCGACTCGAGATTCCGGCCGATGATGGGATGTCCCTTCGAATAGAGCTGCGCCGATCGAATGGACGCGGCGAAGCGCCGCAGCAGCTCGTCGGACAACTGGAATCGTGGAGCCGTCATGCTTCTTCCCGGTGCGGCGCGGACCGGCGCGCCCGGGCGCTGCCCAGCTGCTGCCGGGCCGCGTGGCGCACACCGCGCACGCGCGAGCCCGACGCCTCTTCGAGTACGGCGATCGCCTCGGGCGTGCCGATGCGTCCGAGCGCCGCCGCGGCCGCGGACCGCAGGTTCGCCGTCCGGAATGGCGCCCACCATTCGCCTTTGTAGAGCGCCTCCTTGAGCGGGGCGATGCCTTCCGGATCGCGCTGCGCGCCCAGCGATTCGATCGCACGGAGATAGACGGGAGCGGTGGCCCCGCGATGATCGATGCGCCGGAGGATGTACGCGAAGAGCGGCGTCGCCCGCTCGTCGCGCACGATGCTCAGCGACTGCATGATGGCGTCGCGCGACCGCGATGTGCCGCTCGTGAGCGCCTGCTCGAGAATCCGAAAGGCGGCGTCGCTCCCGATGTTCAGAATCGCGCGAACGGCTTCGCGCTGCACCTGCGGCTCGTTGTCGTCGAGCAGCTCGGTCAGGTCGGGCAGCGCCTCGCTGCCGCCGAACTGGCGCATCAGGTTGATGGCGGTCCGGCGGACGGCCGCGTTCGGCGAGCTTTTCAGCCGTTCGACCGTGCGCCGCGCGACGGCGCCGAATGCCAGCAGAATCGACGTCAACCGCTCGCGCGTCCGCGGCCGCTCTTCCACCGCCAGCGTCTCGGCGAGCGGGCGCACCAGCACCTCGCCGAGCGACACGCACATCGCTTTCACGCGTCCGAACTGGCTTTCGTCGATCGTCGCCAGGTGCGTCGTGATGTGACGCATCATCGGCCCGGCAATCAGCATGTCGATCGCCGTCGTCGCGTGCTGCCGGCGCGCCGTCGAGCCCTCGCTCGACACCTGCTGAACGGGGACGGCGATCAGCTCGCTCGCCGCGTCGAAATCGCCGACGAGGAGAAGATCCTCGAGCAGCCTGACGACCGGCACCATCAGCTCGCCCCAGCGGTCATCGTCGGGTTCGATGCGCAGCAGGTCGAGGAGCAGCGTCAGATCGAGCGCACGCAGGGAGGTCGTCGCGACCGTGCTGAGCCACGCGCTGACCCGCTCCGGCGGATCGTCGCTGACGTGTTCGACCTCGATCGCCTGCGTCCGCGCGCCTGACAGCTCGCGCCCGTACTCCTCGGACACGAATGGCTTGTCGGAGTACGACGTCAGGAGCTTCTGCGCGACCTGATCCCAGACCGCTTCGAAGCCGTCGGTGCTGCCGAGCGGCGAGGCGGCCACGTCGTCGCGGGCGAGCGTGAGCAGCCGCTCGCGCTCTTCGCCCTCGCGCACGAGCGTCTGGAACGCCATCGCCAGCCGATCGGTCGGCGAGCTCTCGGCGATCACGTTCCGCGCGACGAAGCGCGCGATGGTCCCGTCCGACATGCGGCTGACGACCGCGTTCATCAGGCGCGGACCTTCCTCGGTCCCGCGATCCGACATCAGCCCCATGAGCATTTCCGGCGAGAGTTGTCCGACGGCGCTCGCCATGTTGCGGAGGACCGGTTCCATCCGTTCCGGATCGCTCTTCGACACCGCGTCGACGATGCCGCGCAGCATGCGCATCAGCGCCGCCGTTTTCGCGCCGATGCCCCCTTCGGCGCCGGCTTTGCTTTCGAGCGCGGCCATCAGATCGGCGAGCTTGTCGGCGTCCCCGGCGATGCCGAGCAACTCGCGGATCGCGGCGTCATCCAGCTCGAACGACGCGCCCTGCAGGCAATTCGCAATCACCTGGTCCCAGACGGCGGCCTCTCCGCCGGCACGCTCGCGGAGCACTTCGGCGTAGTCGATCTCGCGGAGCTGGACGTGGCGTCCAGCCATCATGGCCCACACGCGCGCGATGCCGCCCTCCGTTCGAATCGACTCCGGCGTGCGCCCGAGCAGCAGCAGGAACGTGCGCCATGACTCCTCGTCGCCGCCTGGATTGACCGTGAGCTGGCCTATCAGATGACTGTGCAGCAGGACCGCCAATTCGAGGACCGCAGCATCGGGCCGTGGCGGCGCTTGATCGTCGAGCAGCATCCCGTCGGGCAGCACGGTGAGGTTCAGCGGTTTCGGCAGGCTCGCCGCGGACGTCATCTGAACGATTCGCCCGAGCGTGGCGGCAATCGCGGGATGACCTTTCGGGTAGAGCACGACCGCCCGCGCTGCGGCTTTGCACGCACGCGCGAAATCGGTCAGCCGCGCCGCGTCCCGTGGCGAGAGGGCAGCGGGGGCCGCCGGCTCCGCCGGCTTGCCGGCCGCGCTGCCGCCGCCGGTCGCGTCCTGATTTGAACTCACTACGTCACCAAGTCACGGAGCACCAAGTTCTCTCACAAGTATTTCAGCGGGTCGATGTTGAGCGGCTCGGGGTCGACCGCTTCCACGACGCCCCGCTCCTGATCGCCGGCGCCGTCGCGTTCCCAGGTGTTGACCAGCAGCGGCTCCTCGAGAAAATCGCCGTTCCGGTCCGCGATGATCTTCACCTGCGGCCGGAAGGGATCGGTCGGATGCTCCGCCGTCACCACGGCGAGCTCGTCCGTGCTCAGCCGGACGAGGTTTCCGACCGGAAACAGTCCCATCAGATTGACGAATCGTTTGAGCAGCGTCTGATTGAACGCGGGGTTTCCCTGTTCGCCCATGATCGCCCGAATGCGATTGGTCGCGAGGCCCTGGCGGTACGGCCGGTTGCTGCGCAGGGCGTCGAACACGTCGGCAATCGACACGATCATCGTGCACAGATTCAGCTTGCGGCTGCCGATGTTCTCCGGGTAGCCGCTCAAGTCCTGCTTGAGGTGATGCTCGAACGCGACAATCGGCGCGAGCGCCGGCATTTCGGGCGTGCGCCGCAGGATGTGCGCGCCGTCGACGACGTGGCGCTTCATGACGTCGAATTCGTCCTTCGTCAGCTTGTCGGGCTTGTTCAGCACCTCGAGCGGCGTGTTCACCTTGCCGATGTCGTGCATCAGCGCGGCGAAGCCGAACTCGCGCAGCAGCGTCCCCTCGACGTTGAGCGCGCGCGCCTGCGCCATCGCGAGCGCGGAGACGTTCACCATGTGCGTGAACGTGTAGTTGTCGTACTTTTTCAGCGCGGTCAAGGCCATCAGCGACGTGCGGTCCTGCGTCACCAGCCGCGCCAGACCGTCGATGATTTTCCGCGCCGCGGTCGGATCCGGCTGATCGCCCGCCTTCGCCGCCTGCCAGAGCGTCTCGGCCGTCTCGACCGCCGTCGCGTAGACGCGCCGCGCCGCCGCGATGCCCGCCTGCTCGTCGCTGACGTCTTCGACCACAATCTTGCCGAGCGTCACGTGACGTATGCCTCGGGAGGTGAGGCGGTCGGGCAGCGGCACCGGCGATGTGCGGTCGCTGAAGGCGGCGATGAGATTGCGGACCTCGTCCCGCGTCAACCCGCGCGAAATCGTCACCTTCTCGACTTCGCGCTCGCGCAAATCGCGGGCGAAGCCGACGAGCGACGCCGTGCCGCGCGGCAGCCGGTGGCCGTCGACCACGACCTCGTCGCCGATGAAGCCGATCACGATCGACGGAGACGACTGGAGCCCTTCGGTCGCCGCGGTGGTAAACGCGTCGATGCCGCGCTGGACGAGCGGATGCGTCGGCGAATAGAGCTCGGTGCCGCGCAAGGCCGCAGCCAGCCGCCGAATCAGCTCCTCAGACTTCTGTTGATCCACATCCCTAGTCCCGAATCCCCAATCCCTTCACGATTTTCTTGAGCGCGCGATCGCCGGTGTTTGCCGCGTCGCGCAGCGCGTCGTTCGCCTTCGATGTGCCGATTTCGACAAGCGAGGCGACGCTTCGCGCCTTCAACTTCCGGAGCTTGCCGCCGCCGAACAACTTGCGGCGCCGCGCCATCGTCACCAGCGTCGGAACGGCCAGGTCGCTGCCGACCTTCCCGAGCGCCGCCAGCGTTTCGAGCACCACCTCGTGATCCTTGCCGAGCGGCTCGCTCTCCTCGACGATCTGCACCAGCATCGGGACGACGCGCGCGTCGCGGCCGGACACGAGCGCATCGATCACGGCGCGGCGCAGCTCGCCGGTGGCCGCGCGCAGCACGGTCTGCACGGCGCGGGCCGCGGCCGGATCCTGAATGGAGCCGAGCGCCTTCACCGCCTCCTGCGCGACACGGGTGTCGCTTTGACGAAGGAGCGGCTGCAGGAGCGGCACCGCCTCCTTCGTCCCGATGCGGCCGAGCAGGCGCGCGCCGCGCCGCTGCGCGAACCATCGCGAATCGGACACGAGCGGGGCGAGCCGCGTCGCCGCCGGCGCGCCGAAACCGATGATGATGTCTTCCGCGCGATGCGTCGCGAGCGTGTCGTGTTCCGTGATCACGACCGCCTTCAGAGCTTCGACGCTCGGAACGCCGATGGCGATGATGACCGCCCTGATCGCTTCCCAATCGCCTTCGTCGACGTCGCCGATGAGCGCCACCGTCTCGCGCAGGGCCAGCGATTCGCCCAACCGATCGAGCGCCAGACGGCAGGCATCGCGTCCCATCCCGCCGGGAACCGCCGCACGCTTCGACAGCGCCTGCGTGACCGTCAGCCCATCGTCGTAGGCGCCGGACATCAGCAGGTCCTCGGCCAGCGCTTCCATGTCTTCCGCGATTTGCGACGCGCGCGTGGCATCGCGCTCGATCGCGAGGAGATCGATCAGGAGCGTGACCGAGAGGCTGCGCACGTTCGCCTGGCCAAGGCTGTCCATCCACTCGGAGAGCTCGGGCGGGAGATCGACGGCCGACATCCGTTCGGCGCGTCCGCCGACGCCGTCGAGCGCGGTCTTGTACACCTCGGAGACGAACGGCTTGTCGTTGTACGACACCAGCAGTTCTTCCATCGACGTCCACAGCACCTGGAACTGACCGGCCTTACCGAAATCGGTTTCGTTGAGCAGGCTGCGCGTCATCGTCAGCACGCGCCGCTTCCGATCCTCGTCGGGCGCAATCGTGTTGAAGATCGTCGCGAGGCGATCCGACGCCTTCCCGTCGAGCGCGAGCGCCGTCGCCAGCAGCTGCGCGACCTTGGTATCGTCGAACGCGGCGGCGAGACCGTGGACGATCGAGACGCCGGCCGCCGGATCTTCCTCCGACTGCATCAGTTGCATCATGACGTGCGCATCGAGCTGCGTCGCGGCGACGGCGAGGTTGTTCATCACCTCGGGCATCCGCTCGGGCGCCATCACCGACACGATGCTGTTCAGGTGACGGAAGGCCGCCAGGACCGTGGCCGCCTGCGTGGTGATCATCGGCGAGCCGTCCATGGCGCATTTCGGCGCCATGACCGCTTGCGCGAGGTCGGCGATGTCGGGCGCGCTGCCGGCGATCGCGAGCAGGCGCTCCTGTGCGCGCTCGTCGAAGATCGCCTTCTGACCGCCGGCGATCGACATGACGATCGATCGCCAGAGGTCGTCGCGCTTGGCCGGCTCGGCGACCTCGCCTTCTTCACGCGCGAGGACTTTCTCGTAGTCGATCTGTTCGATCGCGATCGAAGGATGTCCGTCGGACGCCCAGATCCGCGCCGGCCCGCCTCGCGTGCGCCGCTCGGCGGGCTCGAGCGTCAGCACGCGCAGGAACGCGTGCAGGGCCTCCATGGGCACGTCGCCGATGAAGGTGAGGTTCAGGAGATCGCGATCGTGGAGCATCGCCGCCGCTTCGGCGATGCCGCTCTGGTTGGCGTCGGCTGGCGCGCCTTCGATCATCAGCGTGTCAGGCGTGATCCCGATGGAGAAGATCGCGCCGAGGGATGATTCGTGGATCGCCTCGGCCAGTCGCCTCACGGAGACCTCGACGGTCGGATGCTCCGGTGGATACAGCGTCCAGTTGCGCGCGGCGACGAGCAGCGCGCGCGCCACCTGCAGCAAGCTTCGCCCGAGCTCTGGCGAAAGCTGAGAAGCCTGGGCCACGGAAACGATTATGGCGGAGGGAGCCGCGCGAGGCTAGCTGCCTTCGCGCTGCGCGCTTCGGCACCCAAGGCCACCTTCGCGCTCACGCGCTTCGGTGGCCGAGGATGGGCGATGGTGCCAGGGTGCTTGGTGCTGTGCTGGGTGCTAGGTGCTGGGTGCCGGGTGCTGGGTGTTGGGTGCTGGGCGCGCTGCACGCGGCACCGGGTACAGCACGCCGCACCTGGCACCCCGCACGGCACCCGGCATCAAGCACTCAGCACCCGGCACCTCGCGCGTCACGATATACTGCGCGCCATCCGATGCGCGCCGTCGACGTGATCATGAAAAAGCGGGACGGCGGCCCGCTTTCCCGGGAGGAGATCCGCTTCTTCGTCGACGGCGTGACGGCAGGCACGCTTTCCGACTATCAGGCCTCGGCGCTGCTGATGGCCATCCTGCTGCGCGGGATGAGCGCCGAGGAAACCGCGTGGCTCACCGACGCGATGGTCCACTCGGGCGTGCGCGTCGATCTCGGCGACATTCCCGGTGTCAAAGTCGACAAGCACAGCACGGGCGGCGTGGGCGACAAGACCTCGCTCGTGCTCGCGCCGCTCGCGGCGGCGTGCGGCGTGCCGGTGCCGATGATGTCGGGGCGCGGCCTCGGCCACACCGGCGGCACGCTCGACAAGCTCGAAGCCATTCCCGGCTTCCGCGTCAACCTGTCGCTCGACGAGATGAAGGCCGCGCTCGCGCGCGTCGGCTGCGCGATGATCGGGCAGACTGCACAGATTGCGCCCGCCGACAAGAAGCTGTACGCGCTGCGTGACGTGACCGGCACGGTCGAGAGCATCCCCCTCATCAGCGCCTCGATCATGAGCAAGAAGATCGCGGAGGGCATCGACGCGCTCGTGCTCGACGTCAAGACCGGGTGCGGCGCGTTCATGAAGACCGAAGCCGATTCACGCAGGCTCGCGGAGTCGCTCGTGTCGATCGGCAACGCATCCGGCGTGAAGACGGAAGCCGTGATTACCGCCATGGAATCGCCGCTCGGAAACGCCGTCGGGAACGCGCTCGAAGTCATCGAGTGCGTCGACGTGCTGAAGGGCGGCGGCCCGAGCGACCTCATAGAAGTGTCGCTGGAGCTGACTGCGCGGATGCTGGTGCTCGGTACGGTCGCGCGCGATCGCACGGACGCCGATCGGCAGGCGCGCGCCGCGATCGCATCCGGCGCCGGGCTGGAGAAGTTCCGGCAGATCATCGAGACGCAGGGCGGCGATCCGCGCATCGTGGACGACTACGCCCGCCTGCCGCGGGCCGGTGAGCGCCACGTCGTCTCTGCCGATCGCGCGGGCTACGTGAACCGCGTCGACGCCGAACTGGTGGGTCGGGCCTCCGTGGCGCTCGGGGCCGGACGCGACCGTGTCGAAGATGCCGTCGACCACGCCGTCGGGATCCTCGTCAAGGTGAAACCAGGTGACGAGGTGCGGGCCGGCGACGCGATGCTCGAAATGCATTACCGGACGCGACGCACGCTCGACGCCGCGCTGGCGCTGGCGTCACGCGCGGTGACCATTCGCGACGAGCGGCCGGCCGCCAGTCCGTTAATCGTCGCCGAGGTGCGCTGATGCTCGGAGTGCTGCAACCGATCCTGGGCGCGATCGTGATTCTGGGGATTGCCGTCGCGTGCTCGACCAATCGACGCGCGATCAACTGGACGACAGTCGCGTGGGGTCTGTCGCTGCAGGTCGTCTTCGCGATGATCGTGCTGAAGACGACCATCGGCCAGCAGGTGTTCTCGACGCTCGGCGACGGGATCAACAAGCTGCTGGGATTTGCCGGCGTCGGCGCGTCGCTGGTGTTCGGACCGCTCGGCAACGCCGGCGTCTGGGGCCGGGTCATGACGAATGTCCTCGGTCCTGAAGGGGCGCAGTACACGGTCATCTTCGCGTTTCAGGTGCTGCCGACGATCATCTTCATCGCGGCACTCTTCGCCATCCTTTATTACTTCGGCGTCATGCAGGTCGTCGTGCGGCTGATGGCGATCCTCATGCAGCGCGTGATGCGCGCGAGCGGCGCCGAATCGCTGAACGTCGCCGCCAGCATCTTCATGGGGCAGACCGAAGCGCCGCTGACGATCCGTCCCTATCTCCCGGAGATGACGCAGTCAGAGCTGATGACCGTCATGACGTCGGGGATGGCGCACATCTCGGGCGGCATCATGGCGGCGTACATCCTGTTCGGCATCGAGGCCAAGCACCTGCTCACCGCCGTCATCATGACCGCGCCGGGCACGATCATGATGGCGAAGATGATCGTACCGGAAACCGAAGTGCCGAAGACGATGGGGACCGTGCGGCTGGCGGTGGAGCGGACCGACGTGAACGTCATCGACGCCGCCGGCCGCGGGACCAGCGAGGGTCTGCAGCTCGCGCTGAACGTCGGTGCGATGCTGATTTCGTTTCTCGCGCTCGTCGCGATGGTGAACGCGCTGCTCGGTGTCGTCCACCTGAGCCTCCAGCAGATCTTCGGGTGGGTCTTTGCGCCGATCGCGTGGAGCATGGGCGTTCCGTGGCGAGACGCGCCGATCATCGGGAACCTGCTCGGGACGCGCATGGCGCTCAACGAGTTCATTGCGTACTCGCAGCTCGGACCGCTGAAAGGGCAGCTCGATCCGAAGTCGTTCACGATCGCGACTTTCGCGCTGTGCGGCTTCGCGAACTTCAGCTCGATCGGCATTCAGATTGGCGGCATCGGCGCGCTGGCGCCGAACCGCCGCCACGACCTCGCGCGACTTGGCCTGCGTGCGATGTTCGCGGGCACCCTGGCGAATTTCATGACGGCCACGATCGCCGGATTCCTCCTCTGATGGACTACTACGACAAAGTCAAAGAAGCCGCAGACGCCGTTCGAGCGCGTGTTCAGACCCTCCCACAAGTCGCCGTCGTGCTCGGTTCGGGGCTTGGCGACTTCGCCAACTCGCTGACCGACGCGGTGCACATGCCATACGACCAGCTCCCGCACTGGCCGGCGTCGAAGGTCATCGGCCACGAGGGCAAGCTCGTGGTCGGCACCGTGAAGGGACGTCTGATTGCCGCGCTTGCGGGACGGTCCCATCTGTACGAAGGGCACGACATCGGAACGGTGAGCTTTGCCGTCCGCGTGCTCGGTGTGCTCGGCATCAAGACGCTGCTGCTGACCAACGCCGCCGGCGGCGTGAACACCAGCTTTTCGAAGGGCGCCCTGATGGTGATCGACGATCACATCAACCTCATGGGCGCCAACCCGCTCGCGGGCCCCAACGACGACCGGTTTGGCCCGAGATTTCCCGACATGACCGATGTCTACGCCACGCGGTTGCGTAGAATTGCCGATCAGACAGGGCGACAGATGAGCCTGCCGCTGCCGCACGGCGTGTATGCCGCCCTGCTCGGACCCAGTTACGAAACACCCGCGGAGATCCGATATCTAAGGACGATCGGCGCCGACGCGGTCGGGATGTCTACCGTCCCCGAGGCGCTGGTCGCGCGCCACATGGGAATCGACGTGCTCGGAATTTCATGCATCACGAACATGGCGGCCGGCGTGCTGCCGCAACCGCTCAATCACCTGGAGGTGATGGAGACGGCCCGCCGTATCCGGAGCCAGTTCATCGCACTCCTGGAGGGCATCATTGGCCAACTCTGACACCCGGCGTCTGTCGGTGACCCGTGTCGACGTGTCGAAAGGCCACGAAGCCGAATTCCACGCCATCGTGACGCAGTTTGGGGCGATCCTCACGCGCAAGGACTATGGGCGCGCGGTCGTCGTGGTCGACGAGGCCGACCCGCAGCGGTTCTATTCCGTGCATCACTGGAACGGCGTCGCCTCCGCCGAACTGTGCCACGCAGACCCGGAGGTCCAGGCGCTGACCGCCAGGCTGTTTCAGATCGCGCGTGTCACGTACGTGGTCAACGGCGTGCGCCGCCCCGAGATCGTGCGGCTGCTCGAGGATCGCCGCGCGCGCGCCGAATCCGATCGGCGCACCGGATTCGATCGCCGCATGAAGAACCTCGGCAGTCCCAGTGGCGCCGAGCGGCGGATTGCGATCGATCGGCGGCTCGGACCGCGCCGCCTGCGCGATCGGCCGGGAGAGATCGATCTGATCGGCGCCGCGCGCCGCGCGCGCGAGCATGCCGACGCGGCGTTCTCCGACTTCAAGGTCGGCGCCGCGCTCGAAACCGCCGACGGCGAAGTCATCACCGGCTGCAACATCGAGAACGCGACCTACGGCCTGACGATTTGCGCCGAGCGCGTCGCGATGTTCAAAGCGCTGTCGGAAGGGCACCGCGCGTTCACGCGCATCGCGATCGTCGCCGACACCGAGACGCCAACGCCGCCGTGCGGGGCGTGCCGCCAGATTCTGTGGGAGTTCGGCGGCAACCTCGAGATCCAGCTCGCGAATCTGAAAGTGGCGAAGGGGACGCATCGCCTCAAGGATTTGCTGCCGCTGCCGTTCGACGCGCGGCTCCTCTGATCGACTTTTTTGCACTGGCCGCCGGGCCCTCCACCTCCGCTCGCCATCAATCCTCGCGAGCTACGGTGGACCCACCGTAGCCTTGGCGGAGGTGGGCACCCCCGCCGCGACCTGTCGCTGATGCCGCGCGGCAGACCGCGCGGCATGGCCGCAGGCGCTGACGTCCGTTTACAGCGCTGAGCCCTATACAATCTCTTCATGCTTCCTACGATTGCGAGAGAAGCTGACGCTGTCGTGATGATCGACCAGCGGAAGCTTCCAGCCGAAGAGGTCTACGTGCGCTGCAAGACCGCCGCTGAAGTCGCACGCGCCATCAAGACCATGGTCATTCGCGGCGCGCCGGCAATTGGCGTGGCCGCGGCGATGGGGATCGCACTCGGGATGCGGAAGAGCAAGGCGACCGGGACGCAGAAGTTCGCGGCCGAGTTCCACAAGGCCTGCGAGCTGATGGCGGCGACGCGGCCGACGGCCGTCAACCTGTTCTGGGCGATCGAACGGATGAAGCGGACGTTCGCCGCTGCCGCGCAGGCGGGAGAGTCAGTGGATCAAATCAAGGCGCGGCTCGACGCCGAGGCGCAGGCGATTCACGACGAAGACGTCGCGAGCTGCCGCGCGATGGGCGCGTTCGGCGCGGAAGTCGTGCCCGCTGACGCGCGGATTCTCACGCACTGCAACGCCGGCGCGCTCGCGACCGCCGGCTACGGCACGGCGCTCGGCGTCATCCGCGGCGCAGTGGAGAAGGGTAAGCGCGTCGTCGTGTTCGCGGACGAAACGCGTCCGTTCCTGCAGGGAGCAAGGCTCACGGCGTGGGAACTCGTCCGCGACGGGATCGAGACGACGGTGATTACCGACAACATGACCGCCGCGCTGATGTATCACGGCAAGGTGGACCTCGTCGTCGTCGGCGCCGATCGCATTGCCGCCAACGGCGACACGGCGAACAAGATCGGGACCTACGGGGTCGCGGTGCTGGCGCGCGAGCATCAGATTCCGTTTTACGTGGCCGCGCCGCTGTCGACGATCGATCTCGACACGCCTGACGGCCAGCACATCCCGATCGAAGAGCGCAGCGCGCGGGAGGTGACGCACGTCGGCGGAACGCAGCTCGCGCCCGACGGCGCGCTCGTCTGGAATCCGGCGTTCGACGTGACGCCGCATCATCTGATCGCGGGGATCATCACCGAGCGCGGGATCGTCAGGCCGCCCTACACTGAGTCGTTGAAGCGGGCGTTCGACGTCGAACCGGCAGCTACGCGATAGTTTCTAGAATCCGTACAACCGCGCGGGATTGTCGACCAGGATCGTCTTCCGCACCGCGGCATCAGGCGCCCAGACCGGAAGCTGATTCAATAACCGTCCATCGTCGATTTGAAGCGGCGCCACGACGTCAGTGGCCTTTCCACCGCTGGCGGGAACGCCTGGAGGATGCGGCCAGTCGGTGCCCCACAGGATACGTTGAGCATTGGCCGCGATCAGCGCCTGCGCGAGAGGCGTCGCGTCGCCATAGTCTGGCGCCTTGGTCGAGGCGCGATACGCGCCCGAGATCTTTACGTACGCCTTTCCGCGCCGAACAAGCTCCACGAGCGCCGCGAAGCCGGGCTGCTCCACGCCCGACGATGCCTGCGCCAGTCCGAAATGATCGAAGACGACAGGGATCGGCGACGTGGCGACAAGATCCTGTATGCCCTGTATCACCGACAGCCGCGTGTAGAGCTGAACGTGCCACGGCCGGCCGCTCAGCCGGCGACTGGCGATCTGAAATCGCTGGCGCGCAGCCGGCGGATCGGTCACGCCCAACGTTTCAAGGTTGAGCCGGATGCCGCGGATGCCGCCGCGATGCATCTCGTCGAGCTGCGCATCGGTTGTCTTGTCGTCAATCACCGCCACTCCGCGGGCGCGTGGCGCAAGCTGCCGGATCGCGTCGAGTGTGCACGCGTTGTCGGTCCCGTAGACGCTCGGGTGAACGATGACCACGCGGTCCATGTAAAGTGCGCGATGCAGCGTCCGCATTTCTGCGATGGACGCTGGCTCGGGCGTATACATGCGGCCCGACCAGAACGGGAAGCGCGCCGGGTCGCCGAAGATGTGGGTATGGCAATCGCAGGCGCCGGCCGGCACGTTGAAGCTCACCCGCGTAGCCGGCTGCGGCGCCTTCGCGAGCGCGCGGCTGCGATGCATGAGCAGTCCAGCTCCCACGGTTGCAAGATGAACGAGCGCCGTGCGTCGCGTTATGATTTGCATGGGCCTGCGCGACGCAAGACTACCAGACCGTGAAAATTCTCGGCATAGAAACCTCCTGCGATGAGACCTCTGCGGCCGTGGTCGAAGAGACCGGCTCTGCCGCGAAACCGTGGGCGATCCGATCGAACGTCATCGCGTCGCAAGTGGCGATTCACCGCGAGTGGGGCGGTGTGGTGCCGGAACTTGCGTCGCGACAGCACATCCGCGACATCTGCGGCGTGATCGAGCGCGCGCTCGAGGACGCGCAAACGAGCTGGCGGGATCTCGGCGCCGTCGCCGTGACGCAGGGACCAGGTCTGGTCGGTTCGCTGCTCGTCGGCGTCTCCTTCGCCAAAGCCGCTGCGGTCGCCGCAGGACTGCCCCTGGTTCCGGTTCATCATCTGGCGGGCCATATCGAATCGCTCGTGCTGCAGGGTGGCGAAATGCCGCTGCCAACCGTCGTACTCGTGGTGTCCGGCGGCCACACGAGCTTGTTCCTGGTCGAGCGCCCCGGCCAGTACGAGCTGCTCAGCCGCACGCGAGACGACGCGGCGGGGGAAGCGTATGACAAGGTCGCGAAACTGCTCGGTCTCGGGTATCCGGGCGGGCCCGTGATCGATCGGCTCGCGCATGCCGGCAACGATCGCGCGATCGCGCTGCCGACGACGCGCCTGACGCACGCCGACCGCAATGCGCCGGAGCTCAAGGGCGATCTCGATTTCAGTTTCAGCGGCCTGAAGACCGCGGTCCTGCGACACGTGCGTGGCCGCGAGACACCCGCGGGCGTAGCGCAGGCCTTCAGACGTGCCCTGAGCGAGCAGGAGGTCGCCGACATCTGCGCGACCTTCCAGCGCGTGGTCGTCACCGCGCTCATCGAGCGCCTGTTCGACGCCGCCCGCCGGTATCAGGCAAAAAGCATCGGGATTGCCGGCGGCGTCTCGGCGAACAGCCGTCTGCGCGCGGAGCTGCAAGAGCGCGGTGAGCGCCGCGAGATTCCGACGTTCCTGCCGAGCCTTCAGCTCTCCACCGACAACGCGGCCATGATTGCCGCTGCAGGGCTCAGAAAATTCCGCGCGGGCGTCGTCGCGCCCATGGATCTGAATGCCGATGCGTCACTGCCGCTGTGAACCGAACGTGGCTGCTGTGAGCGGAAAGTCGCCGCACAACAGCGCCGCGAGCGTGAGCGAGCGGTGGCAGGCGCGGGGGTGGGGCCCCGCGCAAAGAAGATGATCGTTCATACCGACTATCTCGTGTTCAACACGAAGAAGCGGCAGGAGTTCGTTCGCATCACCGACGATGTCGCCGCGATCGTGAAGAAGAGCGGCGTGAAGGACGGGATGGCTCTGGTTTCCGCGATGCATATCACCGCCGGTGTGTTCGTGAACGACTGGGAAGACGGCCTCATTCAGGACTTTCAGGAGTGGCTCGAGAAGCTGGCGCCGGCCGGCCTCGACTATCGTCATCATCAGACCGGCGAAGACAACGCCGATGCCCATTTGAAGCGCACGATCATGGGTCATCAGGTCATACTGCCGATTACCGAGAGCCAGCTCGATCTCGGTCCGTGGGAGCAGGTGTTCTATGCGGAGTTCGATGGACAGCGTCGGAAGCGAGTCGTCGTCAAAGTCCTCGGCCTCTAGGGAATTTCCCGAGCGGCCCGTCGTCGGCGTCGGCGCGGTCGTGGTCGACGGCAGTCGCGTCCTGCTCGTGCGCCGTGCCAATGAACCGCTGAAGGGCGAGTGGAGTCTGCCGGGCGGCGCGGTCGAAATCGGCGAGACACTCGAAGTGGCGATCGCCCGCGAAGTGCGGGAAGAAACGGGCCTTCAGGTCGATGTGGGACCGATCGTCGACGTGCTCGATCGGATTCGGTTCGATCCCGACGGCAGGGCGCGCTATCACTACGTGCTCGTCGACTTCATCTGCCGGCCGAGCGGCGGCACGCTGGCGTGCGCCTCCGATGCGGAGGATGCCATCTGGGTGCCGCTGGTCGAATTGAGAGACCGTGGCGTTGCTGCCGCGACGATCAGCGTGATTCAGAAGGGCTTCGATCTCGTGCACTCAGGATCGTGGACGCCACGCGAAGTACACTGGCACGCCGAGTAGGACGATGATGAGCCCCGGCCACGTCGTCGCGGTCCGGTAGACGAAGAGCACGATCAAGATCGTCGCGGCGCCGGCGATGTAGAGCGCGGGAACGATCGGATAGCCGAACGCGCGGTACGGACGATCGACGTCGGGCCGCGTCCTGCGCAGGCGGAACAGGCCGGCGATCGTCAGGATATAGAAGATGAGCGCCGCCGAGATGATGTAATCGAGCAGGTTGTTGTAGACATTTCCGTACGCGCGCGTCGCCGGATCGTAGGTCCGCGGCAGCACGAGAAACGCCGCCCACAATCCTTCCAGCACGAGAGCCCACGCCGGCACCTTCGCGTGATTGAGCTGCCCGGCGGCGCGAAAGAACAGTCCGTCGCGCGCCATCGCGTACGACGCGCGCGCGCCGGCGAGGATGAGCCCGTTCGCGCAGCCGAACGTCGAGATCATGATGCCGATCGCCATGATCGTGACGCCCAGGCCGGGAAAGATCGCGTTGATCGTCGCAGTCGCCACGCGATCGCCGGGCGCGTGCTGAATCTGGTCGAACGGGAGCGTGACGAGGTACGCGACGTTCGCGAGCAGATACAACGCGATGACGATGAACGTGCCGAGCGCGAGCGAGAGCGGTATGTTCCGCCGAGGATCCTTCACTTCGCCGGCCGTGAAAGTGATGTTGTTCCACGCGTCGGCCGAGAACAGCGATCCGGTCTGCGCAACACAAATCGCCACGAAGAGACCGAACGCCGTCATCGCGGACAGGCCAGGAACGATCTCGACGACGCCGCGCGGCGCCCAGAGGTTGCCGAAGTTCTCCGCCACGGCGGCCTGATTCCTGCCAAGGAGCACGCCCACGACGATGAGACCGAAGAGCGCGCCGGTCTTCGCCGTCGTGAACACGTTCTGGATGATCTTTCCCCACTGGAGCCCGCGCGTGTTCGTCCACGTCAACAGCGCGATGATCAGCATGGCGACGAGCTGTGTCGTCGAGAGCGACAACGCATATCCGGTCGACAGATGGATCGGCGGGATCAGATAGTTGTCGTCGGCAATCCACGGCACGAGCGCGCCGAAGTAGCGCGCGAAGCCGACCGACACCGCGGCAATCGTGCCCGTCTGGATGACGAGGAACAGCGTCCATCCGTAGAGGAATCCCCACAGCGGCGAGAACGCTTCGCGAAGATACACGTACTGTCCGCCGGCGCGCGGCATCATCGCGGCGAGCTCTCCGTACGACAGCGCGCCGACGACGGTGAGGGCGCCGGTGAGGAGCCAGGCGGCGAGCAGCCAGCCGGCGCCGCCGACGTTGCGCGCCATCTCCGCCGAGACGATGAAAATGCCCGAGCCGATCATCGACCCGATGACGACCATCGTCGAGTCGTAGAGTCCGAGGCCGCGCTTGAATTCGGTGTCGAGCGCGACGGTCGCCGTCGAATTGGCCATCCTGGGATCCTGCATTAAGATGACACAACTTTCCCATGTCTTTTACGCCGAACCGCGACGCCGCGTGGGAGCTGCTGACGGAGTACACGAAGAGCGAGAGCCTGCTGAAGCACGCGATGGCGGTGGAAGCGGCCGTACGCGGCTACGCGAGAAAGTTCGGCGAGGACGAGGAAGGCTGGGGCGTCGTCGCGCTGCTGCACGACTTCGATTAC
>DASYQZ010000136.1:0-6101 GCA_036004865.1 Vicinamibacterales bacterium
GCGGTCACGATCACGATCGTCGACGAGAGGCCCGAAGGCGCGGCGATCGCGTGAAGCTTCGGCCATGCCCACGCCAGCAGCGCGATCGCGCCGACCAGCGCCATGACGATCTGCGCGCGCTCGCCCCACTCGAGTGGGGCCAACGCTGTTTGCTGTGCGTCCCAACGCCGGAGCAGTTGCGCCTTCAACCAGATGTGCGACGGATCCGGCAGCCGTGACGTGTCCACGGGCAACGCCGCCAGCTCGTGCATCCATGCGATGACGAGTTCGTCGTCGTGTTCGTTAGCCATCGCTCTTCTCATCTGCCTTACTTCGCTGTATCAGGGCCGCCAGCTTGCGTCGCGCACGATGCAGCAGGACGCGGACGCTTCGCTCGCGAAGACCGAGGGCCGCGGCAATCTCGCGGTGGTCGGCGCCCTCGACGTACGCGAGCCACATCAATTGGCGCTGCTGCGGCCGGAGCTGTTCGAACAGCCGCACCATGTCCAGCCGCAGCGCGATGTCGGGGCCGGCGGTCTCGCGGTCGGCGGCATGTCGATCGGACGCGTCGCGCTCGCGGCGCTGACGGCGCCAGTGGTCGTGAATCAGATTGCTCGCGATGCGAAACAGAAACGCCCGCAGCTGGTCGGGGTCGCGCGTGGCCGGAGGCGTGCGGAGCAGGCGCAGGTATGCGTCCTGCACGATGTCGTCGGCGGGCGTCGCGCTGCCGAGCACGCGTACGACGTAGGCCCGCAGCGGCGACGCCGTGCGGCTGTACAGAATCTGAAACGTCCGCTCGTCGAGCGTCTCGGCAGCAGCAGCCTGCGTCGCCGTCCGGTGCGCGCCCACGAGCTTGTCGGCGGTCAAGGCGGTCGCTCGCGATCGCCATCACATGTGGATCAGCGGCTCATCGGGCCGCGGTCCGGGCTTCACCCTGTGAAACGCTGGCCTCAAAGAGACCCAGCGTCCGCGCGACCCAGTACGACGCCGCGGAGGAGAGCAGCAGCCCGAGACCGAGCGACAACACGACGACGCTGATCAACCTGAAGGCCTCACGGTCGACCACGCTCGTTCGCCACGTGAAGAAGACCAGTCCGAGGCCGACCGCGACGAACACGACGCCGGACTGGACGGCGATGAGTATACGGTCGCGAGGCGCGGTCAGGCCGCGCTCCGCCGTCAGCACCTTCATCAGCCGATCGCCGCCGTCGCTGCGAAGAAAGTCGCTGAAATCCTGTGCCGACCCGAGCCGTTCGAGCACGCGGTTGTTGAGCTCGACGATCAGCCTGGTTTGTTGTCGCCGCTGCCAGCTGTTGGCCACCACCCAGACGACAAAGCTCAGTGTGCCGAAGAAGGTCGGAAAAAAGATCCAATCGCTGCTCATGGGAACTCCTCCGAGTCTCTTCCACAACGCTCGGGACGACGCTGGCGTTAACAGGTGTTAACCATTCGCGCGCTGAAACGTTGTGTGGGTATATGTTCGACGGCGCCGTACAGGATGTCCGCTACGCGGTACGGCTGCTCGGTCGGAATCCGCTCTTCGCGCTGACGGCGTCGCTGTCGCTCGCCATCGGCATCGGCGCCAACACGACGATCTTCACGATTGCCAACGCGCTGCTCTTCAGATCTCCGGTCGGGATCGCCGATGCCGGCCGCCTCGTCGACATCGGGCGATCGCAGAACGGCCGCGGCTTCGACAACAACTCGTACCCCAACTACCTCGACGTGCGGCGGCGACAGACGGTGTTCGAGGATGTGTACGCCTATCGAACCGAGCCGCAGCCGATGAGCCTCGCAATGCCTGGGAGTACCGACGGGGCCGAGCGCATCTACGGCACGATCGTGTCCGGCAACTACTTCACGGTGCTCGGCGTTCGTCCACATGCCGGCCGCTTCTTCACGTCGGCCGACGGCGATCGCGTCGGCGAGAGCGCGTTCATCGTCCTCAGCCACAGAATCTGGACGCGCCGGTTCAACGCCGACCCCGGAATCGTCGGGCAGGCGATCCTGCTGAACGGTCATCCCTTCACGGTCACCGGCATCGCGCCCGAGGGTTTCCGCGGCACGACGATCCTGGCGGGCGATGCGTGGGTGCCGATTGCGATGGCGGATTGGACGATGCCGCGGATCGGCGCCGCCATCCTCGGCAACCGCACCGGCGTGTGGCTGCTCCTGGGAGCGCGGCTCAAGCCGGGCGTCACGATCGCGCAGGCGAACGCGGAGATCGACGTCATCGGACGAAATCTCGAGCGCGAGTATCCCACCGAGAATCGCGGCCGCGGCCTCGAGGTCATGGCCACCGCACCGGTTCCCGGAGACGGCGCGGCCGCCGTCGCCGCATTCATGGCGATCCTGATGGCGATCGTCGGGCTGGTCCTGATCATCGCCTGCGTCAATCTCGCGGGCGTGCTGCTCGCGCGCGCCGCGGCGCGCCGCCGCGAGATTGCCGTGCGTCTGGCCGTCGGCGCGGGGCGAGGCCGTCTGGTGCGTCAGCTCCTGACCGAAGCGCTGATGATCTTCGCGATCGGCGGCGTGGCCGGTCTCGCCGTCGCGCGCGTCATGACGGCGCTGCTCGTCGGCCTGCTCCCGTCGCTGCCCGTCCCGGTCGACGTGTCGCTGCCGCTCGACACGCGAGTCCTCGCGTTCACGCTCGCATTGTCCTTCGTCGCTGCGGTCGCATGCGGTCTGGTGCCGGCGCTGCACGCGTCGAAGGCCGATGTCGTGTCGAGCCTCAGGGACGGATCCATGGGTCGATTCGGCCGCCTGCGTTTGCGGCACGCGTTCCTCGTCTTCCAGGTCGCGCTCAGCCTGCTGCTCGTCGTCGCGGCGGGTCTGTTTCTCCGCGCGCTCCAGCGCGCGGCGACGATCGACCCCGGGTTCGACGTGCGCGGCGTGGAGTTGACCGCGATCGATTTGTCGATTGCGGGCTACGACGAGACGCGGGGCCGCGTGTTCGCACGTCAACTCCTCGACGACGTGCGAGGCCTCGCGGGCGTCGAGTCGGCGGCGATCGCGTCGATTCTGCCGCTGGGCGGCAGCGGCTTCTCGCTGGGGCCGGTCGCCGTGCCCGGCGCAAACGGGCCGGACGGTCCGCAGTGGGCGGACGCCGACTGGAACGTCGTCGAGCCCGGTTATTTCGCGACCATGCGGCTGGCGCTCGTCGCGGGCCGCGATTTCACCGCCGGCGATCGCGACGGGGCGCAGCCCGTCGTCATCGTCAACGAGACGCTCGCGCAGCGCTTCTGGCCCGGACAGGATCCGCTCGGCCGTGAGGTGCTGACCTCGTCCGGGCGGCAGCAAACGAGCCGCATGGTCGTCGTCGGCGTCGCCCGTGATTTCAAGTACCGGTCGCTCGACGATCGCGGCCGGCTGTTCGTGTTCACGCCGTTGCCGCAGCGGTACACCGCGCGTCTGACGGTCGTCGTGCGGACAGCCGAAGGGCGCCGCTTGCAGTCGGAGATCCGATCGCTGCTGGCGAGGCTGGACTCGAATCTGCCGATCGTGCGCGCGCAGACGCTCGAGGACTACACGGCCATCGGTCTGATTCCGCAGCGGGTCGCCGCGTCGGTGTCGGGCAGTCTCGGCATCGTCGGGCTGCTGCTCGCCGCGATTGGCATTTACGGCGTCACCGCGTACATGGTGACGAGCCGCACGCGCGAGATCGGCATCCGCATCGCGCTCGGCGCGCAGCGCGGCGACGTCGTGCGCATGGTGCTGCGGCAGGGGATGGTGCTGGCGTTCATCGGCGTCGCGATCGGCCTGACGCTCGCCGCCGCTGCGAGCCGCCTGCTCGGCTCGTTGCTGCTCGGGGTCGGTCCGATGGATCCGCTGGCGTTCGCCGGCTCGGCGCTCCTATTCAGCGCGATTGGCCTCGCAGCGTGTTATGCGCCTGCGCGGCGCGCGACGGAGATCGAAGCGACGGAAGCGCTGCGGGATGAGTAGGGGCCGACCCGTGTGTCGGCCCGGGCGGACACGCGGGTCCGCCCCTACCGACCAGGTGTGGACGAAGTCGCCGCCCGCTTCACGACCGTGATCGTGATCTGCGATGGGTACTGCTTCGAGTGATGCACGGCGTTGTGCGCGACGATGCCCTTGGTCTCGCCGTAGTTGTTGCCGCCGGTGTTGAGATTGCGATCGAAGCGCGGGAAGTTGCTGCTCGACACTTCGATGCGCAGCCGGTGCCCCGGCTCGAAATAGTTGCTCGTAGTCAGCGGTTGCAGCGTGACCTTGTGGATCTTCCCTGATTCCATCCACGCGAGCCGTTTGTCGTAGCCGTCGCGATAGCGCATGCGCTGGATCGACTCGTCGAGGTTGTACGCGCGGCCGTCTGGATAGACGTCGAGGACCTTGACGGTGAAGTCGGTGTCCTTCGCGTCGGATGACACGTACAACGTCGGCGTGATCGGTCCCGTCACTTCCGTGCCTTCCTTGAACGGCTCCGTCGTGTAGATCAGGATGTCGTCGCGCGCTTCCATGCGGCGCTGATCGAACGCGCCGGCCTGGACGGCGTTGCCGGTGCAGCAGACGTTGCCGCCGTACGAGAGCACCGGGTTCATCGGGTCGTACGTGAACGAATCCGGCTTGTCGGCGTCGGGCGCCGCAGCGGTCAGCACGCCGTCGCCCGACAGCGAATTGGCGCGGCCTCCGCTCGAGAGAAAGAGCGTCATCGGCTGTGCGCCAGCCGGCGGCCACGTGTCGGCCGTCTGCCACTTGTTGATTCCCATCGTGAAGTACGTGACCTTGGGCAGCGACGCGAGGCGCGCGTTGGTCTCGCCCTTGAGGAAGCGATCGAAGAAGCCGTAGACGATCTCGTTGTAGTCGAGCCGCGCGTCGCCCATGCTGCGCTCGCCGACGATCGTGTCGGCCGTGGCGCGCGTGTACGCGCAGTGCGCCACCGGCGCGATGATCGCCCATTGCTGGTTCGCGACCTCCGGCGACGCCGTCTTGCGCACGTGGTTGTAGAGCGCGAGGTTCGGCCCGACCGACACGTCGTACCACGACATGAACCACAGCCCCGGCAGGTTGATCTTCATGTCGTCGTGAACCAGGCCGCCGCGGTACCACGCCGCGTCATTCGGCGCGCGCTGAATCATCTTCCCGCCGGTTTCGACCGGCATCGCGTCGGCGAAGATGCCGTGCGGCGCGTCGACGTCCTTCAGGATGTCCTGCACCGGCAGATGCCAGAGCGCCTTCGACCAGTCGACCGGCGGCAGATGCTGCGCGAGGTCGAACGACTTCGACGCGCGGATCAGATCCTCGCGCGAGGTGTTCGGCAGAAACATCGGCCGGACCTGATTCTGCTCGCCGTACAGCCACGCGATGAACAGCATCTGCACCGCGCCGCCGCGGTACCAGTTGCCCTGCTCGTAATACGGGCCCACGCGGCCGACGCCGGCGCCAAACCCCTGCACGTTCATGGCCGCGTAGCCCGGGTGGCCGAGTGCCGCGACGCCCATCTGATACTCGGCGGTGGACGAACAGCCGGTGGTGCCGATCTTGCCGTTGGACCACGGCTGCTTCGTCAGCCAGTCCACAGTGTTGTAGCCGTCGGTCTTCGAGCCGAGGATGTCGTAGTTGCCTTCCGAGAAGAAGTGTCCCCGCTCGTTCTGCACGACGTAGGCGTAGCCGCGCTTGACCGCCGTCAGCGCCGCGTTCATATCGGCCGGCACGCCGTTGTGCACGTCCCAGAAGTTGAAGTTGTACGGCGTCCGCACCCAGATCGTCGGTACTTTCCCCGTCGCGTTCTTCGGTCGGTAGATGTCCGTCGCGAGCCGCACGCCGTCCGGCATCGGCATCATCACCTTGCGCTCGACCACGGCGATCGACTGGAGCTCGGCCTCCGTGTCGATCCGCCGCTGTTTGTCGGCGGCGCTGAGCGTGCCCTGCTGCGCGCGGACGACGAAGGAGCTGGAGGCGACGGCGACCAGCATTGCGACGGTGAGGCGGCGGAGCACGTTCTTCTTCATGAGGGGGATGATACTGCTGCTGGAGGGAAGACGTCTCGCGGAGCGAGATATCTTCCCGCCACACGCGCTCGCCTGAAAGGCTCGCGCTGCTTGTGCAGCGAATCCCGAATCCCTAGAGGAGTTTTTCGCTTCCGTGTAGTACGTGGCGTCCGGCTT
>DASYQZ010000137.1:0-29258 GCA_036004865.1 Vicinamibacterales bacterium
TGCGCGAGGCGCACGAAGAGGTCGCGCTTCCGCTCGACGGCGCGCGCGTGCTGGGCGCGCTGACGCCGCTCGACATTCCGGTCAGCGGATTCCGGCTGCATCCGATCGTGGCGGTACGTGCGGCGCGGCCGGCGCTCCGGCCGGCCGACGGCGAGGTCGCCCGCATTCTGGAACCGGCGCTGGATGAGCTGCTCGACGCGAGTTGCGTGCGTTCGACCGAACGCGTGCGCGATGGCCGGACGCTGATGATTCCCGCATTTCACGTGCGCGATCACGAAATCTGGGGCGCGACGGCGATGGTGCTCGCAGAATTCCTCACGCTGCTGGGCTGGCTCCCTCGATCGGCAAAGTGATCGAACTTTCGTGCGTGATATGCACGAATCGCAAGCACATCTGGGCCAAATAGCGGCATTTGGTCGCGATTTGTGGCCGATCTCTTGCGCAGTCTGCAACAAAATAGCGATAATGCATACTTCTGTACGGGCGCGCTATCATGCGCATTTGCTCGGAGCGTTCGAGACTGGTTCAGACAAGGGGGCGACATGGGATCTGCAGTGCTCAGTGAGGCGATCAGCGCGATTCGCGACTGGTCGGTAACGGATGCGAAAGAACGGCGCGGCGCTCGGCCGACCGAGGCGTTCGGCAGCCTCGTGTTCAACGACGAAGTGCAGCAGGCCCGCCTTCCGAAGCCCGTTTACCACGCGTTGCGGCGCACGATCACTCACGCGGTGCCGCTCGATCTTTCCGTCGCCGACGCCATCGCGTCCGCGATGAAAGAATGGGCGGTCGAGCACGGCGCCACGCACTACACCCATTGGTTCCAGCCGCTCACCGGCATCACGGCCGAGAAGCACGACTCGTTTCTGCAGCCGTCGAGCGACGGCAAAGCCGTGTTGGAATTCTCGGGCAAAGAGCTGATCCGGGGCGAACCCGACGCGTCGAGCTTTCCGTCCGGCGGCATGCGATCCACGTTCGAAGCGCGCGGCTACACGGCGTGGGATCCGACGAGTCCGCCGTGGCTGCTCTACAGCGGCGGCGCCGTCACGCTCGTCATCCCGACGGCGTTCGTGAGTTGGACCGGTGAAGCGCTCGACAAGAAAACGCCGCTGCTCCGCTCGATGGAGGCGCTTTCGAAGCAGGCGGTTCGCGTGCTCAAGCTGTTCGGATCGACCGCGGAGCGCGTGGTCACGACGTGCGGACCCGAGCAGGAGTATTTCCTGATCGATCGCTACTTCTATTTGTCGCGTCCGGATCTCATCAACGCGGGCCGGACGCTCTACGGGGCGAAGCCGCCGAAAGGACAGGAGCTCGAGGATCAGTACTTCGGCGCCATCGCGGATCGCGTGATGGCGTTCATGTCGGAGGTCGAGAGTGAGCTGTACAAGGTCGGCGTACCGGTGAAGACGCGTCACAACGAAGTCGCGCCGAGCCAGTACGAGATCGCGCCCGTGTTCGAGAACGCCAACGTCGCCACCGATCATCAGATGATGACGATGGAGACGATGCGAAGGACGGCGCCGAAGTACGGCCTGGCGTGTCTGCTGCACGAGAAGCCGTTCGCCGGCGTGAACGGATCGGGCAAGCACCTGAACTGGTCGATCAGCGACGACGAAGGTCACAACCTTCTGAGTCCTGGTGCAAACCCGCACGACAACATGCAGTTCCTGGTGTTCTGCATGGCGGTGCTGCGCGCCGTCAACAAGTGGCAGGGACTGCTGCGCGCGAGCATCGCCAGCGCCGGCAACGATCACCGGCTCGGCGCGAACGAGGCGCCACCGGCCATCATCTCGGTCTTCCTCGGCGACATGCTCACCGATATCTTCGAGCAGATCGAGAAAGGCGGCGCGAAGTCGACCAAACACGGCGGCGAGCTCGATACCGGCGTCCTCGTGCTGCCGAAGCTGCCGCGGGACGCGGGCGACAGAAACCGCACCAGCCCGTTCGCGTTTACCGGCAACAAGTTCGAGTTCCGCGCCGTGTCGTCCAACCAGAGCATCGCGTATCCGAACATCGCGCTGAACGTCGCCGTCACCGAGTCGCTCGACTACATGGCGACCGAGCTCGAGAAAGCGACCAAGGGCGGGAAGTCGCTCGAGAAGGCCGTGGCCGAACTGCTGCAGAAGGTGATCAAGGAGAACAAGAAGATCATTTTCAACGGCAACAACTACGCACCGGAGTGGGAGAAGGAAGCCGGCAAGCGCGGTCTGCTGAACTTCAAGAACACCGTCGACGCGCTGCCGCAGCTGATCTCGAAGGACGCCATCGGCATCTTCGAGAAGTACAAGGTGCTGAACGAGCGCGAGGTGCACGCGCGGTACGACGTGATGGTCGAGACGTACAACAAGACCGTCAACGTCGAGGGGCAGTTGATGGTGCTCATGGCCAACCGGTACATCCTGCCGGCGGCCTTCGAGTATCAAAAGAAGGTGGCCGAGAGCGTGGCGGCAGTGAAATCCGCGGGCAGCAAGTCGGTCGAAGGCAAGAAGACGCTCGACAAGCTGACGGCGATGACCGACGACTTCAAGCGGCGTACCGACAAGCTGCAGCGCGAGCTGGAGCACGAAGGCAACGGCGATGCCGTCAAGCACGCGAAGCATTTCCGCGACAAGGTCATTCCGGCGATGACCGCCCTGCGCGAAGCGGGCGACGAGCTCGAGCTGCAAATCCCGCACGAGCTCTGGCCGCTCGCCACTTATCGGGAGATGCTGTTCATTAAATAGGTCTGGTGGGTCTGGTAGGTCTGGTGGGATGTGGTACCGCACCCGACCTACCTGCCCTACCGTGCCCTACCCGCCCTACCCGCCCTTAGCCGAGGGCGCCTCAAAATCCACGTTTCAAATCTGCTTCCGCCGCGATGTACCCGAACGCCTGCCAGGCGCGGCCGGCGACGACCTTCTCGAAAATCTCGCGCGCCTTCTGTCTGTCGCCGTTCACGAGATACCAGTTGCCCACGCCGTACCCCTGCGTCGCAATCTGCACGTCGTCCGCCGTATTGAGGTTGAGCACCGACTCGGGTGCGCGCACGCCCTTGTACATCAGCAGCCGCTGGTGATACGCGGTGTTCTCGAGCACGTCCATCTGCTCATTGATTGGCTCGAGGATCTGACGCGCGTCGGCATCGCGCTTCAGCCGGCGCAGCGTCATGTACAGCCAGTCGCTCGTCGCCACGAGCATGTCGTCGTTCACCTTCGACACCTTCATCCCTTCGCGGTAGCTGGCGAGGGCCGCGGGGAAATCGCCGCTCAAGTACTGCGCGAGCCCGAGGTGATACCAGATGTTCGACTGCAGCGTGCTGCGCGGGATGCCCGCCTCGTTCGGCGCGCCGTCCGGCTCGATCTCGTCCGGCCTGCCGGCGACGAGCTGCGACGCTTTCCGCAGGTCGGCGATCGCGAGATCGAATTTCCGGGACGTGATGTAGCGATGGCCGCGATGCCGGTACAGCCGCGGTTCGTTCGGATGCCGCTGGATGCCGCGCGAGTAGACGTCGATCGCGTCGCGGAAGCGTCCAAGGTACGCGAGCCGGCGCCCCAGCCAGATCGTCGCCTCGGCGTTCGACGGATCGCGATCGTACTCGGCTTGCGCGTTCGCGAGATCGGCGTCGAGCCGCGTCTTCGCCTCGCCGGTTGGCGACGCCGAGATGAGCGGCTTGCCGAAGAGCGACGTCGCTTCGGGCGGACTCGTCGTTTGCGCGGCGGCGAGGAGGAGCGTGATGAAGATGAAGGCGTGTGAAATCATGCGCTAACATTACCCTCATCGTGGCCAAGCGACGCAAACCTGCCGATCGATCGCTCTTCGACAACATGGAGCCGGAAACCGGGTCGGCCACCGGTCGCGACGCGGCGATTCGGTCGACGTTACTTGGCGGGCTCGGCGGCGGCGATGGCAAGGGCGGTCCTGGCAGCACCGACAACGTGGCGCTGCACGAAGCGGCGCAGGCGCGCTACCTCAACTACGCGCTCTCGGTCATCACGTCGCGCGCGCTGCCCGACGTCCGCGACGGCCTGAAGCCGGTTCAGCGCCGCATCCTCTACACGATGTGGCAGCAGAATCTGACTGCCGACACGAAGCACCGCAAGTGCGCCAAAGTCGTCGGCGACGTGATGGGCAGTTATCACCCGCACGGCGACGCCGCGTTGTACGAAACGCTCGTGCGCATGGCGCAGCCGTTTTCGCTTCGGTATCCCCTCGTCGACGGTTCCGGCAATTTCGGTTCGCTCGACGGCGACAGCGCCGCGGCGATGCGCTACACCGAGTGCCGGCTCGCCCGCCTCAGCGACGAGGTGCTCGCCGAGATCGAGCAGACGACGGTGCACTTCCGGCCGAACTACGACGGCACGAAGACCGAGCCCGTTGTCCTGCCCGCGCGGATTCCGAATCTGCTCGTCAACGGCACGACCGGCATCGCCGTCGGCATGGCGACCAACATCCCGCCGCACAACCTGACGGAGGTCTGCACGGCGCTCGTCAAGCTCCTCGACAACGAGGATATCGGGAACGCGCAGTTGTGCCGCTACATCAAAGGTCCCGACTTTCCGACCGGCGGACAGATCCTGAACTCGCAGGACGAACTGAAGCAGATCTACAAGACCGGCCAGGGGGGCATCCGCCTGCGCGGCACGTGGGACATCGGTCCGGAAACGCGATCGACGAAGACGATCTACATCGACAGCATTCCGTACACGGTCAACAAGGCGCAGCTCGTCGAACGGATCGGCGAGATCGTCCTCGGCCGCAAGCTCCCGCAGCTGCTCGACGTGAAGGACCTCTCGACCGAGGACGTGCGCATCGCGATCGAGATGAAGAAGGACGCCGACGAGAAGATGATCATGGCGTACCTCTTCAAGCACACGGCGCTGCAGATCAACTTCGCCGTCAATCTGACGTGTCTCGTCCCGACCGAGAATCCCGAAGTCGGCCGGCCCGAGCGCCTGGACCTGAAACAGATTCTCTGGCACTTCCTGCACTTCCGGCTCGAGGTCGTCACCAAACGGCTCGAGCACGAGCTCGCGGCGCTGAGGAAGCGCATTCACATCCTCGAAGGGTTCGAGACGGTCTTCGACGCGCTCGACGAGATCGTCAAGATGATCCGGAAATCGGACGGCAAGGCCGACGCCGCCGAGAAGATCATGGCGCGGTTCAAGCTCGACGCCGATCAGACCGACGCGATCCTCGAGCTGAAAATCTACCGGCTGGCGCGCCTCGAGATCCTCGTCATCCGCCAGGAGCTCGAGGACAAGCGGAAGCGCGCACGCCAGATCAACGCGCTGCTCAAGGACGAAGACAGCCGCTGGAAGCTGGTGCGGAGCGAGCTCGAGGAGGTCAGCAAGAAGTACGGCGACAAGCGGCGCACTTCCATCGCGAGCGACGAAGGCGAGCCTGAATACAGGCCGGACGACTTCATCGTCGAAGAGGACAACGTCGTCATCGTGTCGCGCGACGGCTGGGTGAAGCGGCAGAAGGAAGTGAAGGATCTGTCGACGACGAGGCTGCGTGAAGGCGATTCGGTGCTGGCGGCGTTCGCGGGCAGCACCCGTGCGACGTGTGTGTTCTTCTCGAACTTCGGCGTCGCGTACACGTGCCGCATCATCGACGTGCCGGCGTCGACCGGCTACGGCGAGCCGATTCAGCGATTGTTCAAGCTGAAGGACGGCGAGAAGGTCGTCGGCGCGATGAGTCTGGATGGACGCGCCGTCGGAAACATCACGCCGAAGAAGGAAGGCGACGCAGCTCCCGTTCACGGCGTCGCGGTCTCGAGCGACGGCTACGCGCTCAGGTTCGGCCTCGAAGGTCTCGTCGAACCGAGCACCCGATCGGGACGACGGTTCGCGCGGCCCGCCGGCGGCGCGGAAATTCTTGGCGCCGCCCGATTCACCGGCAGCGAAATCCTGATCGCGGCGACCGCCGAAGGCCGCGGCATTCTCGCGAAAGCCGACGAAGTGAACTACCTGTCGGGTCCGGGCAAAGGGGTGCTGCTCATCAAGCTGGGGAAAGAGGATCGCGTGATCGGATTCATCGCCTCCACCGGAGATCGCGATCTGCTGACGGTCGAAACGACGCGCGGCGCCGAGCAGACCATCAGTACGGCGAAATACGAGGTCACTGGCCGCGGCGGCAAGGGACGCGAGCTGCTGCAGCGCGGCGGCTTCGCCCGCGTTGTCTGGCCGATGCCGGAGGCGCCGGCGCTGCTATCCGATTCCAACTGACCGGGGTAAAATACCGCATCATGAAGGCCGTGGTGCTGAGCGTCACTGAGAAAGAACTGGCACAACGCCGTCTCACGGGCATCGATCGTTTCGATGAAATGTGGGAGGGTGTACTTCACATGGCCCCAGCTCCGGCGTTCGAACATCAGCGCATTTTCGCGGAAATCTTGGAATTCGTTCGGCCTCTCTGCAAGCGGCGCGGACGCGGCATGCTGATGCCCGGCATCAATGTGTTCAACGAGGCGTCGCCGAAGCCCGACTATCGGATTCCCGATTTCTCATTCATCGCCAAAGGGCGCGAGCACATCCTGGCGGACGATGGAACGCGCGGCGGAGGTCCGGACGCGGTGATGGAAATCCGATCGCCCGAGGATGAAACGTACGAGAAGCTCCCGTTCTTCGCTCGACTTGGCGTCCGCGAAATCATCGTGATCGATCGCGACACGAAGCGACCCGACATTTACCGTCTCGCGGACGAGAAGTACGTCGTGGTTCAGACCGATTCGCATCACGCTTTGCAGAGCGAGGTCCTGGGCGTCCGATTCATTCACACGGAGTCGGGCCGCGTTCGGCTCGAAGACATCCAGGATCCGACCACGCGCGTCGAAATCTGAGTCGCGCTACATCCCGAATCGCAGCACGACGCCGTCACACTGGATGGTCAGCTGATCCCCGGATTTCCCGAGCGACCGCGCGGTCTGCAGCGCCCGTGTGTATTCGAAATCGAGCGACGCCTCGCCGCAGAACGCGCGCGTGCAGGCGAGGGCGCCAATCGACATCGATGCACCCGTCAAGGAATAACCACCTCCGCACGTGTTGCAGTCCGATCGCACGTTGACGTGCCCCGCGTCGGCGAACCGGATCGTGTAGCGGGACGGATCGGCGACGGCAATCGGCGCCGCCCCGGCGCGCTGAAGCGACACGAGCCGCCAGGTCTGTCCCTGGATCTCCGACGGTCGCGTCGGACTCTCGTCGCATGCTGCGACGAGCAGCAACGCCGCCGCAAGCACGGCGGCACCTGTGAGCTGGCGAGGCGAGTGAGTCACCACCATGCATTATGGCTCATGCGCGTCGCGGCCTCCCTGTTGAGGGTGTTGAGGGCCGCCATCCTCGGTCGACGATACGTAGAATGAACCGATGGCCAACCTGCCGGGCGGTGATCGATAATGTCGGGCGGTCGTTCGGGCGTCCCGCCTGCCAGGAGCCCTGACCCATGAGCCAGTAGCCGGTAGCATCTCAAAGAAGGAATCCGTTGCCCCATTCAGATCGTTTGAACATTGCCGTTTTCATCGACTTCGACAACATCGAGATCGGCGTGAAGTCCACGCTCGGCGAGCACTTCGACGCCGGAACCATCCTCGACGCCATCAAGGAGCGCGGCGAGGTCGTCACCAAAATCGCGTACGCGGACTGGACGCGCGCCGGCGAGTACAGCCGCGCGCTCACGCAGCACGCGATCCGCCTCGTTCAGCGCAACATGACGCCGGGCGGCGACAAGAACGGCGCCGACATCAACCTCGCCCTCGACGCGCTCGAGATGTCGTTCACGCACCCGCACATCAACGCGTACGTCATCGTCGGCGGCGACAGCGATTTCCTGTCGCTCGTCGAGAAGCTCAAGCAGTACGACAAGAAAGTCTTCGTCGTCGGCGGCCGCGCGTTCACGAGCGTCATCCTCCAGCGCAACTGCCACGAGTTCATCGCGTACGAGAACCTGGTCTCGCGCCGGCCCTCGGCCAGGGCGCCGGGCCGGCCCGCGGCCGTCAGCGCCACGGCGCCGGTCGCGCAGGCGTTTCCGCTCGTCCGCCGCGCGTTGAAGATTCTCGCGGACCGCGAGGTCACGCCGCAGACCGGTCTCCTCAAGAGCACGTTGCTGCAGCTCGATTCGACCTTCTCCGAGCGGAACTACGGCGCCTCGTCGTTCCTCGACTTTGCCGAGAAGCTCGCGCAGGCGGGGCTCGTCACGCTGAAGCACTCCGGCCGCAGCGTCGTCGTGGAGCTGAACGACGGCTTCGGCGAGGAGGACGCGGGGCCCAAGCCCCGCGCCACATCCGAAGGCGAAGAGCCGCGTATGCCGGCGGGGATCGGCCCGTCAGACCGACTCGACGAGGGACGGCCTGACAGCCTCCGCCAAGGCTTCGGCGGTCCGCCGGAGCTTCATGCGAAGGCGGAAGGGCGTCCGCTGCAAGAAGTCCAACCGACGGCAGGCGCCGCGGAAGGTGTGCAGCGTGCCGGACGCATCCTCGCAGCGGCCACCGGCGCGCGCTGGCCCATGTATCTCCGCAACGTCAAACAGATCCTGCGGCAGCACCGGGGGGGAGGGGCCCCCGGATCCATCGACGCCGGTGGATTTGACGAACGGCAGTACGGATTCGGCGGCCTGATGGACTTGCTGAAAGCCTGTCAGCGCGAAGGCTTCGTGCGCATCGAACGCGATCGGCGGGGCGGACTCCGCGTCTTCCAGGGTTCGGCGCTGCAGAAAACGCTCTTGCCGCAGCAGCCGCTGGAAGTCGCCGAGGCGCCGGGCGTCATCGACATCGAGCCGATCGAGACGCAGCCGGGCGAGGTCATCATGACGCCCGAGCCGCTCGAGACCGAACAGCCGGAAGGCGAGCCCATCCCGATCGACACGACCGCGGAGCTCCTCGGCCGCGCGAAGCCGAAGCGCGCCGCAGGCCGAGGGCGGACGCGCCTGGAGCGGCCGGCGCCGCCGGCCGCCGCCGCACCGCGAAAGACCGCGGCGAAAAAACCGGCGGCACGCCGGTCGACGCGCGCGAAAAAACAATCGGCGTCCGACCAGACAGAAAACTGATCGAAGGATCAAATATGACCACGCGCCTGTTCATCGCGATCGCTGTCGCCGTGTCGATGTCGTACGCCTCCTCCGCGCAAACACGCCGCCCGCTGACGCCCGACGACATCTTCGAGCTGAAGACGGTGAGCGATCCGCGCATCAGCCCCGATGGCGCGTGGGTCGCCTACACGGTGTCGGCGATGGATCGCAAGGACGACGCGTCCGACACGGACATTTATATGGTGTCGACTGCGGGCGGCGCGCCGATACGGCTCACCAGCAGCAAGAAGCCCGAGAGCGGTCCGCGGTGGAGTCCTGACGGCCGGTACCTCGCGTTCACCTCCGCGCGCGACGGCAAGAAGTCGCAGGTGTACCTGCTCGATCGCCGCGGCGGCGAGGCGCAGGCGATCACCGACTACAAAACCGGCGCGTCCGCCGTCGCATGGTCGCCCGACAGCTCGAAGCTCGCGCTGCTCGTGTCCGATCCGGATCCGAAGGACACGGACGGTGACTCGACACCCGCAAGTTCAGAAAATGCCAAAAAACCGAAACCCCATGTGATCACGCGGCTGCAGTTCATGCGCGACGGCGAAGGCTATCTCACCGACATCAAGCGCCACATCCACATCTTCGACGTCGCGACGAAGAGCGACATCGAGATCGCGCACGACCGGTACGACGATGGCGCGCCGGTGTGGTCGCCGGACGGCAGGCTGATCGCGTTCAGCGCGAACCGGACCGAGAATCCCGACGCGAACGACAACAGCGACATCTTCGTCGTCGAGCCGAGGGCCGGCGCGACGCCGCGCGCGGTGACGACGTATCAGGGGTCGGATGGCTCGCCGGTGTTCAGCCCGGACAGCAAATTGATCGCCTACACGCAGGGCGGCGATCCGAAAGACATCTGGTACGCGATGAACAACATCGCGATCGTACCGGCGGCCGGCGGCGCGTCGAAGGTCCTCACCCCTGCTCTCGATCGCAGCGTCTCACGTCCGCAGTTCACTCCGGACGGCACGAAGGTGCTGTTCCTGCTCGAGGACGGCGGCAACGTGCACCTCGCGCGCGTGGCGGCCGGCGGCGGCGAGATCGAGCGCGTGCTCACCAGCGAGCGCGACATCAATGCGTTCGACGTCGCGAAGACGGGCGACATCGCGTTCCTCGAAAGCCAGCCGCAGCAGCCGAGCGAGATCTTCTGGGTTCCGGCCGCGCGCAGGGGTCCGGTCAGTGCTCTCCCGCCGCAGCTCACCCACGTGAACGACGCGTTCCTCGCGAAGATCGCGCTCGGACACGTCGAGCGGTTCAAGGCGAAGAGCGCCGACGGCACGATGATCGACGCGTACCTCACGCGGCCGCCCTTCGACTCCGCTCAGGGCAAGCCGAATGCGCCGCCTGGAAGCAACGTCAAGCTCCCGACGATCCTGCGCATCCACGGGGGGCCGGTCAGCCAATACTCGACCGGCTTCAATCTCGACTGGCAGATGCTCGCCGCGCAGGGCTTCGCCGTCGTCGCCGCCAATCCGCGCGGATCGTCAGGCTACGGCCGCGAGTTCAGCCGCGCCATCTGGGCCGACTGGGGCAACAAGGACTACGACGACGTGATGGCAGCGGTCGATACGGCGATTGCGATGGGCGTCGCCGATCCCGATCGGCTCGGCGTCGGCGGCTGGAGCTACGGCGGCATTCTCACCGATCACGTCATCGCGAAGACGACGCGCTTCAAAGCCGCGATCTCGGGAGCGAGCGAGTTCAATTACCTCGCGAACTACGGCAACGATCACTATCAGCGTCAGTGGGAAGCGGAGCTCGGCCTGCCGTGGCAGCACGCCGACGCGTGGATGCGCATCTCGCCGTTCTTCCGCATGGACAAGATCGTCACGCCGACGCTCGTCATGGGCGGCGACGCGGACATGAACGTGCCGATCATCGGCGGGCAGCAGTTGTATCAGGGGCTGAAGCGCCTCGGCCGCGATACCGAGCTGGTCGTCTATCCGGGCGAAACCCACGCGATCCGGCGACCGAGCTTCCAGAAGGATCGATTCGAGCGCTACATCGCGTGGTACTCGAAGTACCTGAAACCGACCGCGACAAAAACCTCATCTCAGTAGGGGCGGACCCATGTGTCCGCCCCGGGCCGACACATGGGTCGGCCCCTACAGTCTCGGCCGCGCTGTTCACCTTGTAATGAGCGAGTCTTCGTCCGGCACGTCGGCGAGCTGCACTCGCAGGTTCCCCGCGTTGGTCGCGTAGAGGTACGCGGTCGACTGCGAGATGGCGCCGGCGCGCACCAGCTTTTCGAGCTCCCCGTCGAAGTACTGCATGCCCTCCAGTTGACCGTCGCGCATCGCGTCCAGCAGCGTCTTGCCTTCCTTCTCCCCCTGCTCGATGTAGTCGCGCGTGCGCATCGTCGATTTCAACATCTCGATGATGGGGATGCGGCCGCCGCCCTTCTTGGGAATCAGGCGCTGCGAGATGAAATACCGGAACGTCACGGAGAGGCGCGTCCGCACCGTTTGCTGATCCCCCGCCTCGAACGTGCCGACGACGCGCTCGACGGTCTTTGAGGCGTCGATCGTGTGGAGCGTGGAGAACACCAGGTGACCGGTTTCCGCCGCCGTGAGCGCGATCTCGATCGTCTCGCGGTCGCGCATCTCGCCGACCAGGATCACCTTCGGCGCCTGACGCAGCGCGGCCCTGAGCGCGAGCGCGAAGGTCGGCGTATCGGTGTGCAGCTCGCGCTGGTGTACGGTGCCTTTCTTGTGGTGATGCAGGAACTCGATCGGATCCTCGATGGTGAGGATGTGTTCCGCGCGGGTCTCGTTGATCAGATCGATGATCGCCGCCAGCGTCGACGACTTCCCCGATCCGGTGGGACCGGTCACGAGCACGATCCCGTTCTTGAGCGCCGCCGCGTCGGCAATGGATGCGGGAAGACTCAGATCCGCCAGCGACGGGATCTTCGACGCGATGACGCGCATCACGATCGCATAGGTTCCGCGCTGGCGAAACACGTTGACGCGGAATCGCGAGCGCTCGGGGAGCGAATACGAGAGATCGCAGGCGCCTTGATCCTTGAGGGCGCGCAGGACCTGCGGATTGCCCCCGATGAGATCCCGGGCGATGCGAGCCGTGTCTTCGGGGCGCAGGAGCGACAGCCCCGGAATCGTCACCGGCGCCAGGTCGCCGTGCCGTTCAACCTGCGGCGGACGGCCGGGGGAGAAGATCAAATCGCTGATGCCGGCGCCGGAATCGAGCATGACCGAGATCAGCGTGGCGGTCGCATTCGACGCCGGCGCGTTGGCCGATGCGCCAAACAGCGCGACCTCGTCCGGATTGGCGGCCCCGGCGGGACCAGAAGCGCTCATCGTCATAGTGAACCTACTGCGGCCGCCGGGTGTTGTTCTCGAGAAACGCCAGCCACTGTTTCACGAGCGCCATGTTGGGTCCGCTCGCCTGCTCGTACGCGGCCGCGTAGGTGTGCGCGAGCTTGAGATCCTCCGCCCGGTTGTGGACGGCGGCGCCGGCGGCGTGGACGTGATACAGCCACTCGAGCGCGAGGTAGAGCGCGGCGGCGTCGTTCGGCTGATCGTTCAGGTACCGTTCGAGTGTTCTCGCCGCTTCGCGCCCTTTGCCGAACGTCGCGTAGAGCATCGCCAGCGGTTTCGTGAAGCGGACGTCACCCGGCCACTTGCCGGCCGCCTCTTCGAGGATCGTCCGCGCTTCCGCGTAGTCGTGCGTGCGCATCAGCGCGTCGCCGAGCCACTGATAGATCTGCGGCATCTCGGCGCCGTCGACGAGCGCCGTCTGCCACGCGCTCGCGGCCGCATCGTCATGGCCTGACGCCGCGAAAGCCGCGGCGAGGTACGTGAGCGCCGCGGTACTGTCGGTATCGGGATCGATCGCCTTCTTCAGGCTCAGCTCGGCTTTCGTGTAGTCCCCGGTCTTGAGGAGCTCGACGCCCGCATCGAACGCGCTGCGCATGTCGTCGGCGACGCGCGCGCGGAACGGCGCGAGCGTCGCGCCGTCGACGGCGTGATCGCGTCTGAACTTCGGCGACAGCGTCGTATCGTCCACGGGCAGGTAGAGCTCGGCATCGACCGACGTCGCGCCGAAGCCGTCGGCGGACGTCATCAGCACTTTCGGCGACGCCACCTCGAAGCCGCGTGTCAGCGTCTTCGCGGGCTTGCCCGCGTCCGAGACGAGCGCGCGCAGGACGTACTTTCCCGGCGGCAGCTTTTGGAGCGGGACCACCTGCGAGAAGATCATCCGCTCGTCGCCGCCGAGCCGGCCGGGCGCGTTCGCGTTCAGGAGCGGCGCGCCTTTGACGTCGGCCGCAATCTCGTACTTCACCGTGACGGTATCGGCCTTCGCTCCATACGCTTCGATGTAGCCGTGCACCGACCCGAAGCTCGCCGTGTAGCCGATTGTGGGACGCAGCAGCTCGCCGATCTCGGTCGGGCCGCCGACCATCAGCTCGCTGAGCGTCAGGCCGTTCTCGCTCGCGAGGCCCGCGCGAATCGGATGCTCGATCGATCCGACGCGCTCGCCTTCGGCCGCCGCGAGCTTCAGCGTGTACTCGCCGGGCGCGAGGCTCGCGCCCGCCGTGTACTGCAGCGGCGACGGCACGCCGTTCATCACGGGCAGCAGCCGCATGCTCTCCGCGTGGGTGCCGACGACGCGGCCGTTGCGGTCGACGATCAGGTAGCCGAGCGCCACCGGTTTCGACGCGGCGTAATCGGCGCCGATGTCGGCGTGAATGACCATCTGCACCTTGTCGCGCTCGGGCCCCTGCAGCGAGAACGACGCGACGCGCAGCGGCAGCGCCGCGCTGACGAGCGGCGAGCTCAACGCCGCCGTCACCGCCTGGCGCGGCGTCCGCGCCCGCCGCGCCTCGGCGGGCGCGTTGAGCAGCTGGCGCCGGGAGCGGACGATCGCGCCGCGGCGCGGGACGTCGACGCGGATCGGATGCGCCTTGCCGTCGCGATCGCGCGGATCGGATTCGACGCCGAGCAGATAGTAGCCGGACAGCTCCGACTCGATGCGCGCGAAGAACGGCGCCTCGGCCGTCGCCACGGTGAACAGCGTCCCGCGCGAGGCGCCCGCCAGCATCTCGAGCCCCTCGGCGCGCGCCTGCCGATCGGCGAACGGATTGATTGGCACGCGGCTGTCGGTGATGTCGAACATCTGGTTGTCGAGGCGCAGCGCGTACAGGCTGGTGCGCGCCTCGGCGGCCATCGTGCCGAGCTCGGCGACCATCGGCGCGTCGGACAGGACGAAGCCCTCGGAAATGAGAATCAGCGTTTTCGGCGCGTCGATCGCGCGCAGCCCCATCAGCAGATCGCGAAGGCCGGCCAGCGTCTGATCCGATTCCTGGGTCGTGTCCGCCGCGAGCATGACCGCTTCGATCTCGACTTCGGCGCGGCACATTTCGATCTGGACGACCGACATGCCGGGCGTCTGCAGGCATTCACGCGCCTGCACCATCTCGAGCGTGGTGCGATCGCCCTTGTGAATCGCCAGCGCCTCGGTGAGCGCCATGTTGTGCTTGTAGTCGCTCGCGCGACCCGCGCGCTTCTGCCCGGCCATCCGCGAGATGACCTGCTTCACGCGCGCGCGATCGGCGGTGAACACCGACGCCGGCGCGCCGGTGCCGAAGCTCGCCACGGCAATTCGATCCGACGGCGACAACCGGTCGATGAATCCGTTGGCCGCGCGCGCGATGCCCATCGCGCCGCCGAAGCGGATGTTCGGTTCGTCGACCGCAATCACGATCAACCGGCCGCCCGTGGAGCCTTCGTTGGAGCTGTAGCCCTCGGGCAGCGGCACGGCGGGCGCCGCGGACGAATCGGGCGTCACCATCGAGACCCATTCGGCCGTCACCACGCGGCGCGGGGTGCCGTCGACGCGGACGACGAAATCGGCCGGCTTGAGATCCGCAATCGGCTTCCCGCGATCGTCGACGACGGTGACGTCGACGGAAGTGACCTCGACCGACGATTGGAATCGCGGCGGCTGTTGCGCCGGTTGTTGTGCGTGGGCGGTCGCGACAAGCACCGTCGCCGTACACAACGTCAAACGCAGAACTCGCATCCCTCGACACGCTCGGGATGCCCTGAGCTCGTCGAAGGGCAGAACCCGCGGAGAGGTTCTTGTTCTGCGTGTTCCGCGGTTTCTGCGTTGATCGTCGGGTCGATGTTCCTGGCTCATTTTGCCACCGCTGCACGATAGCCCTGTCGCGCGCGAATGTCGTGATGACCCTCGACCTCGACCTTGATCCGGCGCCACGCGTCGTCGCGCGTGGAGTTGGTCGAGACGTACCCGAGCAGATACTGATTGCCCAGCTCTTCGAGCAGGTCGTTGAACGCGTCGTGCAGTTCGTCGATGCTGTCGGTGAAGAGCGCGCGTCCGCCAGTCGGCGTCGCGAGCCGGTCCATCACCTTCTTCAGCGAGTCGAGCGTGACACCGCGGCCCTGGCCGATCATGTACAGCGTCACGTCGCTCGACTGCAGCCGGCGCTCGACGTCGGTGAGCGTCACGTGACTGCCCTGATCCTCGCCGTCGGTGAACACGACGTACGCCTTCCGTCCGGTCTGACGGCCCAGCATGTCGGTGCCGCGCAGCAGCGTGTCGTAGAGCGCCGTCGATCCCCACGGCGCGAGCCGGTCGACCGCCTTCACGCGCTCGGCCTGATCCATGGTCTTGCGCGTCAGCGTGATGATGTTGTCGTTGAACCCGATCAACGTCACCATGTCCTGGCCCGGCACGGCGCCCAGAAATTCCTTCACCGCTTTCTTCAGCTTCGGCATCGCCGGCGTCATGCTGCCGCTGATGTCGACGGCGGCGATGACCTCGAGCGGCACGTCCTCGGACGCGAAATGCGTGATCGTCTGCGGCTTGCCGTCCTCGAACACGCGAAACGCGGTGCGCGGAATGCCGCTGACGAACCGGCCGCGGCCGTCGCTCACCGTCACCGTGACCTGCACGACGTCGACGTTGACCCGCTCGCTGTAGCCGAGCGGCTTGGTCCGGGACGTCTGCACGACGCGGCCGCCGGCGAGCAACGTGGCGACGGCGCGCACCTGGTGCTCGGCGACCGATGGTCCCGCGTCCCACTCGCACTCCCACGGCGGCGCCGTCAGCACGCAGATCTGGCGGCCGTTGACGAAGAACGCCACGGCGGACGCCGCGTCCGGCGGATCGACGCGCGCCCGCAGCAGCGTCGGGCCGCTGACGTACGCGTCCGGGCCGGGCGAGAGAATCGTAATCTGCGGGCCGCTCGCGGGATTCTGCGCGGACAGCAGCACGCCAATCGCGATCACGATGACCGATATCCTGCCTACGCTGAACGCAACGCTCGCAAAGATCGCAACGCGAGTTTTTCTGCGATGCTCGCTCATGGCTGCGACCTGGGTGCGATCGGCACGAGCGGACCGTCCGCCGTCGCCGACGCGAGGTAATCCTCGACTTCTTCGCGCGTGGCGACGCTCGACGCGCGCGCGAGCGTCAGCCAGTCGCCGTCGTCGATCGGCTGCACTTCGTCCAGAAAATCCTGCATCGCCGCCGAGATGACGACGCGTGTGAGCGCGGCCGGGACCTGCAGTTCCTTGAGCCTCCGCGCCACGTGCAGGTTCAGATCGGGCATCGCCGTCGCGACGATGCCGAGCTGCGGACGGCCGGTGAGCACCCACCAGCGGCCGGCCGGCGTCATCCGCGTGCAGAGGCAGCCGGCGGTGCCGAGCGCGGCCATGCCCCACGCGTGCAGGTCGGCGCCGTCGGTCAGCACCGGCTCGCCGAGAAAGAGCTGCTCGGACAGCGTGAACATCGTCGGAAAGCGATCGGCCTCGTGCGCGAGCGTCCACTGCAGCGCGCGGCGCCGGCCCGCGTCGATCGCAATCGTGTCGACGACGGCGTCGAAGGCCGCCGGATCCTTCATCGCCGCGGCGAGCCGCGAGGCGCCGAGCGCGATCGCGTCGGCAATCGCATCGCGATCCGCGTCGCGCATCGCGTACGGATTCATCAACGCGACGCTCATCGCGAAGGTGTCGCGCTCGTTCGACGTGAGCCGCGGCGCGTGCATCAGGTGATCGAAGTTGAGGCGGCGCAGCGCCAGCGGTGCGAGCGCGAGGTCGAGGGCGACGAGCGATCCGTTGACGTGCCACGGCACGCCGGGCGCGACGTCCTGCCGCGGCGCCGCCCACGCCGCCCGCGTGCGCAGCGTGCCGTCCTTCACGCCGAAGCCGAAGTCGTGGCGGTGCGACACGTCGCCGGCGAGCAGCACCGTCCCGTCGGGATCGCCGACGTACATCGCGTACGCAAACGAGAGCAGGACGCGCGCGAGCAGATCGTCGGCGGCCTCGACGAGCGGCTCCGCGATACGCGGCGCACGCCTGGCGTCCTTGTTCCGCGACGCCCGCGTCAGGTCCTCGTGCGCCTTGCGGAGAATTTCCTGCAGCTCGGGTACGCCGGCGACGCTGACCGGCGGTCCGAACGCGGGATCGTGGCGTCCGCGCCGCGGCAAATCGGCGGCGAGCCTGGTCAGCAGCGCTGCCACGTCGTCGAGATCCCGCAGCGGCACGGTCTCGCGCGAGAGCCGGCGCGCGATGGCCGCGATCTCCATCGGCACGTCGATCGGCAGCCCTCCCTGTTTCTCGCGGACGCGTTCGAGCCGGCGGCGCTCGGCGAATCCGAGATCGAGGCGGTACTCCTGCCCTTCCCACGTGATGTGAACCGGCGTCTCCGGCTCGGCGGACGCGGCGCCGCCCAGCGCCTTGATGACGGCCGCCTCGACGTCGCTGCCCACGCCGATTGCGGGACCGACGTCGTCCTGCAACCAGCGCGCGATCGCGCCCGCATACCGGCCGTCCTGGCCGATCGACGTCGCCGCGAGCCGCTCGATCAACGACTCGGCGCGCAGCGAATCGATCGTGCGGACGATCGCCATGCGCGCGACGAGCGCCAGCGCGCCTTGAAACTGCGCCTGCGCCGTGAATCCCTTGGCGCCGTCGAGGATGGTGAGGCGATTCGCATGACGCGCCGCCGCGGCGTAGACCGCAGGGCTGCGGACGCCGGCGCGCTCGAGCGCGAGGATCAGCATGCGGAAGTTCGGCACGGCGCGCACGGCGACGAAGGCCGGCGATGCAAAGGCAGCGTCGTTGCTGCCCGGGCTGCCCGGCCCTTCCGCGTCCCCCAGCGCGCCGAACAGGCGCTGCGCGAATGCCAGTTGATCCAGACGCTCGCCGCGCTGGCGCACGTCGGCGCCGCCGATCGTCTCGGCGAGCCAGGCGGCGTCGATCGGTTGATCGGTCGTCAGCTTCGGCACCGCCGCCTCGTCCGGGACATCGGCGCCGGCAAACACCCGCGACCACCAGGCGCGCGACGCCGGCGGCGACGGTACGCCGTTCGGACCGACCTCGAGCCGCATCAGCGCGGAGGCGAGATCGTGCGTCGCCCGGCCGTACGGCAGCGTGCGCAGATGCCAGTCGCGGAATGCGCTGATGCCGGCCGAGGCGAGCTGTCTGAATCGATCGAGGCGTTCGGCGGGATCGCCGATCCATGAACCGAGCAAAAACGCGCGGCGTGCCGGATCGAGCTGTCCGGCGATGTCGTAGAGGTACGCGAGACGTCCTTCGTTCAGATCGAACAGCGCGAGCACGAAACGCTCCGGCCGCGTCACCTTGTCGCCGACGACCGCTTCCCAGAGCGGCACGGCGTCGACGCCGCCGGCGGGCACGACGCGATTCCCCTGAATGCGGAGGCCTCCCGAGAACACCGCGAACGCCGGCGCGCTGCGCTCGTACAGGCGCGAGACGAGCGACGAATGCTCTGCGAAGAATTGCAGCGTGTCGTCGTCCAGCGCGGCCAGGCCGTGGCAGATGAGCGCCGCCTGCCGATCCGCCAGAATCGTCGTGACCAGCTCCTCGGGCGCGACCTTGCGGCGGAACACCGCGTTGCTCCACAGCTCCACGGTCAGCGGCACCGGCACGAGCTCGAACGTGCCATCGTCGAACGGCAGTCTCATTTTCTTGCCGCGAGGCGGCGGCAGCCGCAGTGAGTTCAGAAACGCGACCGCGGTCGGATTCCTCGCGTCGGTGTCATACGCGAGCCGTGTGATCTCCGCGACGAAGCGGCCGCGATCGGGAACCGGATCGATGGCGAGCGCGCCTGCGAGGCCTGCGGTGCCACCGGGAACGGGAACGTCCTGAGAAATCGCGACCGCTGCGGCGACACGGAACTCCGAGGCCGCGACGATCGTGCAGCACGTCAACAACGCCAGCCCGCGCGTCACCAAAGCGCACATTATAGGCCGCGGCTCACAAGGGCACGACGACGCGCGACGTCGCTGCCGGGCTTGCACGACTCGCGCGGCGGTCCCTCATCCAGCGATGGCTGCGTGCCCATCGTCAGCAGGTTGTCCGAGCCGAGTCGAGTGACCACCTCGTCACCAGTCATGGGGTCGCTGGTACAATTGTTCCCGTAGCGCGAACGCTTCGGGGGTGAACGTTCGTACTGTGAAGCGCGAGCGCACATTATAGACATGGCATCCGCGAACTACACCGCGAAAGACATCACCGTCCTCGAAGGACTGGAGCCGGTTCGCAAGCGTCCCGGCATGTACATCGGCGGTGTGGGCTCAGCCGGGCTGCACCACCTCGTCTGGGAGATTCTCGACAACTCCGTCGACGAGGCGATGAATGGCTACGGTTCAAACATTTGGGTGACTCTTCACGGGGATGGATCGTCGATTACGATCGAAGACGACGGCCGCGGCATTCCGATCGACAAGCATCCGACGACAAAGAAGAGCGCGCTCGAAGTCATCTTCACGATGCTCCATGCCGGGGGCAAGTTCGAGCGGGGGAATTACAAAACCGCCGGTGGTTTACACGGTGTCGGCGCCAGCGTCGTCAACGCGCTCTCGAAAGAGCTCGTCGCCACGGTCAAGCGCGACGGCGCGCAGTGGGAGATGCGGTTCAAGCAGGGCAAACCGGTCAGCGGGCTGAAGAAGCTCGGACCCGCGCGCGGGGCGGGCACGACCGTCTACTTCCACCCCGACGCGACGATCTTTCCGAAGATCGAATTCGATCCCGACGTGATCAAAGCGCGGCTCGAAGTCGCGAGCTACCTGCACAAAGGGCTGAAAGTGACGTTCGAAGACGAATCGTCGAAAGAGAAGATCGTCTTCGAGCACACCGAGGGGCTCATCGACTACCAGAAGAAAATCGTCGCCGAGCGCGGCGCGAAGCCGGTGCACGAGGCGCCGTTCACGCTGGTGAAAGACGATTCCATGAGGCTCGACCTCGTCATGCAGTGGACTGAGGCGACCGACGAGCACCTGCGCTCCTACGTCAATGGCATCCCGACGGGATCGGGCGGCACGCACGAGACCGGCTTCCGCGCCGGGCTCGGCAAAGCGGTGCGCAATTTCATCGAGACGCACACTCTGTCGCCGAAGGGCGTGACGCTGTCGGCCGAAGACATCCGCGAAGGGCTGACCGGCGTCCTCAGCATCTTCGTGCAGGAGCCGCAGTTTCAAGGACAGACCAAGGATCGATTGAACAACCCGGAGCTCGTGTCGGCGATCGACGGCATCGTCCGTCCGGCGCTCGAGCACTGGCTGAATCACAACATCAGCGTGGCGGAAGCGATCGTGGCGCGCATCATCCTCGCGGCGCGCGCGCGCGAAGCGAGCCGCGCGGCGCAGGCGGAGGTCTCGAGGAAGAGCGCGACGTCCACGCGTCTGAACCTGCCCGGCAAGCTGAGCGACTGCACGAATCCCAGCGCGGACGGCAGCGAGCTGTTCATCGTCGAAGGCGATTCGGCCGGCGGATCGGCCAAGCAGGGTCGCGACCGGGCGCGGCAGGCGATTCTTCCGCTTCGGGGGAAAGTGCTGAACACCGAGAGCGCGTCGCTCGCGAAGGTCCTCGAAAACAAGGAGCTGTCGGATCTCGTGACCGCCTTCGGCTGCGGGCTCGGCAAGAACTTCGAGCTGACGAGACTGCGCTACGGCAAGATCATCATCCTCGCCGACGCCGACTCGGACGGGAACCACATCGCCACGCTCCTCCTGACCTTTATCTATAGGCACCTGCCGCAGCTCATCACGAACGGCAAGGTCTTCCTCGCCCAGCCGCCGCTCTACCGCATCGACATCGGCAAGGAAACGTCCTGGGCGCTGGACGATGCGCACAAGGACGCCATCCTGAAGCAGCATGCGAAAAACGGACAGGGGCGTGCGACGCCTGAGATCACGCGCTTCAAGGGCCTCGGCGAGATGATGCCGAAGGTGCTGTGGGAGACGACGCTCAACCCGCGGACGCGCCGCCTGCTGCGCGTCGAGGTGACGGATCAGATCGTCACCGACCGGGTGATCAACGAGTTGATGGGGAAGGACGCGTCCGCCCGGTTCCGGTTCATCATGGAGCGAGCGGATGAAGCCGAGGAACTGGATGTGTGATCGCGGCCGCTGTCCGGGCCGCCTTTGAATAATGTCTAGGCTTGCGCTGCCTCACGCGCTCTGCCTCGCCCTCTTACTTGTTTTCGTCAGCCCCTTCTTCGATCAGCCGATGCATGCCGCGCCACCGCGCGACGCCGCGGCGCTCCAGGTGCAGAGCCCGCAGGGTCCGTCCGCCGGCGTGCCGAGCCCGCCAGCGGTCTCGATCAACCCGCGGCGCGCCGCCGCGTTCGGCGCCGCGATCGTCTTCGGCCTGCTGCTTCTTCAGTACGCGCACCGGCGGCAGCCGTTCATCCTGCTGTGGGCCTCGGGCTGGCTGCTCATCATTCCGGCGCTGCTGCTCGTCGCGCGCGGGTACGACAGCGTCAGAGTCGCGCGCGCCGCGGTCGGCCTGTCGCAGTTTCTCGCCGTCTGCGCCGCGCTGCTCTACTTCTGGAGTGGAGACGTTTACCGGCAAACGGGCTACGTCCGCGCGAAGCACCTGAAGGCGCTGGCAGCCGGCGCCGCGTACTTCGTGCTGGCGCCGCTCGTGTTCGGCATCGGCGCGGTGCTCGTGCCCGGCTACATCGTGTCGGCGACGATGCTCGCGGCGGCCGGTGCGATGTACGCGGCCATCCTCATCGAGCGGCGGATGATCGGCGCCGGCCTCATCGCCTTCGTCCTGCTCGGTCTCGCCGTCTCGAACCTGACGTCGGCCGTCCTCGTGCGACGGCTGCTCGGCTCGGGGGACTTCACGTTCGAGATCCTGATGGTGAACGTGGTGCTCTACGCGTGCGGCGCGATGGGCATCCACCTGTTGATCTTCGAGGACATGACCTACGAGCTGCGCCTGACGAACCGGCGGCTCGAGTCGGCGCGCGAGGAGCTGACCCAGGCGGCCATCACCGATCCGCTGACCGGGTGCCACAATCGCCGCTTCCTCGATCAGGTGATAGATCGCGAGCTGCAGCGTCACGCTCGCTTCGAGCTGCCGCTGTCGCTGCTGTTCATCGACATCGACAAGTTCAAGGCGGTGAACGATTCGCTCGGCCATGACGCCGGCGATCGCGTGCTGCAGTACTTCGCGCGGTTTCTCAAACGTCACATCCGCGAAGCCGACTACGTGTTCCGCTGGGGCGGCGACGAGTTCCTCGTGCTGATTACCTGCAGCGGCGACGAAGCGGGACGTAAAGCCGCGGCGCTGAAGTCGGAGTTCGACGCCGCGCCCGACGCGGTCGAGCTGCCGCCAGGCATCGGTCTCAGCGTCGGCTGGACGGAAGTGCCGCAGGGCACGCTGGATCTGACGCCGCTCGTCGCCGAGGCGGACGCGCGGATGTATCAGGACAAGCACCGAAACCCGGTAGAATCCAGAGTCAACACTCGAGGGAGGCGGCCACGATTCACGCGAGATTCGTCGGAACGGTGATGGTCCTTCAGGTTCGTGGTCCGCTGACCATCGGCGAGCGCGATTTCGGGATCCGCCGCGCCGTGCGAACGGCGCTCGACTCGGGCACGCGCGCCTTCGTCGTCGATCTCGATGGGCTCACGCTCATCGACTCGTCCGGTGTCGCGGAAATCGCGACCACGCACACCGCCGTCGCGAATCGCGGCGGGCGGCTCGCCCTCTGCAACGTCTCCGAGAAGCTCAGGGACGTCTTCGTCATCACGCGGCTGAATACGGTGTTCGAGACGCATGCGACAGAGGCGGAGGCGTTGGCCGCGTTGGCCGTTCAGACGTGAGCAGCCGATTCAAGATCTCGCGAACGAGCGGAACCGCCAGCCATGCACGACGAGCGTCGCGGCCAGCGCACCGCGGGGACGCACCATCACGCCCCGACGATCGCGCGAAGTCCGGTCACGAGACGGCCGATCCCTTCGGCAACGGTTTCCTTGTGCAGCGCGCCATAGGCGACGCGGAAATAGCACCCGTCGGTCATCCCGAACGCCGGCCCGGGGATGACGGCCACCTTGTGCTCGCGGATCAAACGCTCGGCGATCGCCATCGGATCCAATCGCGCGGCTGCCGCCGTCGCGCCTCCGGCGCTTTGGCGAGCCTCGCCGTCGCTCGCGTTGTTCTCGGGCGAGCGAAGGCGGGAAGCCTTCGCGCTGCGCGCGTGGAGCTTCAACAGGATGTAGAACGCGCCGTCGGCTGCCGGCACGTCCGCCAGCGGCGCCAGTGCGCCGAGCTCGCGGAGCACGATGTCGCGAATCCCGGCGAACTCGCGGACGTACGGGGCGGAATAGGCGCGGCCAGCATCGAGCGCCGCCGCGGCCGCCACCTGCGACACGACCGGCGCGCACACGAGGATCGTGTCCTGGCTCTTCATCATCGCGGACGCGAGCCGATCCGGGTACACCATGTAACCGACGCGCCAGCCGGCCAAGCCGTACGCCTTCGACAGCGAGTACATCGAAATGGTGTGCGCCGCGGCGCCCGCAAACGATCCCGCCGACACGTGCCGCGCCGATCCGTACGTGAAGTACTCGTAGACTTCGTCGGCGATGTGATACAGCCCGCGATCGCGGCAGAGCGCGTTCACGTCGCGCAGCGACGATTCGCTGAGCACGGCGCCGCTCGGATTGTTCGGCGAGATCGTGACGATGGCGCGCGTGCGCGGCGTGATGGCGGCGCGGATCGCGTCGAGGCGCAATTGATAATGATCGTCGGTCGGCACGCGCACTGCCCGGCAGCCGGCCATCTCGATCGCCATCTCGTGATTGAAGTAGAACGGCACGGGCAGGATGATCTCGTCGCCGACGTCGGTGATGGCGAACACCGCATGGACGAACGCCATGTTCGCGCCCGCCGTCACCATCACCTTCCGGCCGTGCGCGACGTCGATGCCGTTCTCCGATTTCAGCTTCGCGTGCAAACGTTCGACGAGAATCGGGATGCCGAGACCGTCCTGATATTCATGCGTCGCCGGATCCGCGACCGCCGCGACCGCCGCCTCGATCGCGCCGCGCGGCGGTCCATAGTGCACGACGCCCTGACCGAGTGAGATCGTGCCCGGCACCTGACGAATCAGGTCGCCGATCACCTGAACGATCGGCGACTGGATGGCGTCCATGCGTGACGTGGATCGAAGAATCTGCTGGGGTGTCATGGGATCTGGCGTTTACCGCAAACAAATGCCACCACGAAACCGCGAAAGCACGAAAGGGAAATAGGTCTTTTTCGTGCCTTCGTGTTTTCGTGGTTGCATTTCAGAAGTTCCAAACCCGTACGTCTTGCTCCTCGAACTTAGAACAAGTACTTCACGCCCAGCTGAATCTGCCGCGCCGTGGTGACCGTCGTCGTGATGCGTCCCCAGTTCGGCGCGACGTCGCCGGCGGCGTTCGTGAAGGCGATGCGTCCAGACGGGACGGCGAAATTCGCCCGGTTCAGGACGTTGAACCCCTCGAGCCTCAACTGCAGGGTGCGCTGCGACGCCAGCTTCAGCGATTTGATCAGCGACAGGTCGGCGTTGACGAGGCCAGGCCCGACGAGCGTGTTACGCCCGAGATTGCCTCGCGTGTTCGCCGCCGGCAGCGCGAACGCGTTGATGTCCCAGTAGCGATCGGGACCGCCGAGCACCGGGTTCTCGGAGAAGCCGGGCTTGAGATCCGGCCGCTCGTTCATCGAGAAGCCGGTCGTGTTCAGGTTGCCCGATCGATTGAAGCCGAGACGCACGGTGAACGGCTGGCCGCTCTGGATCGTGGTCACGTTATTGAGCTGCCACCCTCGTCCGATATCCCAGCTCGCGTTGAACGTCAGATTGTGGCGCGCCTGGAACGCCGATGGTCCACGGTCGTACGTCGGGTCGTACCAATCGAGCCCATATTGCACGACGCTGTCGAAGTCCTGCGAGTTGATGCCGCTCGAATCGTCGATCGACTTCGCGAGCGTGTACGAGACCTGCGCGCGCACGCCGCGCGAGTAGCGCTTCATGATGCTCACCTGCAGCGAGTCGTAGAACGACCGCGCGTCGGTGGCGCGCTGGAAGGTCGGCCCGAAGTTCGGGTTGCGGCGGCCGGCGGCCGGCTGATACGTCTTCACGCCGTTGACGATCGTCTCGGGCGCGAGGTTGGCGTCGCCGAGGCGAATCAGGTTTCGGCCGCGCGATCCGACGTAGCCGACGAAGGCGTCCCAGTCGCCGGGCAGCGCGCGCTGGATGCCGACGTTGTACTGCGTGATGAACGGCGACTGCAGATCGTAATTGATCGTCTGCAGCTGCGCTCTGATCGGCGCGTTCGGATTGAAGTTCGCCATCACGTTCGGAAACGGCGGGTTCGCAATCGTCGTCCGCGTCGTGAACGGCGGGTTGAGGCTGCCGGAGAAGAAGTAGTACTTCGGCAGAATCTCGTCGTAGAAGAGCCCGAACCCGGCGCGCACCGACGTCGTGCCCCTGCCGAACGGATCCCAGTTGACGCCGAGGCGCGGCGCGATGTTCTTGAGCGACGGATTCGAATGCCAGGGCTCGCCAATCGTCAGCGTGCTGTCGCTCACATTCCGCAGGTTGGAGAGCTTGCCGTTGACCTCGGTCGGCGTCGTGATGAACTCGTACCGCACGCCCAGATTCAACGACAGGTTCGGCCGCACGCGGACGTCGTCCTGCGCGAAGAACCCGAAGAGCCACTGCTTGTAATCGCGAATCGGATCGATGAGACCCGGCACGGCGAAGTCGACGTTGTTCGGCACGCCACGCAGAAACGCCGACAGATTCGGGAACGTGACGATGCCGCCCTGCTGACTCGTCGTGTTCTGGTGGAACTGCAGCAACTGGCTCTGGAATCCGAATCGCACCGCGTGGGCGCCGCGCGTCCAGAACAGCGTGTCGCCAAGCTGCCAGTTCGTCAGGTAGTCGTTGCGCGGCAGCCTGAAGTCGCCGCCCATCTCGGTCACGAGCCCGGTGATCGTGAAGTAGCCGAACTTCTCGCCCGGCAGCCACGACATCGAGGGCGGGATGTCGAGCGTGCGCACGTTGTCGGCCAGCGACACCGATCGATTGAGGCCGCCCTTGAACGTGTTGAGCAGCGAGGGCGAGAACAGATGCTGGTGCTCGACGGTCAGATACTGGTTGCGCGAATGCTCCTTCGTCATCGACACGAACGGCTTCGTCGGCGGCACGCGATCGACCTTCCCGTCGTCGAACGTGTAGCGCGCGAACAGGCTGTCGCCGCCCTTGAAGCGATGGTCGATGCGCAGCTGCCCGAAATACTCGTTGGTCGGCTGCGTCTCGGTGAACAGATATTCCGCCGCGCCGCCGCCGAGCGAGCGTCCGTTCGCATGCGGGAACAGCATGTCGAGATACTGCGGGACCGCCGGATGGAGCGTCACCGGTCCGGACGGCAGGATGCCGAGCCGCGCGTTGTCGTCGGGCACCGCCGTGAGGCCTGTCACGCCGAGCCGCTCGATCAGCGATTCGAGCGCCGCAAAGTAGAACGTCCTGTCTTTGACGATCGGTCCGCCGGCGACGGCGCCGAACTGGTGGCGGTAGAAGTCGGGAATCGGCTTGTCTTTCGGATCGAAATAGTTCTTCGAGTCGAGCGCCGAGTTTCTGTAGAACTCGAAGCCCGAGCCATGCACCGCGTTGGCGCCTGATCTGGTCACCGCGTTGACGACGCCGCCGGCCGAGCGTCCGAACTCCGCGGAGTACGCGTTGGTCAACACCTGGAATTCGAGCACGGCCTCGACGCCGAGCAGCACGCCCGCCGACGATCCGGGCGTCTTGTTGTAGACGTTGTTGATGTCGGTGCCGTCGAGCAGAAAGCTGTTCTGCTCGGGCCGCGCGCCGTTGATCGAAATTTTCGGCGTGCGTCCGCCGACGACGTCGTTGCCGGCGGCGAGCGCGGGCGTCACGCCAGTCTGCAGCAGCGCGAGCTGCTGGAAGGAGCGGCCGTTGAGCGGCAATTCGCGAATCTCCTTGTCGCTGACGAGACCGCTCAGCGCGCCCGACGTCGTGTTGATGATCGGGGCGGCGCCGGTGACCGTCATTTCTTCCGCGATGCGGCCGAGCTCGAGCTTGACGTCGATGACGGCGTTCTGGCCGACCGTCAGTCGAATGCCGCGCTGCGCCACCGGGCGAAAACCGGTCTGCGATACGTGCAGCTCGTACTCGCCGGGCTGCAGCACCGGCAGACGATAGTGCCCGGTCGAATCGGTCTTCAGCTCCCAGGTTCCCCCGGTTGCCGCGCTGATGACGACCACGTCGGCGTTCGGCACCGCGGCGCCGGCGGGATCGGTGATGATGCCTTGCAGGCTGGCGCCGACGGTCTGCGCGTGAACGGCGCCTGCGAGAGACGAAGCGACGGCGACGGCGATGAGGCTACGGACCGCGCGCTCGATCATGACCGCCCTCCCTGTAGAACAAACCTGATTACGCGTTTGTTCTACTAGATCGGCGGGCCTGCGGCCCGCCGCTAAGCGCGGCCGAGCAACTCCTGGCGGCGGCTCGGCCGCGCTGTGAACCTGAATTATAGTGAGCGAACATCGGAGGCATTCAATGGTTCGTCGCCGCGTAGTGGCGTCTGATCTCGCGATCGAACAAAAAATTGGCTTTGCGGTCTTGACGGTCTTTGCGTTCTTCCTGGCTGCTGCGGAGCCGTCAGGAGCAGGGCTTCAAGCGCCCGAACAGTTTCTGGGCCACAAGGTCGGCGCCGACAACAAGCTGGTGCGTTGGGACAAGGCCGTCGAGTACTTCAAGCTCGCAGCCGCGAGCTCCGATCGCGTCCGCTTTCGCGAGCTCGGCAAGACCAGCAACGGCCATCCGTTCATCGTGCTCGAAATCAGTTCGGCCGACACGCTCAAGAATCTGGATCGCTACAAGCAGCTCGAGCGGAAGCTGTACTTTCAGGGCGGCGCGCCAACCGAGGCGGAACGTGAGGAGATCTTCCGTCACGGCAAAGCGGTCGTCGTCATCACCTGCAGCATTCACGCGACCGAAATCGGCGCGTCGCAGATGTCGGTTGAGCTGGTGCACCGCCTCGCGACGGAAGATTCGCCGATGGTGAAGAAGATTCTCGACAACGTCCTCTTCCTCCTCGTGCCGAGTCTGAACCCAGACGGTCAGATCATGGTGACCGACTGGTTCAACAAGAACGTCGGCACGCCGTACGCGACCAGTCCGATTCCGTATCTCTACCACCCGTACGTCGGCCACGACAACAACCGCGACATGTACATGTTCACGCAGAAGGAGAGCCAGCACACGGCGCGGCTGCTGTGGCACGACTGGTTCCCGTCTGTATGGCTCGACGAGCACCAGCAGGGCAGCAACGGCGCGCGCATCTTCGTGATGCCGGCGACCGATCCGATCAACCCGAACGTGCACCCGCTGATCTACCGCTGGAACGGCATCCTGGGCCAGTCGCAGGCCGCCGCGCTCGAGGCGGCCGGCAAGGAAGGCATCATCTACAACTCCACGTATACGAACTTCTGGCAGGGGGCGATGGCGTGGAGCGGCTGGTGGCACAACCAGATCGGGCTCCTCACCGAGGTCGCGAGCGCGCGCGTGGCAGCGCCCATCGATCAGCAGCGCGCGCAGCCCGGGCGCGCAGGTCAGCCGCCGGCCGCGGCAGGGGGCGGGCGGGGTGGCGGACGCGGCGGTGAAGGCGGTGCGAATGCCGTGCTGCCGGCGCCGACCGACATCAACTCTCGGACGGAGTATCCACGTCCCTGGATGGGCGGCCGCTGGACGCTGCGCGACATCGTCGACTACGAGCTGATTGCGACGATGGCGCTGCTCGAGACGGCGGCCGATCGGCGCGAGACGATCAACCGGCAAATCTACGACGTGAATCGCGAAACGATCGAACGGGGACGCAAAGGCGATCCGTCGGCAATCCTCGT
>DASYQZ010000138.1:0-18008 GCA_036004865.1 Vicinamibacterales bacterium
TTGGATTGTTCTTCGCCGTGCCGCTGATGGTGTTCGCGGCAGCAATGGGCGCCGCGATCATCGGAATGTCGATCGTCATGCGGACTCGCGGACTCGGCCACGCCAACGGCGTCATCGGACTGTTCGTCGTGCTCGTCGCCATCGCGCTCGGTCTGACCTACGCGTGTCTCCGACGCAGTCACCCGACTGCCGACTCCCGACTCCCGGTTGCGAATCCCGAATCACGAAGCCCCAATCCCTTCTGAGGGCCTGCCGGAAATCCGACACTCACTTCCCGGATGTTGGCGATTCACGCCGATCGTGCATGGCAGTGCTCTTGCCTCGTCCTCTGCATACGTCGATGGCTGTCGCGCAACTGGAGGGTCGGCGCATTCGAATTCGCGGCACCGTGCAGGGTGTCGGCTTCCGGCCGTGGGTCTGTCGGACGGCCCGATTGGCGGGCGTAACCGGCCGCGTGCGCAACGATTCGGCGGGGGTCGCGATCGAGGTGTTCGGCGACGACGCGAGCCTCCAACGCTTCACCGAAGCGCTGCATTTTCCGCCCCCGGCCGCGAAAATTCTCGCGGTCACCTCCGAAGCGATTCCCGCCGAAGGGGCGTCGCGCTTCGAGATCGTCGAGAGCCAGCAGGACGCCGAGCGTCGCGTCTCCATCCCGCCCGACCTCGCGACATGCGACGAGTGCGTCGCCGAGATCTTCGATCCAGCCAATCGCCGCTACCGCTATGCCTTCACGAACTGCACGAACTGCGGCCCGCGCTTCACGATTGCCCGCGACATCCCGTACGACCGCGCGACGACGACGATGGCGCCGTTCGTGATGTGCCTGGAGTGCCGGCGCGAGTACGAGAACGTGAACGACCGCCGGTTTCACGCGCAACCGAACGCGTGTCCCGTCTGCGGTCCCCGCCTCACCCTGCATGCGCACGACGGCGTGCGGATCGAGGTCGACGACCCGCTGGCCGCCGCCGCGGAAGCGCTGCGATACGGCCTCATCGTCGCCGTCAAGGGCATCAGCGGCTTTCACCTCGCGTGCGACGCGACGTCGGACGTCGCCATGCGCAGGCTTCGCAGACTGAAACACCGCGAGGAGAAGCCGCTCGCGGTGATGGTCAAGGATCTCGACGCGGCGGAAGCGCTCGCCATCGTGGGCGACGAGGCGCGGCGACTGCTGACGTCGGTGGAGCGGCCGATCGTCGTGCTGCCCGAACGCCAGGGCCGCGGACTCGGCGCATCGGTCGCTCCGCACAACCATACGGTCGGCCTGTTCCTGCCTTACTCCCCCCTGCATCACCTCCTGCTGGCCGAGGCCGCACGGCCGCTCGTGATGACCTCCGGCAACCGGTCCGATGAACCGATCGCGCATCGCAATGACGAGGCGATCCGGCGCCTGGGGAACATCGCCGACCTGTTCCTGCTGCACGACCGCGACATCGACAGCCGCGCCGACGATTCGGTCGTGACGATGGTCTGCGGCCGCGGCACCGTGCTGCGGCGTTCGCGCGGTCACGGCCCCAGGGCGATCGAGCTGCGGCACGGCGTCGTTCGTCCCGTGCTCGCGTGCGGCGCGCTCCTGAAGAACACGTTCTGTCTCGCGTCGGGGACGAGCGCCTGGCTCGGGCCGCACATCGGCGATCTCGAGAACGTCGAGACCTACGACGCGTACGTGCACGCGATCGCGCGAATGGAGCAGTTCGTACGGATCAAGCCCGAGGTCGTCGCGCATGACATGCATCCCGACTACGTGTCGACCCAATACGCACTCGGCCGCGGCGAGGCGATCAAAATTCCCGTTCAACACCATCACGCGCACGTCGTGAGCGCCATGGCCGAGCACGGCCTCGAGGGTCCGGCGATCGGGATCGCCTACGACGGGACCGGCTACGGCACGGACGGCACGCTGTGGGGCGGCGAAATCATGGTGGCGGACGCGCGCTCGTTCGCGCGCGTGGCGACATTCAGGCCGCTGCCGCTCGTCGGGGGCGATCGCGCCATCCACGAGCCGTGGCGCATCGCGCTCGCGCTCGCGGTCGATGCGTTCGACGGCGAGCTCCCACCGGAGATCTGGTCGCTGTGGAACGACGTGAAGGAGTCGCAGCTCGCCGCGGTGCTCGCGGTGCTGCGCGCCCGCTGCGTGCCGCCGCTCGCGCGCGGCGTGGGCCGCTACTTCGACGGGTTCGGCGCGCTGTTCCTGGGCCGGTCCCACGCGAGCTTCGAAGGACAGATAGCGCTCGAGTGGAATCGGGCTGCGGATCTCACAGTCGAGCGCGGCTGCGCGTACCGCGTGACCGACGGTCCGTCGTGCGCCGAGATCGACCTCCGCCCGGCCGTGCGTGAAGCATTGCGCGATCGCGCCGTCGGAGCACCGGCCTCGGCGATTGCCACCGCGTTTCACCACACCATCGCGCGCGCGACGGCGGCGCTCGTCCGGCGCGCCGCGATGCAGTACGGGCCGCTGCCGGCCGTTGCGTCCGGCGGGTGTTTCCAGAAGGCGCTGCTGGCCGAGTTGATCGTCGAGGCCCTCGCGCCCGAGCACGACGTGTTGCTGCATCGCGACGTGCCGCCCGGCGACGGCGGCGTTGCGCTGGGTCAGGCGGTCATCGCCGACGCGATCGCGCACGCGGTGTAGGGGCCAACCCATGTGTCGGCCCTAGGGGCGGACCCGCGTGTCCGCCCCACGCAAACAGGTGAGGGTTCATGTGTTTCGGTGTTCCAGGTCTCGTGATCGAGGTCGATGAGTTGGCGGCGCGTGTCCGCATACGAGCTCGCGACGATTGGCACCATGGTCGCGCTCGCGCTGCCCGCACGCGCAGCCGTCGCGAGCATCGGCGGCGCGTGGGCGGACCGCTGGGGCGATGCGCTGGCAGGCGTGGTGGTCGCGACGGTCGGCCTGGCGGTGATGATGCTGGGGATCTAATCGCTGGGGAGAAAGGACGTTCATATGGCTTCACGCGCTGACATCGATCGGTTCATTGCGCAGCCGGCGATCGCGCTGGTCGGTCTCTCGCGATCGGGCAGGAAGTTCGGCAACCTCGCGCGCCGCGTGCTCGCGGCGAAGGGCTATCGTGTCTATCCGATCCATCCGTCTGCCGACGTCATCGACGGCGTTCACTGCGACCCCCATCTCGCCGATCTGCCCGAGGCGGTCGATGCCGTGCTCGTGGTCGTGCCGCCGGACCACGCCTCTGCCGTCGTGCGCGAGGCCGCCGCGGCTGGCATTCGTCACGTCTGGCTCCAGCAGGGCGCCGAATCGGTCGACGTGTTGAAGACCTGTGACGAGGTCGGTGTCACGTGCATCTGGGGGGAGTGCATCCTCATGTACGCGCACCCGACCGGGTACCACAAGGTGCATCGTTGGCTGTGGCGGATAGTGGGGAAGCTGGCGGCGTGAATGATGGAACACCGAACTCTGGGCACGCGCTCGTCCGAAAAGTTCTGGAGCGTCTGTCGAGGAATCACCATGAAGACTCGGCCATCGCGCTGGTCGGCCTCTCGCGATCCTCGGAAAGCTGGCCGCGTGAATGATAGATTCGTGGCATGTCGTTCCGCCCCGTGTTCATCGCGGTCGTCATCAGTTTCGGATTGATCGTCAGCGCCTTCCTCATCAACCGCGCGCGGCCGCGCGTGGAAACCGAGCAGCCGTCCGCGGAATTCGTGCGGGCGTCGGGCAAATGCGCCGAATGCCACACCCAGCAGCAGTACTCGGTCGTGCACGAGTACGAGATGAGCATGCACGCGCGGAACGGCGTGAACTGCCTCGACTGTCATCAGCCCGCCGCCGCGCAGGAAAAGAAGGATCATCACGGCTTCACCGTGTCGGCGAAATTGACCGCCGGCAACTGCCGCAGCTGCCACGAACCGATCTATCAAGAGTTTCTTCGCAGCCGGCACGCGGCGCCGTCCTGGGCCGCCGTCTTCGGTCAGGAAGGGCTGAAGCCCGAACAGGTCGAATTCTCCGAGCGGTATCAGCCGGGCGGCACTCGTCGCCCGGCGCATCCGCTGACGGGAATCGAGGGCGCGTCGGCGACCACGAGCGGATGCGCGCAATGCCACAGCGTCGGGAGACCGAACGACGACGGGACGATCGGCACGTGTACGGCGTGCCACACACGACACACGGCATCGGTGGCAATCGCACGACGGCCGACGACGTGCGGGCAGTGTCACCTCGGGCCGGATCATTCGCAGCTCGAGATCTACGAAGAGTCGAAGCACGGCATCATGTTCCACGCGCAGGAGAAACTGCTGCGGCTCGACGCGCCGCCGAAGACGCTCTCGACGCGGGACATGTTCGTGCCCACGTGCGCGACCTGCCACATGAGCGGCCTCAACGGGCAGAAGGTGACGCACGACCCGTCCGATCGGCTGTCGTACTACCTGGCCGATCCGATCACGAAGCCGCGGCCGAATCACGATCGCGCGCAGCTCGCGATGAAGCAGATCTGCGTCCAGTGCCACACGCAGCCGCTTATCGATCGCGTCTACGCGGACGCGGAGAAGGTCGTGGTGTCGACCAACGAGAGAGTGCAGGCTGCGTCAGACGTGATGACGGCGTTGCGGAAAGAGGGCGTCCTGACTGGAGCGCCGTTCACGCAGCCGATTGATTTCGTCTATTTCGATCTCTGGCATTACGACGGCCGCACCTCGAAGCATGGGGCGTTCATGGGCGGCGCCGACTTCGTGCAGTGGCACGGCAACTATCCGATGCTCGCGCGGACGGTGGAGCTCCGTGCGATGGCCGACGATCTGCGGCGGCAGCATGGCAGGCGGTGAACTCGATCGGCAGCCGCCTCACTGGTCCCGCGATTACCAGCTCTGGGTCGAGGTCTTCGTCCTGTTCAACTTCGCGGGGCTCGTGGTCGACATCTTTCTGGCGCACTCGACGAATCACTTCCGCCGTTCGTCCGAATACGTGCCGCTGTATTTCTCGATGGCGGCGACGGCGACGCTCATGGTCATTGTCCCGCTCCGGCGGCGGCGGCCTGCAATCTGGCGCGACGTCGGCCACCTCGTCGGCTGGCTCGCGGTGGCAATCGGCCTCGCGGGCGTCGTCCTCCACCTTGATAGTCAGTTCTTCTATGCGCGGACGATTCGAAGCCTGACCTACGCCGCGCCGTTTGCGGCGCCGCTCGCCTACAGCGGCCTCGGACTTCTCCTGATCCTGAACCGGCTCGTCGACGCCGGCACGGTCGAGTGGGCGCAGTGGGTGCTGCTTCTGGCGCTGGGTGGCTTCATCGGCAACTTCGTGTTCAGCCTCACCGATCATGCGCAGAATGGATTCTTCAATCCGCTGGAGTGGGTGCCTGTGGCCACCAGCGCGTTTGCGATTGGATTCCTCGTCGTGCTCTTTCTCGTCCGGCCGTCCATCGCGTTCCTGAAGCTGTGCGCGGTCGTCCTGGCCGTGCAGGCGCTGGTCGGCCTCATCGGAGTCGGGCTGCACGCAATGGCGATTCTGCGACAGCCTGGAGCGACGTTCTTCGAGCGCATCCTCGCCGGCGCGCCACCGATGGCCCCGATGCTTTTTCCGAACCTCGTCATCCTCGGGTGCATCGCGCTGTGGACGCTCGCGCAGCACGCGCCGGAGGAACGACGATAAAAGCGCGGACGACTTGCCTACCGGGGTGAGCCGGCTGCTGCCATCTCCAGGCCGCTCGATGCCGCGACGTCGCGTCCGATGACGCACACATTGTCCAACGTTGCGATCGCGACGCCCGCGAACAGCGCCCATCCGCCAATCGCGACGAGCAGCGCAGAGTCACGAAACATGCCGGCCGCAAGCGCAGGCACGCCGACGGCCCATCCGGTAAACACGATCGCCTGGAGAGCTCGATCGCGCATGCTGTGCGGCGGCGGCGGCGCGATCTGAAAGTTGAGCGGCAGCAGCCGCGTCTCCATCGCGACGATCATCTGGCCAAGAAATCCGACGAGACCCAGCACGCCGTACGCCGCGGCGGCACGAAGCGTCCCCGTCGACGCTGGTGCGACGAGCAGCGTCAGCCCAATCGCGATCGCAGCGGCGAGCGAAAGGCCCGCGGCCGCCGCGTGCATCACGCCGAAATCGAGCCGCGGGGCGCCGGCCGGCCGAGGCACCCGCCTGCGCAGCATCCACATGACTTGCGCGAGGAACGTCGCGAAGCCGGCGGCGATCGTCGCGCCAAACACGACCGCCCACGCGCTCCCGAGCAGCAGCGTGACGAACAGGCCGAGCACCCCGGTTTCGAGGAGGATCGCGCTCGCGTAGATCGGCCGGCCCGCGGGCATCTTCGACGGGAACGTCATCGGCAACAGTCGATAGCCGACGCCGACGACCATCATCGCCGCCCAGCCGATCGCCGCGAGGTGCGCGTGCGCGAACACGTTCGAGAGCACGAAACCGGGCAGGAAGTGTGCGACTTTGTCGATGGCGATCAGCAGCCCCATCGATCCCGCGACCCAGATGTTGAAGCATGCGAGCACGATGTGCAGCTTGATGGCCGGCGGCACTCCGGCGCGGCCCACCGCGCCGGCGAACCGGATGGTCGTGTAGACGATGCCGCACATGACCGTGGCCGCCGACCAGGCCATGCCGCCGTATTCCTCGATCAGGAAGTGCCCGACCATGCCGATGAGGCCGACGAGCGCGAACCCGTACGCCACGTAATCGCCGCGCCGGACGGGCATCTCCATCCTGAGCGCGATCGGGCCGACGATGTAGAACGCGCCGAGAATCGAGAACGTGATCCAGCCGAGCGTCACGAGGTGGACGATCGCCACCATCCACGAGTGATAAAAGAACCCGGCCACCGCGCGAGGCCACAACGCCGCGAGCAGGCACGCGAACAGGAGCGCCGCATGCGCGGTACTGAGATACAGCAGCGGAAGCCGCCGCGCGGGAAGCCGGTCCGTCAACGCTCGACCCACTCGACGAACTGAGCCGGCAGTCCGTCGGTCACGATGAACACCCGGAGAACGCGATCGTCGTGATACATCTGCCTGACGGACGCGCGAGCAGTCTCGATCGTTGCATAGCGCATCCATGTTTCAGCAATGCTCGATGCCGTGCCTTGCCGCATGATCGGCCGCAATCTAAACATTTCTTCTCCTCATACGTGCGCGACGAGCGGCTCTCTCGCCGCGCCTGGTTCGTAGACGCAGAGCGGATCGGACGCCATCACCGCGCCGGTCGCGGCGAACGCGCGCGATCGCGATCCGCCGCAGATCGCGCGAAAGCGACAGCGGCCGCACTTGCCCATGAGCGCGTTCTCGTCGCGAAGTCTCGAGAACATCTCGTCGGTTCGATACACCTCGCCGAGACTCGCCGTCCGCACGTTGCCGCGCGGCGCGGGCAGGAATCCGCTCGGACAGATGTTGCCGACGTGATCGACGAAGACGAAGCCGTTGCCGTCGGCGACGCTGCGAGGTGCGCGCAACTGTCTTCGTCTCTCCACCGCGTGCGTCGGCAGTCCTTGCACCGCACGTTCGTGCTCCCGCTGCCACACGACGCGCTGATAGTGCGGCGCTTCGGTTGTCTTGATGCCGAACGGCGCCGTCAGCGACAACTCGTACAGATAGTTCAGCACGCGCTCTGACTCTTCCGCGCTGATCTGCTCGAGACTCGCGCCGCGCCCGGTTTGAACGAGGAAGAACAGCGCCCACAACGTGATGGGCAGCTCCGACATGCGCAGCGCCATCGTTTCGAGCGACGGCCGCGTCATCCTGCTGATCGTGGAGTTGATCTGCAGCGGCAGTCCCAGATCGACCGCCGCCTCGATGATCCGCATCGTCCACGCGTAGGAGCCGCGCACGCGGCGAAACGCATCGTGTGTTTCCGGCGTGGGGCCATCGAGGCTCACGGCGACGCGTGACAAACCAGCGTCTTTGAGTTCCGCAAGTCGCGCACGTGTGGCGGCGGCGGTGCCGCTCGGTGTGAGGGCGGCCGTCAATCCCGCATTCGCGGCATAGCGAATCAAATCGGCGAGATCGGGCCGTCGCATCGGATCGCCGCCCGTCAACACGAACAGCGGGGGGCTCGCGCCGATCGCGCGCACCTGGTCGATCAAACGAAATCCCTCCTCGGTGGTCAGCTCGCGCGGATCGCGGCGCGCGATGGCGTCGGCGCGGCAGTGGACGCAGGCCAGCGCGCATGCGCGCGTCACCTCCCAAATCACCAGAAAGGGCGCCTCGTTGAAATCGGGCATCGCCGCCCGGGGGGCAGGGGCCCCCGGAGTGGAAAGGTCAGTCGGCGTCATGCGTCCAGCATGCGGCAACGCCTGAAAACGGCGTATGACGGCCGTCATAGGAGCGGTTTTCGGGCCGTTTTACAGTGGCGGGCAATGGCTACAGGAGAGTGCCGATGAGACACCACACCAAGCATGGCGGACCGGGCCTGGCGATTCTGGTCCTGCTGATCGGCGCGGCGGCACAGTCCGGCTGTTCGTCGAAGCCCGCAGGGGGCTCCGGATCGCTGACGCCGCCATTCCTCGAAACGCCGCTCGCGCCCCGGCCCGCGACCAACGCCGCGACGGTCGCGCGCGGCAAGCAGGTCTACGACGCGAACTGCGTGCAATGCCACGGCGCGTCGGGGACGGGCGACGGCTACGGCGCGCCGTTCCTCGTCCCGCCGCCGCGCGATTTCACAGCGGGTCAATTCAAGTTCCGGACGACATCCTCGGGTCAGTTGCCGAGCGACGAGGATCTGTTCCGCCTCATCTCGCGCGGCGCGAACGGAACCGGGATGCCGCCGTGGATGTACCTGCTGCCGGACGAGGACCGCTGGGCGCTCGTCGATTACGTCAAGACGTTCGACGAGCGATTCGCGTCGGGTCGCGCGCTCAAGCCGATGCCGCTACCGGATGCGCCGGGTCGATCGCGCAGCATCGATCGCGGCCGCGAGGCCTACGCGAAGATGCAGTGCGCGAAGTGCCACGGCGAAGACGGCCGCGGCGTCGGGCCTTCGTCGGCGACGATGGTCGACGCGAAGGGCCGCTATGTGAACGCGCGCGACTTCACGCAGCCCGGCTCGTATCGCACCGGCTGGACCGAGCGCGAGATCATCCGCACGCTCGAAACCGGCATGAACGGCGTGCCGATGCCGTCGTACTCCGGCGTGATGTCCAAACAGGAGGAGTACGACCTCGTGGCGTACGTGCTGTCGCTCGCGAAGCACGGCAGCGATCAGAAGCGGCAGATGGCGAAGAGCATGGACGGCGTCGGCGCGCCGGATCGCGTCATCCAGCTTCGCGAGCATGCGTGGAAGTACGAGCCGTCGGAGATCCGCGTGAAGCGCGGCGAGGTCGTGAAGATCGAGTTCTCCGCGACCGACAACGGCCTCGGCGCCGGCCACGGCTTCGCGCTCGACGGCCTCGACCAGAGCGTGTTCATCAACGGCGCGATGGTCGGCGCGCCGCTGTCGGTGACGTTCAAGGTCGACGACCCCGGCCGCTACAACTTCTATTGCTCGACACAGTGCAGCACGACGGAACTGCATCCGCACATGCACGGCGTGCTGGTGGTGGAGTGAGGACACGATTATGAAACGCCATCCGTTGATTCTCGTAGCGTTATCGGTCGCGGCAACGCTCGGCGCCGTGCAGATGCTCGGCTGCGGCGCGACGCGATCCGCGCGATCCCTCGCGGCCGAGAAGGTCTACGTCGCACCCGGCGAGCTGGACAAGTACTACGGGTTTCTGTCCGGCGGCCAGAGCGGTTCGGTCTTCGTCGTCGGCATCCCGTCGGGACGCCTGATCCGGGAAATCCCGGTGTTCGAGCCGCGCGCGGCGTACGGCTACGCGATGCACGAAACCGATCCACGCCGCAGAGAGCTCGAGGCGACGGGCGGTCTGTGGGGTGACACGCATCATCCGATGTTGTCGGAGAAGGACGGCGTGTTCGACGGCCGGTATCTCTGGATCAACGATCTCGCGAACGGCCGCCTCGCGCGCATCCGTCTCGATTACTTCGAGGCCGATCGCATCATCAAGATTCCGAATCTGCAGGGCGCGCACGGCATCGCGGTCGTGTCGCCGAACACCGAGTACGTCGTCGTGAACGGTGAGTTCGAGCAGCCGACCGACGGCCTCGCGACGAATCCTGCGCCGTACACGTCGGTCGTCGCCTTCGTCGATCCCGAGAGCATGCAGGTGAAGTTCGAGGTGCGCGTGAACGGGAACATCGACATCGCCGACACGTCGAAGGACGGCCGCTATGCGTTTTCGACCGTGTACAACCTCGAGCAAGGCAAGGATATGGGCGCGATGATCCAGTACGACCGCGACGCGGTCGCGGCGATCGACATCGCGGCGGCCGAGCAGGCGGTCGCGGCCGGCCGGGGCCATGTGCGCAACGGCGTGCCGATTCTCGATCCTGCGGAAAACCCGGGCCTCCTCACGCTGATTCCGGTACCGAAGAATCCGCACGGCGTCAATGCCACGCCGGACGGGCGCTACATGATCGCGTCGGGCAAGCTGTCGCCGACGGTCACGATCATCGACGCGCACACGCTGAAGATCGTCGCGGAGCCCGAAGTCGGCCTGGGGCCCCTCCACACGACGTTCGACGATCGCGGCAACGCGTTCACGTCGCTCTTCCTCGACAGCCAGGTCGTGAAGTGGAACATCGACAAGGCGGTCGCGGGCGCAGCCGACTACATCGTCGACCGCATCAACGTCCACTACAACATCGGTCATCTCCAGGCAGTGGGCGGCGACTCGATGCGCCCGGCCGGTGACTACCTGCTCGCGCTGAACAAGCTGTCGAAGGATCAGTATGTGCCGGTCGGCCCCGATCTACCCGAGAACCAGGAAATCATCGACATCTCAGGCGAGAAGATGAAGATGCTCGCGTCGTTCCCGACGCCGCCCGAGCCGCACGATGCCACGTTCCTCGCGGCGTCGGTCCTCAAGCCGATCGTCAAACAGGTCTACACGCCAACCGGCGATGCGGTGCAGGCGGGCAAGGAACGCGTGGTTCGGACCGCGCCGCACGCGGTGACCGTAGACATGACGCTGATTCGCAGCGCGTACACGCCTGACAGTTTCGAGGTACGCGAGGGTGACGTCGTGACGCTGAACGTGACCAACGTCGAGACGATTCGCGACATGATCCACGGCTTTGCGCTGCCGGACCACAACCTGAACATCGCGCTCGCGCCGGGTTACACGAAGTCGATCACGTTCGACGCCGGAAAACCCGGCGTCTAGTGGTACTACTGCACGAACTTCTGCAGCGCGCTTCACCTCGAAATGCGCGGGCGCATGGTCGTGCAGCCCAAGGATTCCACCGTCACGCTGACCGACTGGCACGCCGGCGCGAACGTCAAGGGCCAGGTCGTCCCGGGAGTTCCGTCGACCGGAGACAAACAATGAAGGCGCGCGCCGTCTATCTCGCCGCCGCTCTGCTGGCGGCCGCCGCGCTGACGCTGCCGCTCTGGGGCTTTGCGATGTCGGCGCCGCAGTATCCCGACGAGACGCTGCATCTGCAGGTCGCACGGACCGGAATCGTCGGCGACGTGCACGAGGTGTCGACGCTGCAGCATTACATCGGCGTACGGTTTCCAACCGAACTGCCCGAGTTGACCTGGGCGACGCGCGCGATTGCTGCCTTCGCTGTGCTGCTGCTCGTCGCAGCGTTCGTCGGCGCAGGCTCGTTCGGACGGATCTATCGGACCGCCTGCGCGGTTCTGCTGCTGGCGTTCCTCGCCGCGTCCGCCGCGGCCGTCCAGGCGCGGCTGTTCCAGGTCGGCCACGAGCGCGATCGGAATGCGCCGATTCGCGCCGTGCGCGATTTCACGCCGCCGCTGGTCGGACCGGTGAGGGTCGGCAACTTCACGGTCTGGTCGTTTCCGCACGCGGGGGCGGTGATGCTCCTTGGAGCGGCGGCACTGTCGATCGCAGGTGCGCGGCGTGGGGGCGGACCTGTGTGTCCGCCTCAAGGCCGACACGCGGGTCGGCCCCTACACATGCTCGTCCTTCTGACCTCCGTCGCGGTGCCCGCGGAGGCGCGGACGTGGATTGTGGGTGGTCCCGGCGCCGACTTTCCATTCATCGGACCGGCGATCGCTGCGGCATCGGCGGGCGACACGATTCGGGTCACCGCCGGCGTCTACCGCGAGGATCTCGTCGTCCGCAAGCCGCTGAAGATCATCGGCGAAGGCGCCGCCCGGTTGATCGGGACGGGCGCCGGCACTGTCGTGACGCTCGCGGCGCCGGGCTGCGAGGTGACGGGACTGGCAATCGAGGGGAGCGGCACCGGCCAGACCAACGCGATGGACGCCGCGGTCCAGGTGCTCTCGAACGACAACCGCATCGCCGGCAACCGGCTCCGCCGCGTGTTCTACGGCATCGTCGTCGCGAACGCGACACGCAACGAGATCGCGGACAACGAGATCGAGGGATTGCGCGATCTGCCGTTCGGGCAGCGCGGCGACGGCATCTATCTCTACCGGGCACCCGAGAACGTCGTCGTGCGCAACCGGATCAGCGGCGAGCGAGACGCGATTTATTTTCAATACGCGCCGCGCGGCCGCGCCGTCGACAACGTGATCTCCGACTCGAGGTACGCGCTTCACGACATGTTTTCGGACGACGCAGTCATCGAACGGAATACGTTCGGCGACTCGGCGGTCGGCGCGAACATCATGAACTCGCGCCGCATCCGGATCGAGCGGAACCAGATCCGTCGCAACCGCGGAGTGCCCGGCGTCGGTCTGACGCTGAAGGACTGCGACGACTCCGTCGTGCGCGAGAACGCGATCGTCGAGAACGCGCGCGGGCTGCTCGTCGAGGGATCGTCGGCGAATCGGTTCACCGCCAATACATTTCACGCGAACGACACGGCGGTGACGCTCTTCTCGAGCGCCGAGCGCAACACGTTTGCCGGCAACCGATTCTCCGACAACTGGAGCGACCTGGTGCTCAGCGGCCGCGACTCGGGCACGCGCTGGTCGGGAAATTCCTGGAGCCGCTACCGTGGGTTCGATTTCGACGGCGACGGGATCGGCGATGCGCCGCACCTGCTGCTCGGGCCATTCGAACGGCTCGAGGGCTCACTCCCGGCGTCGCGCCTGTTCCTTCAAAGTCCGGCGGCCGCGGGTCTGGAATTGGCGGCACGTTTGAGCGGGCGTGCACCGGACGATGCGGTCGACGTCAGACCCATCCTGCATCCAGCAGCGCCGTCACGCGTGCGACCGTCGGTCGCGCTTTTCCTGGTCCCTGTGGTGGTCGCGATCATGCGACGCGTAGGTTGGACATGCTGACGATCAGCGGTCTTACGAAATCCTTCGGCGGGCGGCGCGTCCTCGACGGCCTCGACCTTCACGTCGACCCGGGCGAGAGCGTCGCGCTCCTCGGCGCGAACGGCTCCGGCAAGACGACGACACTGCGTTGCATCGTCGGTCTCGCGCGCCCCGACACCGGCTGCATCGCGATCGGCGGCATCGACGCCGTGCGGCGTCCGATCGAATCGCGCGCTCGCGTGAGCTATCTGCCGCAGAAATCGGTGTTCCCGCTCACGCTCACGGTCCGCGAAACGCTGGCGGTCGTCGCGCGACTGCGTGGGCTCGACGGTGAATCGATCGATCGCGAGCTCGACGCGTGCGGTCTGACGAGCCTCGCCGACCGAGGCGTCGCGCAGTTGTCGGGCGGCGAGCGGCAGCGGCTCGCGATCGCCGTCGCGTTTCTGCCGGCCGTCGATCTGTATCTGTTCGACGAACCGTCGGCGAATCTCGATCCGGTGGCGTCGCGGATGCTGTTCCGCCGTGCGCGTCAACTGCGACGCGAGGGCCGCACGCTGCTGTTCACGACGCACGTGCCCGGCGACGTGCGGCATCTGGCTTCGCGCGCCGTCTGCCTGCGCGACGGGCGGATCGAATCGGAAGCTGCGGGCGAATTCGAGCTGCGGCGATGCGAGCGGCTGCTCGAACGCGAACTGTGGGGAGATGACCATGAAGACCCGACACGCGGCGCTGGCCTTGACGATCGCCATGTCGTGGATGACCGGCTGCGCGAGGGGGCCTCGATCGCCCGAGCCGGTTCCGGTCGATCACGTTGAGTGCGCGCGCTGCCGCATGCTGATCTCGACCGACCGCGGCGGCGGCCAGATCGCTTCGGCCAACGAGGACACGCGCTTCTACGACGACATCATGTGTCTCGCGGCCGACTGGGCCTCCCATCACCACGGTGACGCCCGCGCGTTCGTTCGAGTCGCCGGCGGCACGTGGCGCGACGCGACGGCCGCGTCGTACGCGCAGACCGCGGCCGCCCGCACGGCGATGGGATCCGGCCTGGTCGCGTTCGAGACGGCGGCGGAAGCCCGCGCTGCCGATCGCGCCGGCCGCGTCCTGACGTGGGACGAGCTGCTCGCGCAACGAGGAGAAAGTCGATGACCACACATCTCGTGACCATTGCGCGTCTCGAGTTCCAGGGCGCCGCTCGGCTGAAATGGATCCGCGTGTTGGCCATCGCGTTTGCGTTGATGGCGACGGCTGCCGCGTACGCCGCGGGTGCGGCCGCGGAACTGTCGGGCGCGGACGGATTCGAGCGCACGACCATGACGCTGGTGCCGGTCGTGGTCATCCTCGTGCCGCTCGCAGCGCTGGTGCTCGGCATCACGGGACAGTCGGCGGAATCGGGCAGCGAGCCGTTCCTGTTCGCTCAGCCGATCGGCCGCGCGACGGTGCTCGTCGGACGCTGGGTCGGGGAATCGGCGGCGCTCGCGGGAGCCATCGCCCTCGGCTTTGGCACGGGCGGGGCGCTCGTCGCATTCGGCAGCGGAAGCGGCGGTCTCCTCCGGTTTGCCTTCTTCGTCGTCGCCGCGATCGTCCTCGGCGCGATCTTCCTGTCGATCGCAGCCGCGATCGCCGCGTCGACCGAGAAGTGCGTGACGGCGCTCGGCGCCGGCACCTTCGCGTGGTTCTTCTTCGTCCTGCTCTACGACGCGGCTGCGCTGTCGCTCGCCGGCTGGATTGCGGGATCGCCCGGAGGCCGCGTGCTGTTCGGATCGGTCTTTCTGAATCCGGCCGACCTGATTCGGATCGCGATGCTGTTTGTCTCGGGAACGCCGAACGTCCTCGGCGCCGCAGGCGACGCGTGGACGCGATTCCTCGGCGGGACGACGCAGGCCGCGTGGCTGGCAACCGCGGCGCTTGCGCTGTGGACCGCCGTGCCGCTGGCGATCGGAATTCACCTGCTCCGCGCGCGCGACTTGTGATCAGGAGAGCGACGCGGCCTCGAGCGCGGCTCGATCGACGACGACGAAGCCGTCCTTCTCGGTCAGCACGATATTCTCCTTGCCCCAGCGGCTCATGATCCGGATCGAGGTTTCGATCGTCGTGCCGATCATGTCGGCGATTTCCTGCCGCGAGAGCGCAAGCGGAATGAACGTGCCGTTCTGCCGCTTCTGTCCCATGTCGTCGGCGAGCTTCAAGAAGAATCGCGCGAGCCGTGCGTCGACGCGCCCGCCGGAGAGCTCGGTCAGCCGGTTCGTCAGCTCGACGAGTCGATGCGTGAGGCCGACGAGCAGACCGCGCACCATCGTCGGATGGGCTTCGAGCAGCGCGAAGAAGGCCTGACGCGGGATCAGCAGACACGTCGCCGGCTCCAGCGCGACGGCGCTCGCCGGATACGCGCGCGCTTCGTACGCCGCCACCGCCCCGACGGGATCGCCGGGACCGAAGAGCTCGAGGATGACGTCCGTCCCGCGCGCCGTCGTCTTGAACACCTTCACGCGTCCCGTGACGATCGTGTAGAGATAGTCCGACGCGTCGCCTTCGCTGAAGAGGAAATCACCCTTGGCAAACTTGCGCAGGCTGGCCACCGCGGCCAGACGTTGACGGTCTTCGGCCGAGAGGCGCCGGAAGATCGTCGTCCGGCGCAGCGCGTCGTCGAGCATATGACCCGGATCATACCGGCCGTGCGCGGAAGTCGCCACGCTCGGAGCAGACGTGGAGGATCTATGAGCGAGCTACTGGGAAACGCGACGGTCGGCGACATCGTCGCAAGCGATTTCCGGGCGGCCGGCGTGTTCGAACGGTTCGGCATCGACTTCTGCTGCGGCGGCCGGCAGTCGCTGGCCGATGCCTGCCACGCGGCGGCAGCCGATCCCGACGCGGTCATTCGAGAACTGGAGGCGCTGCCGGCGGCGGAACACGAGGATGACGATGCGGCGAACTGGCCGCTCGATCGGCTGATCGATCACATCCAGTCGGTGCACCACGCGTACGTCCGCGACGCGCTGCCGCAGATCATGGGCCACTTGCAGAGGCTCGTCGAGGTCCACGGCGCCGGCCATCAGGAACTCGCGCTCGTCGCCGCGGCCTTCGATCGCCTGAAAAACGAGCTCAAGCAGCATCTCCTGAAAGAGGAACAGGTGCTGTTTCCTTACGTCCGCGATTTGGCGCAGCACGCCGAGCAGCTGTGCGGCGGCCTCGTGAGCCCGTTCGGGACCGTCGAAAACCCCATCCGGATGATGGAACGAGAGCACCGCGACGCCGGCGACGAGCTGCACATGATTCGCAAGCTGACCCGTCACTACACCACGCCGGAAGACGGGTGCACGACCTACGCTGTCTGCATGGCGGAGCTGCGGGAGTTCGAGCGCGACCTGCACCGCCACGTCCATCTGGAGAACAAGGTCCTGTTCCCCAAAGCGATTGCGCTCGAGAACGGCTCCTGGCGCCGTGGCCGAAGCTGACATCCGCGATGCGCGGCGCGAAGCGTTGGCGACCGTCAGAGGCCCAGCGCGGCGGTGAAGCCGAGCATGGCGACGAGACCGACTGTCACGCCCCACGCGGTCTGGATGCTCGAGCAGCGAGCGAAACTGTCGGGCAGCAGCTCCGCCACGACGAGGAAGATCATCACGCCGCCGGCAAAACCGAGGCTCGCGGGGAGCAGCGTCTGTGCGATCGAAATGAGCACGAACGCCGGCACGGCGACGATCGGCTGCGGCAGGCTCGTCAGGGCCGCGTAGCCGAAGCACGTCCAGACCGAGGCGCCGTTGGCGCGCAGTGGTACGGCCACCGCGGTGCCTTCCGGAACATTGTGAACGGCGATCGTCAATGCGAGGAGCAAGCCAAAACGCATGTCGCCCGTCGCGTAGCCCACGCCGATCGCCACGCCCTCGGGGATGCTGTGCACAAACATGGTCCCGATGACGAGGATCGATCGGCGCGAGCTTTCGGCGCTCCAGTCGCCGAGCCGCCAGTGACGCGCGGTGACCAGCCGCGCGCTCCACGCGAAGAACGCGGCGCCGGCGAGCATGCCGGCCACGACTTCCACGGCGTTGCCCCGCCGCAGCGTCTTGTCGGCGAGCGCGAACACCGACGCCGACAGCATCATCCCGCCGGCTGCCGCCGTCGCGATGCCGGACCATTGCTCGGATTTGCGATCGAAGAACGCCAGCGGCACGGCGCCGAGCCCGGTCGCCAGCGCCGTCAGCACCGCGACGACGAATACTTCATTCACGGCCGCTCGCGCACTTTCACGCGCGCGTCGACGACGCGGCAGCCGAGCCCCGGCGACAGGGCGATGACCGGGTTGAGATCCAGCTCGGCGATCTCGGGGACTTCCACTGCGAGCCGCGAGACGCGCAGGAGCAATTCGCGCAGCGCATCGAGGTCCGCCTCCGAATGGCCTCGATAGCCCTGCAGCAGCGGCAGGCCGCGGATCTCGTGCAGCAGCTCGTCGGCGTCGACGTCCGTCAGCGGCGCGATGCGGAAGCGTACGTCGCGCAGAATCTCGACGTGGATGCCGCCGAGCCCGAAGGCGACGACAGGGCCGAAAAGCGGATCGTCGGCGAGGCCGATCATCGTTTCGATCCCACCGGTGACCATTGACTGCACGAGAACGCCTTCGATCTGATCGTCGGTGGCAATCGTGCGCGCCACCGCCATGATGTCGGTGAACGCCTGGCGCACGGCCTGATCGCTGGTCAGATTCACTCGCACGGCACCCACGTCGCTCTTGTGCGGGATCGCGCGCGCCGACAGTTTGGCGACGACCGGGAAGCCGATCACCTGGGCGAGCGCGGCTGCCTCGTCG
>DASYQZ010000139.1:0-8350 GCA_036004865.1 Vicinamibacterales bacterium
GAGCGCTTTGTGCCGGGCGAGCTGGCGCGGCGTCAGCAGCTCGGCGATCGGCACGTTGAACCCGACCGCGACCGCGTCGGCCGTCGCGACCAGGACGCGCATGTCGCGGGACGGCCGCTGCCAGGGCGCGCCGGCGGGATACAGATGCCAACTGCCGTTCATGCGCATGTGGGTGTGAAGGGTGAGATGACCGCTGAACACCATCAGCAGATGCTTGCCGCGAGCAGCCACCGACTCGATCGTGCGGCCGACGATCGGATGATCGTCCGCGATACGCGTGATCGCCGGAAAAACCGATTCGAAACGCGTCACGACCTTGCCGGCAAGCGCGCGGTGCAGCGCGCGGGCGGTGCGGAATATGGTGTCCCCTTCAGGCATTCTCGGTTAGCATGACACCGGAACTGCCGTTCTCGAGCCGCCGTCATATCCACCATTCGAAGTCTGAAGTTCGAAGTCTGGAGTCTGAACTGCTGCTGACTTCAGATTTCAGACTTCAGATTTCAGACTTCAGACTTTCCGTTCATCCCAGGAGGCCGACATGAGACGCACGCTTCTCGCACTCGTCATCGCGGCACTCGGCATCGTCATATGGCCCGCCACACAGGCACTCGCGCAGGACACCGGCAACAGAACCCGCGGCACGATCTCGGCGCTCGGCGCCGACTCGATCACCGTCAAGGCGCGGGACGCGGAGATGAAATTCAGCGTCACGCCACGGACCGTCGTCGAAGCAAGAGGCGCGGGCACGCGCGGGCGCCAGGCACAAGCCGCCGGGAACGCCGGACCGAAGCTGAGCGAAGTAGTGAAGACCGGCGACGCGGTCGAAGTCAGCTACGTCGACGCGGCGGGCGGCACGCTCCGCGCGACGCGCATTCGCGCGATTACGAGCGCCGGTGCGACGAGCGAAGAGAAACCGAGCGACATGATTTCGAGCGGTACCGTCAGGTCGGTGACGGCGAACGCGATGACCATCTCCGGCCCGAGCGGCGGCGGCGCGACGTTCACGCAGTCCTTCACGATCGACCCCAGCACGAGAGTCGTCGCCAAGGGCGCCGGCACCGCCGCAGCGGCAAAGGGCGGCAAGATCGCCATCACCGAGGCGGTGGGGGTCGGTGACAGGGTGAGCGTGTCGTATCACGAAGCCGGCAGCGCGCTGCAGGCGTCGGAAGTCCGGGTGACCGTCAAGTCGACCGCGAAGCCGAAGACGTAACCTGCACGTCAACGTTCGTCGTCCGCCGGTGGGGGCTCCGTCTCGAGATACCGGCGGGCGAACGGGCTGGACACCGTCGACTGCGAGTGCCGACTGATGGTTGGCGCCGGGCGACTCGCGGCCGGCTGGTGGCTGCGCAGCGTCGCCTGAACACCCAACGCGCCGGCGATGAAACCCGCCTGGGCCAGATACGGCCCGAGCGGGTGCGTCGCCGGCGGCCCGCCGTCAATCTCCTCGATTAACATGCCGCGCGGCGCGTCGATCCCGGATCGCGCGCGTTCGATGAGCGCGCGCGCGATCGCGCGTGCCGCCTTCGATCGATCCGGCTCCGCTTCGGGCAGGAACGTGACGAGCTGCCGATCGCCGCGCGCGAGGTACGCCCCGAGCGCACCGTTGACGAGAATCACCGTCGCGCCGACCGATCGCGTGGGCCCGCGCCCCGCCTTCGCGGCTCGCGCCGCTTCGGCGAGGCTGCGCCCACGATCATCAGAGCTCGGGGCTTGCCCCGCCGAAGCCGCGGAAGCGGCGAAGGCGGGCCACTTGAGTGTCGCGCCGTACGGGTTCGCGGGATCGGTGGCGGCGAGGATGACGATCTCGACGGCTTCGATTCCATCCGGGCCCGCTGGGCCCGGCTCACGCAGCGATCGCAGCAGGTCCAGCGCGCCTGGCATCGCGAACTGCGTCGCGCCGAGGCCCGCGACGAAGTAGCCGCGCCGGATGCGGCCCGTCTCTTCCATCCCTTTGAGCACCGGATAGACGACGCCGAATCCGCCGGGCACGTTTTCGGTCATCACCGCTTCACGTGTGACGACGCCGTGGCGTGCGAGCAGTTGCTGCGTGATCGCGGCGGCCCATTTCGTCGCGTCGCCTTTGGCAGCCTTCGAGGGCCGCGCTGCGCCTGTCTGCACGAGAGCCCAACGCCCTTCCGCGGACGGCGGCGCGAGCCGGCGCGAGCGGAATGCGGCCGCCTGGGCCGGGCGACGCGCTTTGCGCCGCGGCGCCCGGTTGCGCGTGAACGCGCGCAAGGCGTGGAATGTGTCGTTGGTGACCAGCCCGTGCCAGACGAGATTCCACAGAGCGGTCACCGTCTCGCCGGGATAACCGCCGCCGACCGCGTCGTGCAGCGGCCCGAAGAACGACGCGCCGCGCGCGCGCAGCTCTTCGACGATCGCCGCCTCGCGTTCGGATAGATCGGGCTTGGCCGTCTGCGGCGGCAACAACCGCGGCAGATGATCTGCGAGATACAACGCGACGCGGCCGTCGCGGTCACCGAGCGGCTCGACGCCGACCCAGACGATTTCTCCGGCCGCCGTGACCGCGTCGAGATCGGCAGGGTCGTAGACGTCGATGCGGGCCGGCAGGATTTCCGTCTCGAGCACCGACGCCGGCAGCGGCGCGCCCTGCAGTTGTTCGATTGCGTCCAGCAGCGCGTCGGCGCCATGTCGCCGTCTCCCCGGGGCCCCCAACGCGGCAGCCGCGTTGGGGTGGAGGATGCCGTGCCACGTGGTCGCGAAGCGGCCGAGGACCGGCTGGTCCACCGGCTCCACTTCGCGCCGCAGCTTCGCGAGCGAGCGGCGCCGCAGCATGCGGAGCACGCCGGCGTCGGTCCACTCGCGCCGGGTGCCGCGGGGCCGGAATTCGCCCTCGACCAGGCGGCCTTCACCGGCGAGCCGCGTCAGGACCGCCTCGGCCGCGGCGGGACTCAGCCCGTAGCGCGCCGCGAAGTCGAGCGCCGTGAACGGCGCGTGCGTCCGCGCGTAGCGAAGCGCGAGATCGCCGAGCGGATCGCGGACCGGCTGCAACAGCGATTCGGGAATGCCGAGCGGCAGCGGGACGCCGAGCGCGTCGCGATAGCGGGCTGCGTCTTCGATCGCGATGTACCGCGGATCACCGGCGATGCGTACGGACAGCACCCGCCGCGCCGTCATCAGATCCTCCACGCTGCTCGCGACATCGCGGCTGATCGTCCGCGCGCCAACCTCTGCCTCGGTGAGATCGCCGAGGCCGAGCAGCATGTCGTGGACGCCGTCTGCGCTCTTCGCTTGATAGCTCGCATCGAGCCGCTGCAGCTGACGCTCGATCGCGTCCATCGCCTCGGCGTCGAGCAGCTCACGCAGCTCCGCGTCGCCGAGGAGCTCGCGCAGTTGCGCCTGATCGACCGCAAGGGCCTGCGCCCGCCGCTCGGCGAGCGGCGCATCGCCGTCGTAGATGAAGCTGGCAACATAGCTGAAGAGCAGCGACGCCGCGAACGGCGACGGCGTTTCCGTATCGACCGTCGCGACGCGAATTCTCCGGCTGCGGAGATCGGTGAGCGTCGACACGAGCGCGGGCATGTCGAAGAAATCGCGCAGGCACTCGCGATAGGTCTCGAGCAGCACCGGAAACGATCCGTAGCGCGACGCGACCGCCAGCAGATCGGCCGCGCGCTTGCGCTGCTGCCACAGCGGCGCGCGCATGCCCGGCCGCCGTTTCGGGAGCAGCAGCGACCGTGCCGCGTTCTCGCGGAACTTCGATGCGAAGAGCGCCGTCGCGCCGAGCTGCCGGACGACAAGCGCCTGCACTTCGTCCGGATCCGGCAGCAGGAGCCGCGGATCCGGCGGCTCGTCGACGTCTGGAAATCTCACCACGAACCCGTCATCGCCCCACAGGGTTTCCACGTCGGCGCCGGTCTCTTCGCGAATCTTCGCCGCGGACGCCATCGCCCACGGCGCGTGGACGCGGCCGCCGCGCGGCGAGAGCACGCAGACGCGCCAGTCGCCGAGCTCGTCGCGCACGCGCTCGACGACGACGGTCGACGCGTCGGGCAGCGCGCGCGCGGCCGCCAGCTGATCGCGCAGGTACTGGAGCAGATTCTCGGCGGCACGCGCGTCGAGATCGTGTTCGCGTGTGAGCCGTTCGATGGCGGCGGCGGGCGAGAGCCGCATCAGGTCGTGCATCAACCGGCCGATGGCGAGCCCGAGCTCCAGCGGACGGCCCGCGCGGTCGCCCTTCCAGAACGGCATCTTGCCGGGCTCGCCCGGCGCCGGTGTCACCAGCACGCGGTCGTGCGTGATTTCCTCGATGCGCCAAGACGAGGCGCCGAGCACGAACGTCTCGCCGGCGCGGCTCTCGAACACCATCTCTTCGTCGAGCTCGCCGACGCGTGCGGCGCCTGGCGCGCCACCAAGAAGGAAGACGCCATAAAGACCGCGATCGGGAATCGTGCCGCCGTTTGCGATCGCGACGCGCTTCGCGCCTTCACGCGCCGTGAGCGTGCCGGCGACCCGATCCCACGTGACGCGCGGCCGCAGCTCCGCGAACTCGTCGGACGGGTAGCGGCCCGACAGCATGTCGAGGACGCCCTCGAACACGGCGCGGCTCAACTCGGCGAACGGCGCCGCGCGCCGGATGGTCGCGAACAGCTCGTCGACGTCCCAGTCGTCCATCGAGACCATCGCGACAATCTGCTGCGCGACGATGTCGAGCGGGTTGCGCGGATAGCGGGTCGCCTCGACCGCCCCGTCGTGCATCGCTTTCGCCACGGCCGCGCTCGCGACGAGGTCGCCGCGGAACTTGGGAAAGATCACGCCTTCGCTGATCGCGTTCGCCTGGTGGCCGCCGCGGCCGATCCGCTGCAGTCCGCTGGCGACCGACGGCGGCGCCTCGATCTGGACGACGAGGTCGATGGCACCCATGTCGATGCCGAGCTCGAGGGAGGAGGTCGCGACCAGCGCGCGCAGCTCGCCGGCCTTGAGCAGATCCTCGATCTCCATCCGCTGCGGCCGCGCGATCGATCCGTGGTGCGAGCGGACCAGCGTCTCGCCGGCGAGCTCGTTCAGCGCGCCGGCCAGGCGCTCGGCGAGCCGGCGGCTGTTGACGAAGATTAACGTCGAGCGATGCGCGCGAATCAGGTCGAGGAGCCGCGGATGAATCGCCGCCCAGATCGACGGCCGTGTGTCTCCCGGCGCCTGCGGCCAGGTTTTGGAAAAAGCCGCCGGCCCGCTCGGAATGTCGTCCGCGGTCGTCAGCTTCGCCATGTCCTCGACAGGGACTTCGATTGTCAGCCTCAGCTCCTTCTTCTGCCCTGCGTCGACGATCGTGACGGGGCGGTAATGGACGGCTCGCGGCGTCGCGAACTCGCTCTCCATTGCGGATTGCGGATTGCGGATTGCGGATTTATCTTTTGATTTGGCGGCCGCCCTCATTTTGGATTCGGTCCCGCCAAGAAATCGGGCGACCTCGTCCAGCGGGCGCTGCGTGGCGGAGAGGCCGATGCGCTGCGGCGACTTCTCGCAGAGCGCCTCGAGCCGCTCGAGCGACAGCGCGAGATGCGCGCCGCGCTTGGTCGGCACGAGCGCGTGAATTTCGTCGACGATGACCGTGTCGATCGAGCGCAGCGCCGCGCGCGCGTTCGACGTGAGCAGCAGGTACAGCGATTCGGGCGTCGTGATCAGGATGTCGGCCGGCTCGCGCTGGAAGCGCGCGCGCTCGGTCTGCGGCGTGTCGCCCGTGCGGACGGCGATGTAGGGCGCCACGTATTGTTCACCGCGCTGCTCCGCAATCTGCGCGATGCCGGCGAGCGGCGCGCGCAGGTTGCGTTCGACGTCGACCGCGAGCGCCTTGAGCGGCGACACGTACAGGACCCGGCAGCGCGCGTGCTTCGGCGGCAGCGGCGTGAACATCAGGCGATCGAGACACCAGAGAAACGCGGTCAGCGTCTTGCCGCTCCCGGTCGGCGCGAGGATCAGCGTCGAGTCGCCGCGCGCGATCGCGGGCCAGCCCAGCGACTGCGGCGGCGTCGGCGCGTCGAACGCCGCCGTGAACCACGCGCGGACCGCTGGGTGAAAGTCGGGAAGCATGGAAGGAATCAATCTTAAATCTGCAATCTGAAATCTGATAATGTGGCTCCATGGGAGATGCAGGCGAAGGACTCATCGACGCCGATTCACGGATCCAGGAACGGATGGAGGAGCTCGAGCGCGAGCGCAAGCAGGCGCGCACGAAAGTCGTGCGCGATCCCGAGAAAGTCCGCGCGCTCGAATCGTTGAGGCTCGCGCGCACCGAGCTCGAGCGTCAATTGGGGGCGACGACCAACGAACGCCGCCGCGACCACATCGTGCAGGCGATCGCCGAGATCGATCGCCGGATGGAGGAAATCGAGCAGACGTGAGATTGTTGAGTGTTGATTGTTGAGTGTTGATTGATTGTTGATTGAAATCGCTGAGTGCAATGCCATCAACAATCACCAATCAACAGTCAACAATCAACACTCAACAATCTCGTGATTCACTCCTACCACGACGGCACCAAGCATCACTTTCATCAATTCGCGCGATCGCTCGGGTACCTGGACTGGGCGTCGCAGCCGGCGCCGTTTCGATCGTTCCACGGCGCCCCGGCGATTCCGCTCTCACCGCGTCCCGATGCGAAGCCGACGGCGATGGGCGATGTGCTGCGCCACGCGCTGGGCCTCTCCGCGTGGAAAGTGTGGCGCACCTCCAGGTGGTCGCTGCGCGTGAATCCGTCCAGCGGCAATCTGCATCCCACCGAGGCCTATGTCATCTCGGGCTCGCACCTCTATCACTACGCGGCGGACCGCCACGAGCTCGAGCAGCGATGCACGTTCGATCCCGTCTGGCGAGACGATGACTTTCTGATTGCGCTGACGTCGATCCACTGGCGCGAGGCGTGGAAGTACGGCGAGCGCGCGTTCCGGTACTGCCAGCACGATCTCGGTCACGCGATCGCCGCGGTGCGCATCGCCGCCGCCCTGGCCGGGCTGCGCGCGAACGTGCTTCCGGACTGGTCGCATCGGGACATCGCCGCACTGACCGGCATCGATCGCGACGAGGATTACGTCGACGCGGAACGCGAAGAGCCGGCGTGTGTCATGGTCGTTCGTCGTTCGTCATCGGTCGCTGATCGTTCGCCGTTCGTCGTTGATCGCGAGCGTCTGCTCGCAGCGGTTCGCGGCGGGCGCTGGAGCGGGAAGGCGTCGCAGCTGAGCGAAGCACACGTCCAATGGACGTTCATCGACGACATCGCGCGCGCCACGGAGGATCCGGGCCGCTCGATCAATGCCGGGTCGATCCACGCGGGACAATCGACCATCCAATTACCCGATTACCCGATTACCCAATTACCCGATAGACCGCTGTTACTGCAGCGTCGCAGTGCCGTGGCGCTCGACGGCCGCTCGTCAATCGATGCCGAAGGCTTCTTCGAAATCCTTTCGCGCGCCATGCCGGCGGCGGGTCCGCCGTGGGACGCCTTGTGGTGGGACCCACGCATTCACCTCGCGCTGTTCGTGCATCGCGTCGACGGCGTGGAACCGGGGCTCTATTTCCTCGTCCGGAACGGTCGCGCCGCGAAGGCGTTGAAGGACGCGATGACGCGCGACTTCCTGTGGGAGCGCCCGACCGATCGGCTCCCGCTCTTTCTGCTCGCGCGCGGCGACTGCCGCCGGCTCGCCGAGCGCGTGAGCTGCGATCAGGAGATTGCCGCGGACGGCTTCTTCAGCCTCGGGATGATCGCCGAGTTCGACGCGAGCCTCGCCGAGCTCGGCCCCGCGTTCTACCGTCACCTCTTCTGGGAATCAGGCGTCGTCGGGCAGGTCCTGTATCTCGCCGCGGAGGCGGCCGGCGCGCGAGGCACCGGCATCGGCTGCTTCTACGATGATCCGGTCCACGACGTCCTCGGGCTCACCGGTCATGCGTTTCAGTCGCTGTATCACTTCACGATCGGCATCCACGTCGAAGATACGAGGCTGACGACCGAGCCTGGTTACAAGTGGGAGCTCGGCGGGTGATGTGACCGGCCGACCGCCACGAACGTGGTGCGGCCTCCCCGCCGTCGTGGTGCGACGAATGTGGTGAGACCATCGTGTCGCCACGATCGTGGCGTCACACCCCGCTATCGTGGTCCGACGAACGTGGTGCGACCATCGTGGCGGTGCGATCGCGATCTTCCATGCGCCCCGCTCTAGCGGGCCAGGTCACCTCGTGGCGTGTCCACGCTGAACAAGGACCACCTCGCGGGCGGGGCATCCCGGCTGGCTGCGTTGCTCCTCCCTCACATACTCCCGGTATGCTCGGTCGTCGCGCCTTGCCATCCGGGCGCCGCGCTCCGCGATCTGGTCCTTGTTCAGCGTGGACGCGCCAC
>DASYQZ010000140.1:0-4138 GCA_036004865.1 Vicinamibacterales bacterium
GAAAGACGACTTCGAGGTTGTGATCCTGGGCGCGTGCCGGACGCCGATCGGCTCGTTCGGCGGAGCCTTGAAAGAGCTGTCGGCCGCCGATCTCGGCGCGGTTGTGGTCCGTGAGTCGATCGCGCGGTCCGGCGTGGCGCCGGGCGACGTCGGTGACGTCGTGCTGGGATGCGTGCTCCAGGCGGGCGCCGGCATGAACGTCGCGCGGCAGGCGGCGCTCAAGGCCGGACTGGCAGTCGAAGTGCCCGGCGAGACCGTGAATCGCGTGTGCGGATCCGGACTCCAGGCCGTCGTGCATGCAGTCGAGGCGCTGCGGGTCGGCTACGTCGACACGATGGTGGCGGGCGGGACCGAGTCGATGTCGAACGCGCCATATCTGTTGAAGGGCGCGCGGTGGGGTTATCGGATGGGAAATGCCGAAGCGATCGACTCGATGCTCGCCGAAGGGCTGACGTGCGCGATGGGCGCCTGTCACATGGGAATCACCGCCGAAGAAATCGCGAGCCGCTATAAGGTGTCGCGCGCCGATCAGGACGCGTTCGCCGCCGAAAGTCAGCAGCGCGCCGAGCGTGCGATCAACGAAGGGCGATTCAAGGACGAGATCGTGCCCGTCGCGATTCCGCAGAAGAAAGGCGATCCGATCAAGGTCGACACCGACGAATACCCGCGTTCGGGAACGACGGCCGAGAAGCTCGCCGCGTTGAAGCCGGCGTTCAAGAAGGACGGCTCGGTCACGGCCGGCAACGCATCGGGCATCAACGACGGCGCGGCTGCGCTCGTCGTCACGACAGGCGAGAAGGCGAAAAGCGTGGGTACGCGGCCGCTCGCGCGCATCCTCTCTTATGCGTCCACCGGCGTCGATCCGGCCATCATGGGCATGGGTCCGGTTCCGGCGGTGCGTAAAGTCCTCGACCGCGCCGGCCTGAAGGCGACCGACATCGACCTGTTCGAGTTGAACGAGGCATTTGCGGCGCAGGCGCTCGCGGTGGGACGCGAGCTCGGCCTGGATGCCTCGAAGGTGAACGTCAACGGCGGCGCCATCGCGCTCGGTCACCCGATTGGCGCCAGCGGCGCGCGCGTGCTCACGACATTGTTGTACGCGCTGCGCGCACGCAAGCGGCGCTACGGCGTGGCGTCGCTCTGCGTCGGCGGCGGAATGGGAATCGCCATGGCAGTGGAAGCACTCTGAAAGTCTGAAGTCTGAAGTCTGAAGTGAAGCGTGAAGTGGGAAGCTTGACGTCCGAAATCAGGCTGTCGAACAGTTGCGTGGCGGCAATCGTCGCGCATGCGCGTGCGGAAGCGCCACGTGAATGTTGCGGCATGCTCGTCGGCTCTGGAGTCATCGTCAACGAAGCCGCCGCCGCTCGCAACATCGCCATGAAGCCGACGCGCTTCCTCATCGACCCGCAGGATCACGTCGATGCGATCCGCCGGGCGCGGCAGCGCGGCCTCGACGTGTTGGGCTTCTATCACTCACACCCGCATTCCTCGGCCGTCCCATCCGAGACCGATCGCGCGGAGGCCAGCTATCCGGATCATCTCTACCTGATCGTCGGTCTCGCGAGCGAGGCGCCTGAGATTCGTCTCTTTCGATTGACAGGAGGGAACTTTCTCGAACTCGCGTTCGTCCCAGTCGACTAATGTCCAGGTCTCTCGGGATCCTGATGCGCGCGTGCGTGCTGTCCTCTCTCTCTTCCTGGGCGCTCACGCCGAACGTCTCCGCGCAGGAAGCTTCAGTCCGCACCATCACGATCACGGGCGCCAACGAGCTCTCCGAAGAAACAATCCTCCGCGCCATTCCCGTCGAAGTCGGCCAGCCGCTGCGAGAACCGCCTGAGCGCATTGCCGATGCCGTCAAGCGCCGCTATGAAGAAGACGGCTACACCTTCGCGCACGCCGTCGCGGCGTTCGACGCGTCCACTGGCACGCTGGCGGTGAAGATCGACGAGGGCGTGATCGACAGCGTCGAGTTTCAGGGCGTAGACGACTACAACGTCGTGCGGAGGTTCCTCGACGAATTCGCGCTGCGCGCCGGCGATGTGTTCAACCGTACACGCGCAATGCAGGCGCTCGAGGTCCTGCTGCGGCCGACGCGCGGCGCCATTCGGCCCGGCCGCCTCTACTTCTACGACTCACGGGATGTTCGCGACCGCCGCGGGACGTTCGATCTCGTCGATCGCAACGGACAACGCGTGCTTCTGGTCGGCCTCCGGGAACCGGCTGGCCGCTTCCGCCTGGTGCCCGACCTGGGCGAGCGCGAGGACTGGTTCACGCCGGTCGACGGTTTCGTGCCGTCGCTGGGCTTCGGCGCGGCGGTCTTCGATCATCACGAGTTCAATCACGCGTACGTTCACGGTCATCTCTCGTTCAAGACGGCGCCGGATCGCGCCGGCTACGCGCTCGGGTTCGAACGGCCAATCTTCCGCACGAGGAAGCTGTACATCGGCGGCGAACTGCACGATCTGACGGCGAGCGAGGATCAATGGCAGATCTCGTCGAGCGAGGCGAGCCTCGCCGCGATCGGCCCGCGCAAGAGTTTCCGCGACTACTATCGCCGCCGCGGCGTGCAGATCGGCGGCGCGCTCCGCGTCCATCCGCAGGCCGAGCTGCTCTTCGCGTGGCGCAGGGAGCGCCAGGAACCGCTCGGCGTCGAAAGCGACTTCAGTTTGTGGAACGACGACGAGCCGTTCCGCCCGAATCTCGCCGCACAGGACGGCCGGCTCAGCGCGATCGTGATCGGCGGATCGGTTGACGGCGACAGCTTCGATCGCGAATCCCTCGGCGCGACGTACCGCCGTCACCAGCTCGAAAGACCCTTCGGCGAATTCCTCGAGTATCCGGAACGCCGGCACAACACGTCGCCGGTTTGGCGCATCGACTGGACGTCCGAGATCTCCACGCCCGACGCCCTCCGCAGCGATTTCGACTTCAACCGCCACATCCTCAGCGGCCGCGCGCGCGTGCCGTTGACCGAGCACCAGGACTTCGGCGTCCGCGTCATCGGCGGCTGGTCGGGCGGCGCGCTGCCGCCGCAGCGACAGTTCGCAATCGGCGGTCTCGGGTCGGTGCATGGCTACGAGTTCAAGCAAGCGGTGGGCGACAGCCTTGCGCTGGTGAATCTCGAATACGGTCTCGGATGGCGCAACGCCTTTCAGATCGTTGGATTCTTCGATGCCGGTCGAGTGTCGCCCCTTCAGAGTCCGAGTGCCGGCTCCTCGTGGCTCAAGGGCGTCGGCTTCGGCTTCGCGGTCGGCAGCGCGCGCCTCGATTTCGGCTACAAGCTCGACGACATTCCCGGCTCGCTGCAGGTGACGCTCCGTCTCGGCCGCACGTTCTGATCATGACGTCCTGGCTGCGCGCGCTGATCGCGTTCACATACGTGATCGTCGCCGCGCCGGCCTCCGCCCTCGACCTCGTCATCAGAGATATCCATACACCGGCATCGACGGTGACTGCGAACATCGAAGTTCGCGACGTGCTTCCCGATCGGTTCAGGAAAATGCTCGACGATGGCGGGATGCTGCATTTGCGGGTCGAAGCGGAGCTCTGGGAAAGCCGGCCGGTGTGGGATCGCCTCGTGTATCCGGCGATCGTTCGAATGTTCCGGCTGGGCCGCGCGGGATCGGGCCGGGAGATCTCGGTCAGTGATTCAGGCGGATCGACGCGCACGTATCCGACGCCGCCCCATCCGCTGCCGGTGATGATCGAGCTGGGGAGCAGCACGCGCATCACGGCGTCCGCCAGGTACTACGTGCACGTGATGGCGACGCTCGGCACGCTCGCAGAGAAGGACGCCGATGAAGTGGGCGACGCGGTGTTCGGACGGGAATCGGAGTCGAACGGTCTCGGCTCGCTGGGCCGCCGCGTCTTCCGCACGGTCATCAAGCTCAACGACTACCTGCAGAGCGTGTCCGCGGAAACCACGACAAAAAAAACTCCCGGCAGCGACATCCTGCGGCGCTAGATCGAATCATTCATCCCGCAGCGCGACGAGCGGATCGACGCGGCTGGCGCGCAGGGCGGGCACGAAGCTCGCCGCGGTCGCGATGACCGCGAGCAGCGTGGCGGCGGCGACGAACGTCGCGATGTCGGTCGGGCTCGTGCCGAACAGCAGCGCCGACATCAGCCGCGTGACGGC
>DASYQZ010000141.1:0-50114 GCA_036004865.1 Vicinamibacterales bacterium
CAATTCGCGCCGCCTCGAACCGCCGCGTTGACTCTTGGGCGCGGCAGCGACGAACTACATTCAACGGAGAAGGTAGATCGCCGTCTTCCCGCCCGTGTGGCCCGCGAGCTTCGTGCGCCGGAAATCTCCACCGAGATCAGCTCAGATGCTCATGCTGCCGCGGGCCTGCCGCTTCACGTGCCCATGACCAATCGAGGCGGATTCTCACACCAGTAGTAAGGCCGTAAGCACTCGATGCACAGGTAATCGGGTGATTCCCCGTCCGTCGAGGGATCCGTCGCTTGGTGTGGCGGACTGAGCAGCCTCGCAGGCGCGAGCAGCCCGCCGCAGATGTCACACCGCTTGTCGGGGACCGGTCTGGTCATCGGCGCGGCGCGGATCATCGCGACAGGTGCGTCGACGGTCAATGCGACCACGGTCTGACGGCGTTCGGCCTACCGCTTGCTCAAAGCGTTGCAAGCTAGGAAACCTTTCGGATGGAACGATCGCAAGTCGTCCGGTGGTTGGTGTTGTCATGCGACGCCTGCGGCGAGCCGATTCCGGTCCGCCAAGGTGAACAACCGAAACGCACGACAGCGAGCTGGAATGTCCAGTGCAGCGCGTGCGGCCGGCACCAAAGCTATCCCCGCGGCACGATGATGCACGTGATCGAGCGGTAACGGACCGCTTGCGCGAAGACCAACAGCCATTACGCCGTGGGCTTTCATCACATCGCGAGTGCGGTCGATTTCGTGTTTGATGCGCTCGGCGAGGAGTTGCCTTTAGTGTGTCGACAAGTACCGGTGTCCCAGAATCATGTATTTCTGGGACGAGTCATCAACGCGCAACACTTTGGCGAGCGCCAATCGCGGTCTAACGGCGCGCTGATGAATTTGCGCTGAAGACTACGGGCGGATCTGGGCCTCGAAAGAATCCGGACGAGGGGCAAAGATCCCGGCGAGCGCCAGCTCGGCGACACGCCGATCGCGGCCGGTTCGCCGCTCGATGCCGGCAGGGGGGCCGAGATCGATGACGCGGCGATCGGACCGGCGCCGCTCGGGCAACCGGGTTTCATGAATCATGACGGGCCGCTGCCCCGGCGCCGCGATCAGCATCGATCCGAGCGCGCTGAACGACCCGAACAGCAGCGCTGAGAGCACAACGCCGTCGCGCGGCGACATGGGGGCACGCCCGAACATCATGATCGACACGAACGCGGCGACGGCCATCGCGTCCAGCACGAAGGCGGCAATGACAGGTCCACGCAGTCTCTGTGAGCGATCGGCTCTTCGCATCAAGTCCTCTCGAAGCATTTGGCCGCTGCGGCGGCGGCCTCACAGTGTCAGCGGTTCGCCACCAGCCGGAATTCGCGGCTCTTGTCCATCGATCCGAGCTGATGCGGGGGCGCCGCGGCGCGTGCTGCCCGGATTGCGCCACCCAGATGTGGCGCGACCATCTGCACCAGCCGGCGTTGATCGCCCGTAAACGCGTCCGGGACGTCCGAGTACAGGCTGAGAACGGCGACCAACGACGGCCCTGCCGTGATCGGAATGCTCATGCAGGCGCGCAGCGGCGGGTTCACCGCCTGCGCGCGCGGCCCCAGGTCGAGCGCCGCGTCGGAGTTGACGATTGGCTGCCGGCTCGCCGCGACCCAGCCGGTCAGGCGATCGCCGACGTCCATTGACGCGCCGCGCAGCACCGACGCCGCGGGCCCGAACGTCTCGACGGCTGCGAGCCGATCAGTGCCGGTTTCGGAGAGGTACCACGCGCCGCTCGCGCCGGGCATCACATCCGTAATCAGTTTCGACGACAGCGCGAGCACGTCCTCGAGTCCGCCTTCGCCCGCGACCACGCGAGAGAGGCTGACGAACGCGAGCAGACTGCTCGGCGCCGAGTCAGCGAGGTCGGGCGGCGGATCCGCCGTGTCGACATCGTTTCGCGACTGTGCAATGCGCTGCATGACGTCCCGCTGCTCCGTCGTCTCCCCGACGGCGATCGGAATGTCCCGATACACGCGGATGAACGTGTCGACGACGCGCGGGTCGTACATGCGTCCGCTGCGCTCGCGCAGAATGTCGAGCGCCGCTTCGTCGGTCATGCGGGCGCGATACGGCCGGTCCGACGTCAGCGCGTCGAAGCAGTCGACGACCGACAGAATGCGCGCGCCGATCGGAATCGCCTCGCCGGACACGCCGCGCGGGTAGCCCGAGCCATCCCAGTTCTCGTGATGGCAGCGAACGATGGGTTCGACCGGAAATGGAAAGTTCACGAGCGAGAGGATGTCCGCGCCGACGTCGACGTGGAGCTTCATCTTCTCGAACTCGGCCGCAGTGAGCTTTCCGGGCTTGTTGAGAATGTGCTCAGGCACGGCGAGTTTGCCCGTGTCGTGCAGCAGCGCCGCCGCTTCGATCGCCTTCAGCGTCAGTTCGTCGGCGATCCCAAGCTCGCGCGCGAGGCCCGTCGCGTACGCCTGCACGCGACGGACGTGGCTGTGCGTCACGTCGTCTTTGGCGTCGATCGCCATGGCGAGCGTCTCGACCGTCGACAAGTACAACCGGTCCATGTCGCTGAGATGCCGCCGTGCGTCCTCGGCCCGGCCGAACGACGAGCTGAGCGTGAGGTGAAAGACGACGAGCAGCGGCACGACGATGACCATCGCGACGACGCTCGCCTGTTGAATGAGCAGAATCAGACAGAACGCGACCGATGCCGCCGCAAAGTAATTGATGGAGAGCGACTGGAAATGACGCCGCCAGATCTGGATCGGCGACTGCCGCGAATCGAGACCGACGGCGACGGCGGTCAGACCGGAGTTCAGCGCGAAGTACACGCTGGTGAGCGCCAGCAGCGGCACGACCAGCAGCGAGATGGGCGCCGTCGCCTGGGCCAGTGGCGGCACGCCCGCCATCAGGAAGAACGTCTTCGCGCCACCCCACATCGATATTGCCGTCGCAGCGACATTGAACGCGGTCTGCTGAACGGGCTTGCGCCGCCAGACGGAGACGAGCAGGCTGACGCTGGCGATCGCGAGGGTGGCGGGCCCGGGCCCGAAGAGCAGCGCGGTCGTGATGAAAAACGTGTCGTCGATCGAGATATTCGCCGCGACGGAGGAGAAGTTCAGCCTGAACGAACCGGTGAGGATTGCGATCACGGCGAGCGACAGCCACCAGCCGGGATGCGGCGTGTGGATCGCGGCGACCACCGACGCGAGCAGCACCAGCGCGCCGGCGGAGACGACGACCCACAGATATGCGCGGAGGGCGGCCGAGGGCTGCGGCGTCGTTCGCTGGCCCTTCACGGCGTCACCCGGTGCTCCCGACTGCGCATCGAGGTCCTCATTGAGCGCTGGTCGATGCCGTCGATCCGCTCAGGTTTTTCCAGGCGGTCGTGTCTGCCGTGGGCCCGCTCGTGCCCCACAGGATCGCCGAGCCAGAGTCATAACCGATGCTATCGCTGCCCCAGACGATCGTGTTCGCCCATGATTGAGGATCGGTCCATACGACATTGGTGCCCCAGAGGATCGCAGAGCTCCAGCTGACATTCGTTCCCCAAAGGATCGCCGAGCTCCAGGCAGTCTCGTTGACGCCGATGGTGTTGCCCTCGCCGATCGCGGTGCCCCAAAGAATGGCCTGGCCCCACTCGAGGTTCTCGCCGCCAATCTTCGTCCAGGGATACGGCGATGTCGTCAGCCACCAGTTCCCGGTCGGAGTCGAGGTGTTGACGGTGCGCCCGACGTCGATGGCTCCTTTCGGATTGATGGACCCGGCGCCTTTTCTCAGCGCGTTGTACTCCAGGCCTGCGTCGTCGTGGATCCCGACCGCCGTGTATTCGAGGAGCGCCTTCACGGCATTCGGCGTGAGCGACGGGTGTTGCGGATAACCGTTCGCGGATCGATTGGCTTCGACGAGCAGCGCGATCGAACCCGTGGTCACAGCCGCCGCCATGCTCGTCCCACTCAGGAGCATGTAGTCCTGGTCGTCGACCTTCAACTGGGGATATGTCTTGTACAGATAGCCCTGTTTGGCCGCGACGGCGACGATGTTGTGACCGGGGGCGACGACGTCGGGCTTGACGAACGCGTCGAGCCAGGTCGGACCCGAGGAGCTGTAGTCCGGGATGCGGTCGTCGCTGCGCTTCAGCGTGTTCTGGATATTGACCGCGCCAGCGGTGATGGCCGATGGCGCATTGCCCGGCGACGTGATGCCGCCATAGCCCGGCTGACCGGTCGTTGGATTCTTGCCGTAGTTGCCCGCGGCCGCGACCACGATGACTCCCGCTCGCGTGGCGCGCTCGACTGCCTGCACCAAGGGATCGGACGCGGCGGGTTCGAAAATCGGATGTCCGAGCGACAGGTTGATGATGTCGATGCCGAGAGCCGACTTGTTGGCGACGGCAAAATCGATCGCGCGGACGACATCGCTCGTGTAGCCGGCGCCCGTGTTGTCGAGCACCTTCAGAATGACGAATTTGACCTTCGGCGCCAGTCCGCGATAGCTGTTGTTGTTCGACTGCGCGCCCGAGCCGCCGATGATGCCGGCGACATGCGTGCCATGTCCATAATCATCGAATGCGGATCTCTCAACGGCGCCGCCGTTCGTGAAGTCGTAGAATTTCGTGACTCGGTACTGAAAGTCGCTCGACTGCTCGAGCCCTGAATCGATCACGGCGACACCGACACCGCGACCGGTCCACGTCGAGCCGTCCACGCCGAGTGTCTGCCGCAGCAGCGCCGGCGCGACGATTGGCCCCGACGTGTCGGCCCCATTCGGAAGGAACACGTCCGCCGCAAGGGTTATCACATCGCCAACGAGTCCGAGTAGTCCGCCGACCAGGCCGCCCAACAGGCCGTGGGGACGAACGATGGCATCGGACGACACCGACAGGATCGCATCGTTGTCGGCGAGCTCTGCCAGGTCGCCGCTGTGAACGACGGCGGTGAGCGCATCGATCGAATCGTGTTCGGCGAGGATCCGATCACCGTGCGCCGTCAGACTCTGACGAACCGCCGCGCGGTGCTCGGGACGGACGCGAACGATGACTCGCTGCGATCCAGCCGCCGGATCGTCCAACACCGCACGCAGCGCAGCGTCGAGTCGTGCCGTTCGATGCGCCGGGCCGCGAGCACCCGCTCGCATCGGCACGCCGCTGCCGGCAAAGATCGCAATGATGATCGCGAGTCCGAACGAGATTCGTCGATGCAGTCGTTTCATAGAATGATCAGCCTCGAAAGCCGAACGGCGCCGATTACGATCGCGTCGCGCAAAATTGGCGCAGGGTGATGCCGCAAGCCGAGCAATTCCAAAGCCAGCGCGGCAAACGGCTGCTAAATGCTGGAAAGGAACCGGTTCCGTTGTTTTGTTCAGTCGATGAGGAGAATTTCCGCGGCTACTGACGTGCTGTTTTAGAGCACCAGCGACTGGTGACTCTACTGAACTTCATGTAGCGGTGAGGCTTAGAAGCGATCGTATTCTGCGACACCTCTGTGTCGTCTCGGGACATCGGAGACTGGGCGCTTCGAGCACCGCTGGCGAGATTCTGCAGCCACGCGCAACCTGGATGTACCGCTCGTATCGCCGCTGATACACCTCGAGTGTCTCGCGTTCGATCGCATCGAGGCGCATGCACGAGTGGCGGTGCCGCAACGGATTCGCCGTGACGACTACGAGTGAATCTGGCAGTCGGAAAGGGCCTGACGAGGAGCGAGGATGGCTCGGAGCGCCAGTTCGGTGATACGACGATCGTGGCCGCTGCGCCGCTCGATGCCGGCTGGATTGCCGAGATCGATGACGCGGCGATCGAACCGGCGGCGCTCGGGCAGCGGAGTTGCGTGGACCACGACGGGTCGCGGCTCCGGCGTCGCGAGGAGAATCGAACCGAGCGCGCTGAAAAACCCGAGCAGCGATGCCGCGAGGCCGAAGCCGTCGACCGGCGTCATCTGGCCGTCCCCAAACGCCATCATCACGACGAATCCGGCGGCGACAATGCCGTTCAGCACAAACGCCGAGAGCGTCAGGCTGCGCATCTTCCGGGAGGACTCGACATTACTCATCGGCCATCTCAGCGAGTGGACACCAGACGAAGCTCGCGTCCCCCGACAACCGCGGCCCGTTCGACGGGCACGTTCGCGCTCGCGTCACCGGCATGCCGCGCGGTTTGGATCGCGGCTGCGAGATGCGGCGCCACCATCTGCACGAGGCGGCGTTGATCGCCGGTGAACGCGTCGTGCTCTTCGGCGTACAGACTCAGCACCGCGACCAACGATGTCCCGACCGTCAGCGGGATGCTCATGCAGCCGCGTAGCGGCGCGGTCACGGCATGCGCGCGTACACCCAGGTCGAGTGCCGCATCGGAATTCACGATCGGCTGGCGGCTCGCCGCGACCCAGCCGGTCAGCCGATCGCCGACGTCCATCGACGCGCCGCGCAGCGCCGCCGCCGCAGGCCCGAATGCGTCGGCCGCCACGAGCCGATCGCTTCCGGCGTCGGGGAGGTACCACGCGCCGCTCACGCCGGGGATCACCTCGCTGATCAGTTTCGACGACAGCGTCAGCACGTCCTCGAGTCCACCCTGGCCCGCGACCACGCGAGACAGGCTGACGAAGGCAAACAGGCTGCTCGGCGCGGAGTCGGCGACGTCCTGCGGCGGCTCCGCCGCGTCGACCTGATTTCGCGACTGTGTGATGCGCTGCATCACTTCGCGCTGCTCGGTCGTCTCGATCGCGGCGATCGGAATGCTGCGGTAGACCCGGATGAATGTTTCGACAACACGCGGGTCGTACATGCGGCCGCCGCGCTCGCGCAGAATATCGAGCGCCGCTTCGTCGGTCATGCGCGCGCGATACGGCCGGTCCGAGGTCAGCGCGTCGAAGCAATCCACGACCGACAGGATGCGCGCGCCGATTGGAATCGCGTCGCCGCGCACGCCGCGCGGGTACCCGCTGCCGTCCCAGTTCTCGTGATGGCAACGGACGATCGGCTCGACCGGATACGGAAAGTTCACGAGCGACAGAATGTCGGCGCCGACGTCGACGTGGCGCTTCATCTTGTCGAACTCGGCGTCGGTCAGCTTGCCGGGCTTGTTGAGAATGTGCTCGGGCACCGCCAGCTTGCCGGTGTCGTGCAGCAGCGCCGCCGCTTCGATCGCCTTGAGCGTCTTCTCGTCGCTGATCCCGAGCGCGCGCGCGAGACCTGTCGCGTACGCCTGCACGCGACGCACGTGACTGTGCGTCACGTCGTCTTTGGCGTCGATCGCCATCGCCAGCGTCTCGACAGTCGAGACATACAGACGGTCCATGTCGATGAGATGCCGTCGCGCATCTTCGACGCGGCCGAACGACGATCGAATCGTGAGGTGGAACACGACGAACAACGGCAGGATGACCACCATCGCCATGAAGCTCGCCTGCTGCACCAGGAGGATCAAGCAGAAGGCGACCGATGCGGCCGCGAGGTAGCTGATCGACACCCACTGGAAATGGTCCCGCCAAATCTCGAACGGCGACTGACCCGTGTCGAGGCCGACGGCGACAGCCGTGAGGCCCGAGTTGAGCAGGAAGTACACGACCGTGAGAGCCAGGAGCGGCACGACGAGGCCGCTCACGTGCGGGATCGCCTCAATCAGCGGCGGGACGCCGGCAATCGCAAAAAACGTCTGCGCGGCGATCCACATCGACGCGGCCAGCGACGCTGCATTGAACGCAATCTGCCGGACCGGTTTTCGACGTCGCGTCGACAGGATCAAGCCGCCCGCGGCGATGGCGAGCGTGCCAGGTCCCGGTCCGAAGAGGATCGCCGTCGTGATGAAAAACGTGTCGTCGATGGCGATGTCGGCGGACACCGACGCAAAATTCACCCTGAACGAGCCCGTCACCATCGCCAGGCCCGCGAGTGCGAGCCACCACAGGGGATGCGGCGTGCGAACCGCCGTCAGCGCCGATGCAATCACCGCCAGCGCTCCGGCGGAAAAGACAACCCAAAGGTACAGGCACAGTGCCCGCGGCGATCGGGCGCGCGCGCGGTTGCCGCTCGCGAATGTCATCGCGCGTCGGGAGACGTCGCCACCGTGCCCCACATGATCGTCTCGTCGCCCGACGTGCCCCACATGATGGTCTCGTCGCCCGACGTGCCCCACAGGATCGCTGTCCCGTTCACATCCAGGATCGACGTGCCCCACATGATGGTTTCATCGGCGGTGTATGCCGCGAGCGCACCGTACTGCAGGCCTTTCGGGTTGATCGCCGCGATCGGATTCGTCAGGCCGAGCAGGTTGAGATCGCCGGAACGCAGGAGCGACGGGCTTTGCCAGACCGACGACGCGTCGAGTGACGACAGCAGTCGAACACCGAGGTCGCTGTACAACCGAGTGCCCAGCGTGCCCTCGTCCCAGAACGCCGCGCCACTCGGTGTCGTGACCAGTCCGCCGACGAGCGTATCCAATAGCGGCCCGCCCAGGCCGTTCTCCGCGCTCTGCCGCGACGCCCAGAAGTTCACGCTGCCGGCGCCGGCGCCGACCAGGCCGTCAGCCGCCATGTAAGTGGCGCCCGTCTGCAATGCCAGCTTCACCTGGGCGGGAGTGAGGCTCGGCGCCCCTTGCAGCAACAGCGCGACGCCGCCAGTCACGATCGGCGCCGCCATGCTGGTGCCGCTGAGAAACATGTAAGCGTTGTTCCCGGATCCGGCCGTGTGAACCTGCGGATACCGCGTCGGCAGCAGCGACTGGTCCGCTTGAAGCGAAATGATCTTCACGCCCGGGGCGGCGACGTCTGGCTTGATGGCGACGTCGTACGGCGTCGGCCCGCGCGAGCTGAACGTCGCGACCGTGTCGTCGCCTCGCCCCGCCGTGCTCCACGTATTCAATGCACCTACCGTGACGGCGTACGGCGAATTCGCAGGTGACGCGATGCCGCCGAGAACCGTATTACCGGCTGCCGACTTGCCGTAGTTGCCCGCCGCCGCCACGACAACGATTCCGGCATTTACGGCCTTGGCGATCTCCTGGCAGAGTGGATCGTTGATGCACTTGTCCGTCACGGGATGGCCGAGCGATATGTTGATGACGCGGATGTTGTAGTCCAGCTTGTGAGCGATGACCCACTCGATGCCCGCAATCACGTTGCTGACGTAGCCGCTGCCGTCGTTGCCGAGCACCCGCACGTTGACGAGCGCGGCGCCAGGGGCGATGCCTCCGGTGTACAGCGAGGTGACGCCTGCGGCCGCTGCGCCGTTTCCACCGATGATGCCCGCCACGTGTGTCCCATGGCCAAATCCGTCGGTCACGCTCGGATCGCCGGGGACGAAGCTGACGTTCGCGACGACGCGATTCGCCAACGCGGTATGCGGGGTGATCCCGGAATCGAGGATTGCGACGCCGATCCCTTGTCCGGTGACCGCGGGAAGCGCGCCGACACCCAGCAGTCCCGGCGTGCCGTCGCGCGCCTGGTCCGCGGCGGTCGACTGATCCGAAACCGACATCGATGTCCCTACGCGGAGGTCGCCGGAGAGGTTGTCGACGCCGCCCTCGTCGGACAACTCATTCATTTCAACGCTGTTCGCCAAAACGACGACGGCGCCCGGCAGCCTCCGCACGATGTGGAGTCCACGCCGCGCGGCGATCGCCTCGAGGTCGGTCGCCGTGCCGCGCACGATGACGCGAACGCGCGCCTTGTTGTGCTTGGCAACATACGTCTGAAGATCGCCAGAGAGATGCGCGCGCCGCGGCGCGCTGCGCACGCCCAGAACCGACGAGGCAAGGATGGCGACGACAATGAGCGTACGGACGCGAAGTTTGGGCATATGGCTGGGGACGCTGCTCAATATGACATCAACGTAAAGACAACGACTTGGGCGCCTGATTGGCAAGTGACGCGCCAACAGCTGAGGTACGGCGCAGCAGTGGGGTTAACTCACAGAGGAGACGTGAGATAGATGAGAGGAAACTCGCAGGAATGTGTCGTTGGGGATGGACGGGATCGGAAGCAAACGGAACACGCGCACCTGACGACTGGCGAAGAAGGCGCTCCTGGTGTGTTAGTTACCGGGAGATGTCCCGTCGAGAGACACATTGCCAGGATCGATCACGACTTCGAGACGCGGACGTACTCCTGATAGCGGCGCTGATACAAGTCCAGCTTGCGGTCGCATCGAGGCGCGCGCGCACGTGTGGCGGCGCCGAAATGACGCTGCCTTCCCCGATCTCGTGCTCGATCTCCGCGACCTTCAACTTGTACGCCGCGTCGTGCGTGCGCTCCCACGCCAGCCAGTCGGCGGTCCATTCCGCGTGCGCCGCCTGCACCTGTTCCTTCGTGAATGGAAACGTGCGGCCGGCCGTGCGATCGAGCGACGCGAACTCGGAGGGCCAGAGCTGCCGCGCCATCTTCGCGAGCGGATGCCACACGAGCATGGCGCGCGGATCGTGCGCGCCAGCCGCGAGCCCCGGCGCGAACAGTTGCATCAGCGCCGCGGCGCGTGTGTGCGCAACTTCCTGCCGCGCCGCTTTCATCTCGGCGACGATCTGCTTCGCGGCCCAGTGGAGGACGGCCGCGACGATCAGGATGGCGACGGCAATCAATACTTCAACACGCTGTGAACGTGTTCGGCCGCGAGCTTCGCACGCCCGTTGAGCGCCACGAGCTCGATGAGAAACGCCAGCGCGTGCACCTCTCCGCCGAGCTTCTTCACGAGATCGGTCGTCGCGCGCGCCGTTCCGCCGGTCGCGAGAAGATCGTCGACGATCAACACGCGCTGTCCTTTCCGGACCGCATCGTCGTGCATTTCGAGGCAGTCGGTGCCGTATTCGAGATCGTATGTGCAACGGACCGTGTGCGACGGCAGCTTGCCAGGCTTTCGCACCGGTGAGAATCCGGCGCCGATCCGATCGGCCACCACAGACCCGAAAATGAACCCACGGCTCTCGATGCCGACGACGATCTCGATGCCTTGATCTTTGAACGGCAGCGCGAGGCTGTCGATGGCGGCGCGGAACCCGGCGGGATCCTGCAGCAGGGTCGTGATGTCGTAGAACAGAATCCCCGCTTTCGGAAAGTCAGGAACGTGGCGGATCTTCTCTTTGAGGCTATCCGTCATTTTCTTTTTATACTGGCGGGGCCCCGCCCCCGCTCGGTCTCGCCCTCACCTCACGCTGAATCCCGAGCCGTGATCGCCCGGGATGTCGTCGAAGACCTCGAACGCGTCGACGCGCGCGCCACGCGGCCCGCGGCGAATCCCCTGTTCGAACCGCTCGATCGATTCAGCCTCGCCGTCGGCGGCCACCTCGACGCGTCCGTCGGGAAGGTTGCGCACCCAGCCGTGCACGCCCTCGCGTCGGGCCGCGTCTTCGGTGAAGAACCGGAAGCCGACGCCCTGCACGCGACCGCTGATGAGATATCGGCGCGCGACGCGCATAGCGGGCTCGCGATTATACTGTCTTCCTCGTGAGCCCTGCGCGCGTGCCGGAAGAGTCCTCGTTTCCGACGCTCAAACGTCTTCTCGTCGGCAAACCGATCCCGTCGCATCTCGCCCATCACGAACGGTTGTCGCGCGTCACCGGCCTCGCCGTGCTCTCGTCCGACGCGCTGTCGTCGGTCGCGTACGCGACCGATTTCATCGTCGCGACGTTGATCGTCGCCGGCACCGCGGCGCTCCGCTATGCGATTCCGATCGGTGTCGTCATCACCGCGCTGCTCGCGGTTGTCGCGTTCTCGTACCGGCAGACCATCTATGCATATCCGAGCGGCGGCGGTGCGTATCGCGTCTCCAAGGAGAACATCGGCGAGAACGCGGGTCTGACCGCGGCCGCCTCGCTGCTCGTCGACTACACGCTCACCGTCTCGGTGAGCATTTCGGCGGGCGTGCTCGCGATGACCTCCGCCTTTCCGTCGCTCGACGAGTATCGCGTCGAGTTGTGCCTGCTCTTTCTGACGCTGCTGACCGTCGGCAACCTGCGCGGCATCCGCGAATCGGGCCGGATTTTCGCCATCCCGACGTACTTTTTCGTCGTCAGTCTTTTCGTGCTGATCGCGATCGGCTTGTGCGCCTATGCCACCGGCCACGTCACGCCCGTCGCGGCGCCGATGCCTGAAAACGCAGGCACGAAGCCACTGACGACGCTCCTGCTGTTGACGGCGTTTGCAAACGGCTGCACGGCGATGACCGGCGTCGAAGCGGTGTCGGACGGCGTGCCCGCATTCGAACCGCCGGAGTCGAAGAACGCCGCCGCCACGCTGGTGACGATGGCGGTGCTGGCGATTGCGATGTTCCTCGGCATCACGTTTCTGGCGCATGCCTATCAGGTGATGCCGACCGACACAGAATCGGGTGTGTCGCAGCTCGGGCGCGCGATTTTCGGGAAGAACATCGTTTACTACCTGGTGCAGGCCGCGACGACGCTCATCCTCGTGCTCGCCGCGAACACGGCGTACGCCGACTTCCCAAGGCTGGCGTCGATCGTGTCGCGCGATCGGTTTCTGCCCCGCCAGTTCATGAACCAGGGGGATCGCCTTGCCTTCTCGAACGGCATCCTCGTCCTGTCGGCATTCGCCGCGCTCCTCATCATCGCGTTCAGAGGCGACACGCACGCGCTGCTGCCGCTCTACATGATTGGCGTCTTCGTCTCCTTCACGCTCTCGCAGACCGGAATGGTCCTCCACTGGCGGAAGAAGCGGACGCCAGGCTGGAAGACCAGCGCGTTCATCAACGGCTTCGGCGCGCTGGTCACCGGCATCGTGCTGATCGTCGTCGCGATCACGAAGACGCTCGAAGGCGCGTGGATCGTTCTGCTGCTCATCCCAATCATCATCACGGTGTTCAAGGCGACGCGCCGCCACTACGACCACGTCGCGTCCCAGCTCACGCTGCGCAACTACGTACCGCAGCGGCGGGTGCACAACACGGTGCTGATGCCGGTCGGCGGCCTGCAGCGCGCCGTCGTCGAAGCCCTGCGCTACGCCGAGACGCTCTCCGACGACGTGCGCGCGGTGTACGTCGATGTGGATCAGATCGCGACCGATCAGATGCGCCGCGAGTGGGAGATCTGGGGCGGGAAGGCGAAGCTCGTGGTGCTCGAGTCACCGTTCCGATCGGTGATGGAGCCGCTGCTCGAATACATCGAACAGGTCGAGAACGAGCGAACCGACGATTACGTGACGGTGATCCTGCCCGAATTCGTGCCGGCGCGCTGGTGGCAGCATCTGCTGCACAACCAACGCGCCCTGCTCATCAAAGGCGCGCTGTTGTTTCGGCCAAATACGGTCGTGACGAGCGTGCCGTTTCACCTGGCCAAGTAGCGGCGGGCTTCGCCCGCAACACTTCACGGATCTTCAACGTGAGCGCCGGCATCGAGAACGGCTTCTGAATGAACGGTACACCGTTGGTCGTCACGCCGCGGCACAGCAGCGCATCGTCGGTGTAGCCGGACATGTACAGCACGCGTGTGCCTTGGCGGAGGCGGACGACCTCGTCGGCCAGCTCCCGGCCGTTCATGCCGGGCATGACGACGTCGGTCAGCAGCAGATCGATCGGCGCGGTGTGGGAGCGAGCCAGGGCGAGCGCCTCCTCCGCGTTCGCGGCCTGCAGGACGGTGTAGCCGGCTTTCTTCAGCGCGCCGGCGACGAGCCTCGCCACGATCGCTTCGTCTTCGACGAGCAGGACCGTCTCCGACGCCGGCACGGGTGCGGTCAGCGCGGGATCGCCGCGGCTGCCGTCGGGCGCCGCCGAGGTTTCGGGCAGGTAGACGTGGAATGTCGTCCCGCGTCCCACGTCGGTATCCACGTCAATCGCCCCACCGGCCTCGTCGACGATCCCATACACGGTCGACAGCCCGAGGCCCGTGCCGCGACCGACCTCCTTCGTGGTGAAAAACGGCTCGAAGATTCGCGACGCGATCTCCGGGCTCATGCCGCAGCCCGTGTCGATCACTGACAAGCGGACGTAGCGGCCGGGTGCGGCCGCTGCCGGACGGTGCGGCGAGCGCGCGTCGAAGACGGCACTGGCCAGCTCGATGCGCATGACGCCGCCGTTCGGCATGGCGTCGCGCGCGTTGAGCGCGAGATTCATCAGGACCTGTTCGATCTGGCCTTGATCGGCATGGACCCTGGCCGTGTTGGGCTCGATCGCGGTCGTCACGGTGATGTCTTCGCCGATGAGCCGTCTGAGCATCTTCTCCGTGCCGGTCACCACCTCGTCGAGCGCGAAGACCCGCCGCGTCACCGGCTGACGCCGGCTGAACGCCAGCAACTGCCGAGTGAGCGCCGTCGCGCGGTCGGCGGCCTGGAGAATCTGATCCGCGTCGTCCCGGCGCGGATCGCCGGGTTCCATGTCCTCGATCAGCAGATCGCAGTACCCGTGGATCGCCATCAAGAGGTTGTTGAAATCGTGCGCAACGCCGCCGGCCAGCCGTCCGATCGCCTCGAGCTTCTGCGCCTGCCGCAGCTCATCGTCGCGCCGGCGCGCCTCGGTGTACAACCGTTCCACTTCCTCGACGTGGCGGTGCGCCTCGTCGATCCGCCGCGACGCTTCCATGTAGGCCAGGTACGACAACACCAGGAGCGGAACGACCAGCCCGACGATCTGAAAATCGATGGCACGGCCGTTGACGACCGCCAGCGACGCGACCGCAGCCGCCGAGTAGTAGTTGATGGCCAGCGGCATGGCGTGGCGGCGCCAAACGTCATAAGCCGACCACTCGCTCTCGAGCGCAACGGCGATGGCGGTCAGGCCGCTGTTCAGGAGAAAGAACACGAGCGCCATCCCGATCGTTGCGAGCATCAGCCCCGGCCCGCCGCCGCGCGATTCCGCGAGATGCCCGATCAGAAAGAACACGGTGCCCGCCGACCACGTGGAAATGGCGGGCTCGGCGACGTTGAACAGCGTTCGATACACGCGGCGATTCTGGTGTGTCAGCGAGATGAAGAACCCGTCGAGGGCGACCGTCAGCGTCGCCGGCGCGGGACCAAAGAGCAGCACCGACGCGAAGACGAACACCTCCGACACCGACACGGTCGCCGGCAGGCCAGGCACCTTGATGGTGAAGCGGCTGCCCGCCATGGTGAGGACCGCCAGCACCACCGCGTACGCACTCAGCGGGACCGACTGGACTTGCACGAAGGCGCGCGCCAGGACGACCGCTCCGATTGCCGTCACGGTGACGACGAAGATCAGGAGGCGCAGCGAGGGCGCAGGCGCCTTCGTGCTAGGGTTCACCGACATCGACCATCCTGATCGCCGCGGGATTCCACAGAATCGGCGGGCGCATCGCGGCCGGCGTCGCCGACCGAATCCTCGCGCTCATCGCGTAACGCAGGCGCGGAAACGCATAGCACAGCGCCGGCAGCTCGCGCGCCATGATCCGCTGCACGTCGCCGAACGCCGCCTTCCGCCGCACCTGATCGCCGCTCGTCGCCACTTCCTCCATCAGCGCATCGACGGCGCTTTCCCAGGGCGTCGACGGCTTCGCCTGCGCCGGATTCCACACGTGCGCGCTGCCGGAGCTCAACCAAAAGTCGGGACTGAGCGCCGGGTCGGCGTCCGTCGTCAGCAGACGAAAGTACGCCGCGTCGTAGTCGCCACGCATCAGGCGATGCACCAGCGCGCCCGTCTCGAGGGCCACGACGTCGACGCCGACGCCCACAGCGGCCAGCGCGTCGCGGACGACGCTCGCACCGCGCTCGAGCGACGTGTTGCCCTTCTGCGTCAAGAGCGTGAACCGTGCCGGAGCCCGGCGGGCATCCACGAGCCGGCCGTCGCGATGGCGATCGGTGAGACCGACGGACGCGAACAGGTCGCGCGCCGCCGCCGGATCGTGAGCGATCGCGCCGGTGTCGACGTACCATTCTTTGTTGCCGGGCGACACCAGGCCGGTCGCGGCGACCGCCGATCCCAGATACACCGTGTCGACGAACGCCTGGCGATCGACGGCAAGCGATACGCCGCGGCGAAAGCGCACGTCCTGAAGCCATCCGCTGCGGGGGTCGCGCGCCTTCGCCGCCGTCAGGTTGAACCACAACAGATCGCCGTCGAGGCCCACGCCGAGATCGACGACCCGAATCGGCACGCCGCCGGCGGCGCGCCTCAGCGCCGCGTCGTCCGACGGCCGCAGCTCGCTCTGCGTACAATCGATCTCTCCGGACTGCAAGCGAAGCAGTTCGGCATCCTGATCCGGAACGATCTCGAGCACCACGCGATCGAGCGCGGGCAGCGGTTGTCCGTTCTCACGCCGCCAGTACTGCGGGTTGCGATCGAAGACGAGCCGCTCGCCGCTGTCGTACCGCTGGAGCGTAAACGGTCCGAGCCCCACCAGCTCGCGAGGCGGCGTCGCCGCTCCCCAGATGGACGCCAGTCCCGACGTGTCGAGCGGCTGTTCGAGCCGGTGCCGCGGCAACATCGGGACGCCGTCGAGCAGTCGCAGCCCGGGCCCGAAGGGCGACGGCAGTTTGATCAGCACCGTACGCGGATTCTCCACAGTGACCGTGAGCGGCTGTCCACGAACCATCAGCGAGTCGGCGAGCACGCTTCCGCCGCGCTCGTCATACATCGCGCGAAACGAAAAGACGACGTCGTCCGCGCTGAACGGTGTCCCGTCCGAAAAACGGACGCCCTCGCGCAGCACCACACGGTACGTGACGCCATCAGGCAGCAAATCCCATCGCTCGGCGAGTTCCGGCCCGAGCCTTCCGGAGACGCGATCGACACGGACGAGGGCCGACTGCGTGAGGAACGTGATCACTTCGGTCGTGGAGTCACGCGCCGCGTACCGATTGAAAGATCGCGGCTCGGTACGAATCGAGGCGACGAGCGTGCGCGCGGCGCGAGCCGGACGTGACGCGGCCGATGTCGGGCGCTTCAGCCACGTCGCGGCCGCCGCCAGCAAGGCCAGCGTCAAGACGACCGCGATCGCGGCGACCTTCCGCATCAACCGCTCTCTTGGCTCCGCGCGGCCTCTTGGCGCCGAGAGGCCGCTTCGCGCGCGCGGATGCCGGGCCATTCGCTGGCGAGAATCGACCACATCTGCTGATGCCGCACCGTGTCCCCGTCGCGGAATCCGCCTCGCAGCACGCCCTCACACGCCGCACCGAGCTTCCGAAGCGCGCCGTTCGCGCGCGCGTTCCCCTCCGCGACCCGCGCCTCGAGGCGAAGCACTCCGAGGCGATCAAACGCGAAGTCGGCCAGCAATGCGGCGCTCCGCTGAAAGACGCCGCTGCCCCAGTACGCGTCGCCCAGCACGAATCCCCATTCAGCTGTCGAGAAGTCGCGTTCGATGGCCCAGAGCTCGATCACGCCGACGGGTCGCGCCTCGCCCCGGCTCACGATACCGTAGCACAGGCGAACGCCGCGGCGGCGCTCGGCCTGCGTCCAGGCAATAAAGCGGTGAAACGCCTCGAGAGACGAAGGAGCTTCTCCGAGATAACGCTGCACCGATGCCCGCCCGATGTGCGCGAGCAGCGCGGCGGCGTCGTGCCGGCGAAGGCGTCTCAGCGTGACGCCCCTGTCGGCGAGAATCGGCTGTGCACGACAGATCGTCCGAGCATCGTCGCGCGGGAGCTGCGGTGCCGGCATGGCCACGTCTTCTACCTCACGAGATCGCCGTTGGCCTGCTCCACGTTGCTCCAGGAGAGCGACGGTGCGAGGCTGAGCCGCTGCAAGTCGCCCCACACGACGCGCTCCGCCGTGCTCGTGCTCTCCTCTACCGGACCGAGCAGGCTGTCGCCCCACACGACCCGTTCGCCCCACGTGAGCTGATTGCCGTCCCACACCGTGCTGTCGCCCCAGACCACGCGATCGCCCCACACGACGCGATCGCCCCAGACGACACGCAGAGCCCACGCGGGATCGTTCGTGAACATGCTGTCGCCCCAGACCACCCGGTCGCCCCACACGACCCGTTGGCCCCACGCGAGCGTTTCCGATCCAATCGTCGTCCATGGCGAGACACCCTGGGTCAGCCACCACGAACCGACCGGCTGATTCGGATCGATTGCGGCCACGAGCGCGAGCGCGCCGGCAGCGTTCAATGCGCCTGCGCCCTCGGTCAGCACGTCGTGGTTCGGCATCGTGAACGCCGTGTACTGCAGCATCGCCTTGATCGCGTTCGGCGTCAGCGTCGTGCCCGGATGCTCGCGGTCGTTCGCGTCGATCATCAGCGCGACCACGCCGCTGACAACGCCCGCAGCCATGCTGGTACCGCTCAGTTTCATCAGGTTGCACGTGCCTCTCGTGACGATGAGACCGCCTGGGTACTCGGTCGCGATGGTGCTGGACACCGGCACGCCGGAAACCATGTGCGATCCCGGCGCGACGATGTCGGGCTTCTGAAACCCGTCGTACCATGTCGGTCCGCGCGAGCTGTACCACGCGACGACGTCGTCCCCGTGTGCCACCGTCTGGTACGTCTCGAGCGCACCGACCGTGATCGCATCGGGGGCGTTGCCCGGCGACGTGATGCCGCCGTAGCCCGGAGCGTGCGTCTCGCGATCGCCGCCGAAGTTGCCGGCGGAAGCGACGACCACGATGCCCGCCGCGACAGCCTGTTCGACGGCCTGCACGAGCGGATCGGTCGCGGCCGGTTCGTAGATCGGGTGGCCGAGCGAAAGGTTGATGACGTCGATCCCCAAGCGTGTCTTGTTCGCGGTCGCGAACGTGATGGCCGCGATCACATTGCTGGAGTAGCCGGCGCCGTGTTCATCCAGCGCGCGGAGGCTGATCACTCGCGCGGCAGGCGCGACGCCTTGATACAAGCCGCTCGACGTCTTGCCCTTGCTGGCGATCAAACCGGCGACGTGTGTGCCATGACCGTACGGATCCCGTTGCTCGCCTGGGACGCGCGCGATCGGCACGCCGCTCGTGAAGTCGTACGCGACCGTCGGCTTGACGTCGGCCGACGCCATCACACCAGAATCGATCACCGCGATGCCGGCGCTGCGACCGTCGTAGAGGCGCGGCAGCAACCCTTCCGTCCCCAGCAACATGTTTTCCGACAGCATCGAGTCCGGCTCCACGAAACTCTGGACGAGGGCGTCGCTCGAAATCCCTAGAACGTCCCGGTCGCGCTCGACGACTCGCAGGATCTCGAGAGACAAGTCGGCCGCGAGCAGGTCGACGCCCGGCGACGACGTGCGAACGCCCTCCCAGTGCAGCGAGCGCTCCACTCGCGAGCCCGCTCCCGGCCGGCTGCGGATCAGCGCACGAATCGAGGCCGTCGTCGGTCGGGCCGCCCAGCGAGACACGGCGAGATCGAATTTATGGGTCGGGCCATGTTGTTCCGATGTGAAGCAAATTGCACCAATTGTGAGGGCTAAACAACAGACACGTAAGCGCTCTTTCGACATAGCACGTTGCGATACAGCACAGAACATGCCGCTGAGGCGCTCGTCGGGGCGTTGGGCTGGAAATCCTTGGCTGGCGGCCGTGAGGTCGTCCTGGGTGTGCGGATGAGGCGCGCACAGTGAGCGGTCCGGAACCACCGCCGCGCGCGCCCCGCGAGCTCGGTCTTACGGTTGTGACGTGAGCGTTTTCGTTTCTGTCTTGAGCGGCTCCGCCTTCAGCGGCTCGAGCTTCTCGCGCTGCAGGATCTGATTCACGGGCGGCATTCGCGTCTTGACGCCGGCATCGAGCTTCGTGAGCTGCTCGTCGAGCCGGTTCGACAGCGTGCGAAACATCGAATAGGTCTGCTCCGTGGGCCGCACGTCGGCGCTCTCGATGATGCCCTGCAGCGCCGCGATCTTGTTGTTCAACTTGATTGGGAAGTTGAGCGGATCCTGACTGCTCTGCAGCTTCACCTGATAGATCTCACCCTCGACGGTGCTCAACGCCTGCTCCAACTCGTCCAGCGCTTTGGCGACCGCAGGCTTCCCCGCCGCCTTGGTTTTGCGATCCGTAATCTGCGCCCTGATGCCGCGGATCAGCAGCACGGCGTCGTTCGCCTGGCTCGCCTTGTCGCGAACTTTGATCGCGAGGTCGAACTGCTCGCGTAGATCCTGATCGGTCACGTCGTTCAGCACGCGCGCCTCGCGCTTGATCGCGAACGACTGCGTCGCGGTCTGGCCGTCCGCCGTCACGCGCACCTGATACGTTCCGGGCGGCGCCTGCGGACCGCGCGTGTTGGCCGCCCACATGATCAGGCCGGGGAACTCGGTCGCGCCTGGATATCGCATGTCCCAGGTCAGGCGTTGCAGTCCCGCCGCGACGGAGGGGCGCGGTTCTGGCGGACGCCGGAAACCGCCGTCTTCTTCGTTTCCACCCGCACCGCCCTCCGGGCGCTGCGGGGGAGTGCCGGATGGTGCGGGCGGCGTACTGGCTGGCGCCGGCGTGCCGGTGAAGGTTCGAATGACCTTCCCTTCCGCGTCGAGGAATTCCATCGTGACCTTCTGCGCCGGTTGTTTCAGGTAGTAATCGACGGCGACGTTGCGATCGAGGCCGCGCAGCGCGTCTTCCGGCTTGTAGAGATGGAAGTTGCTCGTCGTCTGGAGACCGCCCTGCCGGAGCGGCGCAATGTTGTCCATGACGTAGAAGCCGCGGCCATGCGTCGCGATGACGAGGTCGCGCTGTGCCGTCGTTGACGTCGTCCCAGGGGCGATGTCGTGCACCGGAGTGTCCGGCAGGTTCTGCCGCAGCGACTGCCAGTTCGCCCCGTCGTCGAACGAGACGTAGATGCCGTGCTCGGTGCCGAGATACAGGAGCTTCGCGACCTTGATGTCCTCGCGGATCGCTCGCGCGAAGTCGCGGTCGCCGACGCCGTTGACGATCTTCGTCCACGTCTGGCCGTAGTCGTCGGTCCGATAGACGTACGGCCTGAAATCGTCCTGCTGATAGCGATTCGCCGCCGCGTACGCGGTACCCGCGCGGAACGGCGAGGCTTCGACGAGGCTGATGCGCGCGAAGTCGGGCAGGTCTTTCGGCGTCACGTTCTTCCACGTCGTGCCGCCGTCACGCGTCACCTGCACGAACCCGTCGTCCGATCCGGTCCAGATGACGTTGGCATCCTTCGGCGAGGGCGCGATCGAGAAGATCGTCGCGTAGGTTTCGACGCCGGTGTTGTCCTTCGTGATCGGACCGCCTGACGAACCCAACGTTTTCGGATCGTGACGCGTGAGATCCGGGCTGATTTTCGTCCAGCTCTGACCCTCGTTCGCCGACTTCCAGAGATGTTGCGAGCCGACGTAGATGATGCCCGGATTGGTCGGCGCCAGAACGATCGGGAACGTCCATTGGAAGCGCTCGGCGATGTCGGCAGACGCGTAGCCCATCGGGTTGTCCGGGTACGGATTGATCGCGCGCTCCTGGCCGGTGCGGTGATCGTGACGGGTGATGAACCCGCCGTAGCTCCCCGCATAAAAGATGTCCGGATTCCGCGGATCGCTCGCGATGTATCCGCTCTCGCCGCCGCCGACCGAATAGAACACCTGACCGGCGCCGCCGCCCGAGCCGCCCGGTCCACCTTGCGGCGGCTGACTCGACACGCACGCGGTGCTGTTGTCCTGCTGCGCGCCGCAGATGTGATACGGGACGTGCGCCGTCGTAATCACGTGATACATCTGCGCGGTCGGCATGAGCTGCGCCGTCCACGTCTCGCCGCCGTTCACCGAGACGTTGGCGCCGCCGTCGTTGGCCTCGATCATCCGGTTCGAATCGTTCGCCGCAATCCACATGTCGTGGTTGTCGCCGTGAGGCGGCCGGATCGTCGTCCATGTTTTGCCGGCGTCGGTCGACTTGTGAAAGTTGACGTTGAGGACGTACACCGTGTCTTTCACCTTCGGGTCGGCATAGACGCGGGTGTAGTAGAACGCGCGCTGGCGCAAATCCCGCCGGTCGGTCACGTTCTTCCACGTCGCGCCCGCGTCGTCCGACAGAAAGAATCCGCCGTCCTCCGCCTCGATCTGCGCGTACACGCGGCTGGAGTCGGCGCCCGACACCGATAGCCCGATCTTGCCGAGCATCGCTTTCGGCAGGCCCGGGTTGCGCGAGATTTCAGTCCAGCGATCGCCGCCGTCAGTCGACTTGAAGAGGCCGCTTCCGGGCCCGCCGCTCGACATCTCCCACGAGTTGCGGTACGCCTGCCACAACGCCGCGTACATGATTTGCGGATTGGCCGGATCGAGGATCAATTCGACGGCGCCGGTCTTGTCATCGCGGAACAGGATCTTGTCCCACGTCTTGCCGCCGTCCTTCGAGCGGAACACGCCACGCTCGGCGTTTGGCGCCGCGTGATGACCGAACGCCGCGACGTACACCAGATCCGGATTCGCCGGGTGGACGCGGATCTTCGAGATGTTCTCGGTTTCTCTCAGACCGATGTGCATCCACGTCTTGCCGGCGTCCGTCGATTTGTAGGCGCCATCGCCCTGGATGATGTTGCCGCGGATGTCGGCTTCACCGGTGCCGATGTAGACGATGTCGGGATTCGACGGCGAGACGGCGACGGCGCCGACCGACGAGCTCTGAATCTGACCGTCGGTGACGGCTCGCCACGTCGCGCCGCCGTCGGTCGTCTTCCACAATCCGCCGCCGGTAGCGCCCATGTAGTACTCGGTCGGCCGCGCGACGCTGCCGGACACGGCGAGCGATCGGCCGCCGCGCGGAGGGCCGAGACTGCGCCATCGCAGCGTGCCGAACGGACCGGCGCTGGCCGGTTGATCCGCGCCGCGGCCGCGCTGCGCGTTGACGATCGCCGAATCAAAAATGAGGGCCGCCCCGCACACGAGGCACACGACGAGCAGGAGAAGTCTTGGGAGTCGAGACATGAGGGGAATCTTACCGCGCGCGGGTGACAACGACGAATTGTTCCGGAGCGATGCGGCGGCGCCAGAGGACGCGGCCCGAAGTCGCCCACATCCCATCGCGCTGGTAAACCGTCGTCAGCGGGATTCCCTGCGCGACGAACTCCTGGAATGCGGCGCGGCGCATGACGCAATAGAACGGCTGGGGGGAGCCGAAAAACACTTCGGCTTCGCGGGGATCGTCAATGAAGCTCACATGGCGGCCGACGTAGAACCGGAACGCGGGGGTCCAGCGATTCAGGCGGTAGCTCGCGATGCGGTCGCGATCGCCCGCGTGCTCGGCAACCCATCGCGCGACGTCGGGCACGACCTTGCGCTGTTCGAGCGCCGGCAGCACGAACACGATGAGGCCGACGTAGGTGACAAGCAGCGCGCTCAAAGCGATCCACGGATACTTCGGCGGCCGTCCTCCGGCGCGGCCGCGCGCGTTGATGAACATCGTCAGCAGCACGCCCGCCGCGGTGATGGCGATCGGCACGATGACCGCCGATCGCGGCAGCTCGAGCCGCGCGATCAGGAAGTACCCGCAGCCCAGGCCGATGACGACCAGTAGCGGGCCGACCAGGTGCAGACCCGCTCGCGCGCCCGCGTGCCGCCGCGCCAGCGGATCCGCGCGCACATCCGCCCAGGCGCGCGCGCACAGCAGGCAGAGTGTCGGCGCCGCTGGAAACACGTAGTGATCGAGCTTGAACTGCGAGAAGGTGAAGAATCCGACGACGGCCGCCGTCCACGCCCACAGCAGAATCTCGAGCGTGTCGGGCGGTTCGCGTTTGATCGCGGCGCGCACGTCATCGATCAACCGGCCGACGACGAGTCCCGTCCACGGCAGCAGACCGGCGGCGAGGATCTGGAAATAGAACCAGATGCGCGGCTGATTCGTGAATCGATTCGCCGCGTAGAGCCGGAGATTCTCGTCGAGCACGTAACCGTCGACGAAGTCCTGCCGGAATCGCAGGAACATGTAGACAAACCACGGCGCGGACAATACGAGGACGAGGCAAAGTCCAAGCAGCCAGCGCAGGCCGAAGAGCCGGCGGCGCGCGTCGGCGGATGCGATCGACGCGAGCACCAGCGTCAGCCCGCACAACACGAACGCGAGCGGCCCTTTGGTGAGCACGGCCAGCGCGATGGCGACGTAGCCCGGCCACTGCAGCAGCGGACGATCGTGAAACGCGGCAATCGTCAGCAGCACTACCCCAGTGAACAAGAATGCGGTAAACGTGGTGTCGAGGATGGCGTAGCGCGACAGCGCGAAGATGCCGGGGCTCGCCGCGAGCAGGAGGCCCGCGGTCAGTCCCACGGGCCATGACACGACGACCGCACCGAACCAGACTGTGATGCCAATCAGCGCGAGCGCGGCGAGCGCCGGTACAATCCGCGCGGCGAATTCGGTCGGTCCGAACGCGGCCATCGCGGCGCCTTGCAGTTGGTGGAACAGGATCGGTTTGTCGAAGAAGGGCTGCTCGTTATAGTAGGGCGCCAGCCAGTCGCCGGACGCGACGAGCTCGCGCGTCGTCTCGGCGTAATGCGCTTCGTCGGGATCCCAGAACGTCGGCGTCCCGAGGCGCCAGAAGAGCACGACGAAAATGAGAGCGGCCGCCAGGACTGCAACCGAGATGTGCTCGAGTCGGGTCGGCCCCACGCTGCGGCGAGGCACGGCGCTCGATCGGCGCGGCTTGTCGTTATAATCGGCCGTTCGACGGACCGATAAAGCTGACACGTGCGGTAGAGCTTACACGTTCCGTGGTTCGCTGACCATAGAGCCGATGGCGTACTCGTTGCTGGAATCCTCGACAGACTTGACGGCGCACTGCCCCGTTCTCATCGTTGAAGACGATGCCGATCTGCGCGAAATGATGGCGCAGCTTCTCACGCTCGAGGGATTCAAGGCCGTAACGGCCTCGAACGGCCGCGAAGCGCTGCAGTACCTTTGCGACGGCGAGCCGCCGGAAGTGATCCTGCTCGACCTCATGATGCCTGTCATGGACGGCTGGGAATTCCGCCGGCGGCAGCAGGCCGATCCTCATCTGGCGCGCGTCCCGGTCATCGTGCTCTCGGCGCTGGACCAAGTGCGGGCCAACGGCCTCCATCCTGAGGCGTTCCTCAAAAAGCCCCTCGATTTCGACCGGCTGCTCGAGCTGGTACGGCAGTACTGCCATTGATTCATGGCTGATGGCTGATGGCTGATGGCAAATGGTTGATGGTTCGATCGGCCGATTAGCCATTAGCCATTAGCCATTCGCCATGGTTACGATCAGTCCAAGTGACTGCGCTTCGACGTCTTCGCTCGATTTCGGCGACGCTCGGGAAAATCTTCGTCGGTCTCATCGTCGTTGTCCTCCTGCTGCTCGGCCTCGGCCTGACCATCATCGAAACCGCGTGGGCGAAGAACCGCATTCGCGCGCTCATCGTTCGGCAGGCCAATCAGTACCTGACGGCCACGCTCTCGATCGGCCGGCTCGAGGGATCGCTGCTGCGCGGCATCCAGCTCGGGGACGTGGTGCTGTCGCGCGACGGCAAGCCGATGATCGCGATCGACGAGATCGCGCTGAGTTACAGCATTCGTGAGCTCGTGGAGGCAGGCACGCGCATCCGGCGACTCCGGCTGACGCGACCGCGTGTCGTCGGCGCGAAGCAGCCGGACGGCCGGTGGGATCTCTTCGCGGTCGTCAAACGCGAATCGCAGGAGCAGGAACGCACCGGCCCGAACCGGCCGATCGAGATCCAGTCGATCGAAGTGATTGACGGCGACGTGCGGCTGCGAGACCCGCTCGACTTCGGCGCGACACACCTGCCGACGCACTTCGCGTCGTTGAACGCCTCGATCAAGTTTGCGTACTACCCTGTCCGCTGGCAGCTCACGTTCAACGAGATCTCGTGGATCGGCACCGAGCCGGATTTGACGGTCACGAAGCTGGCCGGCATCTTCGGCCGCGGCCCACGCGGGTGGTTCTTCGAGCAGCTGTACGTCCAGACGCCGCGGTCCGCGTTCACGCTCGACGGCGGCGTCCATACCGAAACCAAACCAACCATCATCGATCTCCACGTGAAAGCGGATCGTTTTGCGTTTCAGGAATGGTCGGGTGTGCTCCGCGGTCTGAAGAACATCGCGATCGAGGCGTCGTTCGAAACGTCCCTGAAGGGTCCGGGCGCGCAGCTGGAAACCGACTTGCGGCTGGCGGGCACCGGCGGTGCGATCGACGGAAAGTTTACGCTCGACACGACGGTGCCGGGATGGCACGGCTCCGGCGCCGTCGACGTCGATCGGCTCAATCTCGCGCGCTGGATGAACCGTCCCGATCGGCCGTCGGACATCTCCGGCCACGTGACGTTCAACCTCGCGCTCGAGCTCGGACGACGCTTCCCGCGCGGCGTGTACACGTTCGACGGCCGCCACGCGATGTACATGGACTATGAGGCGGACAACGTCCATGCGCGCGGTCAGATTACGGCCACCGAAGTGCTCGTCGCCAACGCCACCGCACACGCCTACGGCGCTCCATTGAAGACAACCGACGGATCGATCGGGATCGACGAACCCTTTCCGTTTCGCTTCCAAGGCACGGTGACCCGGATCGATTTGCGCCACGTGCCGGCGACCGTGCCCGTCCCGCGCGTCGAGAGCCTGCTCACGTTCGATTACGACGTGACCGGCCGGTTCAGCCAGCCGTTCATCATCGGGCGCGCGACGTTCGCGCGCTCGGAGTTCCTCGGCGCGACGATCGGCGCCGGCACAATCGGATCGATCGACACCTCGCAGACGCCGCTCCGGTTCTCCGGCGAAGGCGACGTCGACGACTTGAATCTCCACCGCTTCGGCCGGGGACTCGAAGTCGGCTGGATGCAGGATCCCCGGTTCGCCGGCACGATATCCGGACGCTTTCACGTGGACGGCGCCGGCACCGATCGCACAACGCTGGCGCTGACCGGCGGCGGCACGCTGACGCATGCCGAGTTGTTTCGCGGCACGCTGTCCGGCGCCGAGGTCTCGATGACGATCGAGCGCGGCACGCTGCGCGCGTCGTACAACGGCCGGATTGCCGGCGTCGATCCGTCGGTTCCGTTCGCCGATCCGCGGGTCGAGTCCTCGCTGACGGGATCCGGCAATGTGACCGCCACCGTCCGCGATCTGCTGGTCGCCCAGCGGACGACGATCGCCGATTACGACGTCGCCGGCACGCTGACGCTCGAGCGGTCCACCATCCGCGGATTGCCGATCGAACGCGCGCAACTCGAGGCGACGCTGCGCGATTCGACGCTGACGATCGCGCGCGCCAACGCGAGCGGACCCGCCATCGAAGGGCGCGCCTCCGGCACGATCGCGCTCGGCCCGCTCGACATCGACACCGATGGCTCGAGCCAGCGTCCCAACGACATTCAATACGACATCACGCGCGCCGATCTCGCGGCGTTGAAGCCGCTCACCAATCAGGACGCCGCGGGAACCGTCGCGACGAAGGGACGGATCTCAGGACCGTGGGAGGCGCTCCACGCGGTCGGCGAGGCATCCATCAATCAGCTCGACGCTTTCGGCGTGACGGCGCTGACGTTCACGGGCGAGTACGACGCGACCGTGCCCTCGGGAGACGTCGCGCGGGCGAACGCGCGCGTCACCGGTCACGGGACGTTTGTCACCGTGTTCGGCCAGTCGATCCGCGACGCGTCGGGCACCGTGACGGCGCGGAGCGACGGGACGATGGACGCGCAGCGGCTGGCGTTCGACCTCAAGCTGATGGAGGCCGCCGGCGCGAACGGCGCCGTGGCCGGCCATGTCGTGCTGCGCCCGGATCGGCACGAGATTGAGCTGGGCGATCTCACCATCACGCTCGGACCGTCACCGTGGCGGCTCGCGTCACGAACACCGCCTCCGGTCGTCACCTGGAATGACGCCGGATTCGCCGTTACTCCGCTGGAGCTCGTGGGCGGCAACGGCGACGAGCGGATCGGCGTCGCCGGCACCTGGCGATCGAATGGCGGCGGCGAGCTGCGGGTGACGGCGAATCACGTCTTCCTCGAAACGCTGCAGGGCGCCTTCGAGCGCCCCACGCGGTACGGCGGCGTCGTCGACGCCGACGCCACGATTCGCGGCACGCGCGAAACGCCCATCGTCACCGGAACGGTCACGATCGCGAACGGCCGCGTGGAGCGCGTCGCGTACGAGAAGCTCGCCGGACGGGTCGACTACACCAATCGCATGTTCACGATCGACATGCGTCTCGATCAGGCGCCAGGCATCTGGATCGCGGCCAAGGGCACCGTGCCGCTCGCGCTCTTCAAGACCGATCTGCCCGCCGCACCGATCAACGTCGCCATCACGTCGAGCGGCGTGAATCTGGGACTGGTGGAGGGCGTCACCGATCTCGTCCGCAACGTCTCGGGCAGCATTCACATCAACGTGACGGCGATCGGCACCAGCGCCGATCCGCACTTCGACGGATCGGTTCAGATGTCGAATGCCGCGTTTCTGGTGACCGACACCGGCGCCCGCTACAAGAACATCCGCGCCTCGCTGATGTTCGCGGAGGATCGCGTGACCGTGGAGTCGCTGCACATCGAGGACAACAACAGCCACGTGCTCGAGGTGAGCGGTGGCCTCGGCACGCACGAGCTCCGCGTCGGCGACGTCGAGATCGACGCGCGCGCGCAGCGCTTCGAGGTCCTGCGCAATCGGCTCGGGCGCATGGAGGTCGACGCGACGCTGCAAATCCGCGGTCGCTTCGAGAGGCCGCGGGTGAACGGCGACATCACGATTCGGAGCGGAGAGCTGCGCGTCGACGAGATCCTGGACCGCGCGTTGTTTCAGCCGTACGCCACCGAGCAGACGGCCACGACCGAGGTCGACGCCGTCGCCGCGCTCAACCCGTGGGAGCGCCTCGGCCTCGACATCGCGCTGCACGTGCCCGAGACGCTGAGGCTCACCGGCACCGACGTCCAGGTGTCGCCCGGAACGCCGATCGGTCTCGGCGACATCAATCTGCGTGTGGCCGGCGATCTGTATCTGTACAAGGATCCGCAGCAGCCGCTCTACGTCACCGGGTCATTCGATTCGGTCAGCGGCACCTATGCGTTTCAAGGGCGGCGCTTCGAGGTGGATCCGGCGAGCTCGATCAACTTCCGCGGCGACCTGAACCCCGAGGTCTACGTCACCGTGCGGCGCCTGATCTCCGGGGTCGAGACGCGCGTCAGCATCTTCGGTCCGCTGCGCGAGCCCGAGCTGCGTCTGGCCAGCAACCCGCCGCTCGACCAGTCGGACATCCTGTCGCTGATCGTGTTCAACACGCAGACGAACCAGCTCTCGGCGCTGCAGCAGCAGGATCTGCTGGTTCGCGCGGCCGCCCTGGCCGCCGGATTCATCGCCGCGCCGATCGTCACCGCCATCGAGCGCCAGATCGGACTCGACATCCTCGAGATCGAGCCGCCGAGCGGCGACCGCGACGTGGGTGTGCGCGTCACGATTGGTCAGGAACTTGCGCCCGGACTCGTCGCGCGCTTCAGTCGTCAGTTCGGCCAGGAGCCGTACGACGAGGCGAGAGTCGAGTACTACCTGTCGCGCATCCTTCGTCTGCGCGCGACCTTCTCGGACGCGCAATCGGCCATCGTGCGCTCGCAGTTCCGCCGCCTGGAGCCGTGGGGAATCGATCTACTCTTCTTCTTCAGCTTCTGAGCGCGAGGGCCCTATGGACGCGTGGCGGCAGGACGTGCGGTTCGCGTGGCGCCGGCTGATTCGCAGCCCCGGGTTTGCGGCGGCGGCCATTCAGACGCTCGCGCTCGGCATCGGCGCGAATGCCATCGTCTTCGGTTTCCTCAACGCGATGATCCTGCGCCCGCTGCCGGTCTCGCATCCCGAGGAGCTCGTCTTCCTCAACTCGGGCGCGAACGGCACCGGCTCCAACTTCTCGCATCCGAATTACCGTGACCCCGATTGGATACAACCCCGAGGGTGCGGTGACCGTCTCGTTCGATCTTCGCTTCCACGGCTACGACCGTGTGCGCGGCAGTGAGTTTCAACGCCGCCTGCTCGAGCGCCTTCGAAGCCTGCCCGGTTTCGACGGCGTGGCTCTGTCCAACGCCATTCCGCTCAGTATCGATGTGTCCACGAACGTGATCTACGTAGAGGGCGAGCCGCTTCCTCCGGCGTCGCAGGTTCCGCGCGCGATCATCTATCGTCCGTCGGCTGGTTACTTCAGGGCGATGCAGACGGCCATCGTGCAGGGCCGAGAGTTCACCGATGCCGACCGCGCCGACTCGCCTCCCGTGCTCGTGGTCAATCAGACATTCGTGAAGCAGATTCTGCGAGGACGCAGCGCGATCGGCGCGCGGGTCCGTCTCGGGCCGTCGGGCGATCCGATGGAAATCGTCGGCGGTCGCAGAAGACGGCAAATATTCATCGCTTGGTGAGAATCCGACGCCGGCGATCTTCCGTTCGCTGGGTCAGGCCTACAACGCGACCACGATCGTCATCGCGCGTGCCTCGTCTCCAGGACTGGCGGCTGATGCACTGCAAACGATCCGGGGTGTCCTGCTCGAGCTCGATCCAAACATCGGCATCTATGACGCCGCGCCTCTCGACGAGCAATTGCGACTTCCGCTGCTCCCCGCGAAGAATTGCAGCCGCCGGCATCGGCATCCTGGGTGTGTTGACGCTCGTGCTGGCGGCGACCGGTTTGTACGGGGTGTTGAGCTACGCCGTCGCGCGGCGGCAGCGAGAGATCGGCATCCGCGTCGCCATCGGCGCGACGCCGTCGCACGTGTTTCGAACCGTGCTGGGACGATCGGCGGCGGTGATCGCGATCGGCGCCGTGGCCGGGCTCGCGATCGCGTTCATGATCGGCCGCGTGCTGGCGCCGTACTTGTACGGCGCGAGCGCTCGGGATCCGCTGGCGTTCGCGGCCGTCGGCGCCGCGATGACGTGCACCGCGGCGCTCGCGCTGTGGATGCCGGCCCGCCGCGCAATCGCCCTCGATCCGACGATCGCGCTGCGAGCGGAATGACGCTATCCATGGCTAATGGCTAATGGCTGATGGCATATGGCTGATCGATTGAGCGCGCCATCGACCCTGAGCCCTGAGCCATTAGCTATAGCCATGACCGGTTTCAAACCGCGGCCGTCGTCGCCCTGAACGGTGACTCGTCCGCGCTCGGTCCGTAGATCGAGGGAACCGGCACGTCGAGCAGCCGCAAGTACACCGACAACTGGCCGCGATGATGGTACGTATGGTTCAGCACGATGGCCCGAACCAGCGCGCCCTTCGGCATGTTGAAGACGGTCGCGCCGTTCATCGTGGCGGTCCACTGCTGACCCAGCCCCGCGTCGCCGATCTTTGCCAGGGCGCTCTTCGTCTTGTTCACGCTCGCTTCGTGCGCCGCGAGAATTTCCTGCGTCGAGGCCGGCTCGGGCGTTTTCCCTCCACCGGCCCCGAAGTCGACGCAGTCCTGACAGGCCCAGTTCTCGGCGATGTAGCCGGGGCTCGACGCGACATGCAGCGCTAGCTCGCCGAGCGACATCGATTTCGGATGCGGCTTCCACGACAGCTTGTCGTTCGGCACGCGTTCGAGCACGCGGCGGGTCGTTGCGTTCTCCACTTCCAGCTCACCTAGAATCGCGGCAATGGACATGGTTGCCTCCTTACGGAAGCGGGCATCTTATCACCGCGTGTGACCCGAAGTTCCGCTCGGGAGAAAACCCTTTCCGCCGCCGCCCGCGGATGCCGTTCGAGAGAATCCGTTTATCTCGAATCGTGACAACGCTTTCACCTCGTCGGCGATCACCTCGTGCGTTTGGCAACTCCTCTGCAGGCTCCAGCGCAAGGAGTAAGTCCAGTGGTACGCTCACACCGCACAGGTTGGCTTTCGGCCTTCGCCGTCCTCGTACTCGCCGCCGGCGTCGCCTATGGCGCAAAGCTCTGGCAGAAAGCCCCCGCCGACTTCTACCTCCCGCCGGCAACCGACGCTGACGCGTTAGTCGAGCCGGACGCGTTTGTACCATCTCCAGCCGCGCCCGCGGCCGACACGTCAGCGGGCATCTCCGGATCACTCGCACCACTCCCCGGCGGCGTATCGCCGTCGAAACCGGTCGAGGCGTTTTCACGCACAACGTCCGTGACGTCTCTGCCTCAGGCCGCAGCGCCGGGCAGCGTGCCGCATCGAGGCGACGTCGTGAGCCGATGGACGCCGTGGGGATCGCGGGGATCGCGATCGGGCAACAATTGGTCCTCCTCATCGAGCGGGTCGGCGTCGCTCGGCGGGCTCTGGCACGCGATGAGCCCGTTCGGCGGACACGGCGCGGGCGCTGCGGACACACCAGTTACCAAGAGCGCGCGCGTGGAGACGAACGCCGTTTCGATCGCGCCGTCGCCCAAACCAGCTCCTGCCCCGGCGCCGAAGCCGTCACCGTCTCCATCGCCTTCACCCAAACCGTCGCCCGCACCGGCGCCAGCTCCGGCTCCATCGCCGGCACCAGCGCCGCCGGCGGGAGGCGGAACGACGTCCGGTTCGGGATCGGCCACCGCGCCTGACGGCGGATCGACAGCACCAGCGCCGCCGGTCCCATCAACGCCCTCAACCCCATCTGCCCCATCTGCCCCATCTGACCCACCAGCCCCCGACGCGCCTGGCAGTGGACTCGGCGAAGACAGCACGCCGCTTCCGGATCTCGGCGCCGGCGCGCCTTCCCCTGGATCGGGTGGGCCGATGGGCGGCGGATCGAGCCCGGGCGGCGGAGTGCCGTCGAGTGGCGACATGTCGGCCACACCGGAGCCCGGCACGATCGCGCTCGTCGGTACCGGTCTTCTCGGGCTTCTCGGCGTCTTTCGGCGTCGCGATCGTCATTGATCCGGGATTTGGGATTCGTGGGATTCGGGATTCGGGTTCGGTCTGTGGGATTCGGGTCGCTTCGATCGGTCATCACGAGGGCCCGACGACGCTCTTTCGAGATTCGTCGAGGCTCGCCGAAGCCTTTGGCGGAGGCGGCTCTCGTCGCTGCGGCGATGAGCACCCTCGTCGTGTTGTACGCCAGCGCTGTCGCCGGTCTCGCGCGTCAATGGACCTCGAGCCCCGATGTGTCGTACGGCTTCATCCTGCTGGTGGTGGCGGTCGCGATCGCGTGGCAGCGTCGCCGTCAATTCGCCGCGGCGATCGATTCACGGACGTCGTCGCACGCCGGCCTCGTCGTGCTGACGATCGGATTGGCCGTTTATCTCATCGGACTGCTCGGCGCCGATGTGTACCTCACACGCGCATCGCTCGTCGCCGTCCTCGCCGGCGCGCTGTGGTTCCTCTGCGGCGCGCGAGCCGCACGCATCATGGCCGCGCCGCTCGCATTCCTGCTCATCGCGATTCCTCTGCCGTCGATTCTCGTCAACAGCGTCACGCTTCCGCTGCAGTTCGTCGCGTCCCACGTCGCCGAGTCGGCGCTGGCGCTCGCGAGCGTTCCGGTCTATCGCGAGGGCAACGTGCTCATGCTGCCCTCCACGACGCTCGAAGTCGCCGAAGCGTGCAGCGGTCTGCGATCGCTCGTCTCGCTGGCAGCCGTCGGAGCGGTCCTCGCATGGGCGGGTGAGCGCTCGGCGTTCCGTCGCGCGGTGCTCGTGCTGCTGACCATTCCGATCGCCATCGCGATGAACGGTCTGCGGATCGCGGCGACCGGCCTCGCCTGCGAAGCGTGGGGTTCGCACATCGCGTCGAGCGGCTGGCACACGTTCACCGGCTGGGTCACGTTTGTCGTCTCGACCGCCGTTCTCGTGCAGGCGCAGCGGATGCTCGGACGATCTGGCGCAGGCCGCGTCGCGCAACACCTGAGGGCCGCCGCGTGAGCATTGGACGACTGACGGCGATCGTGATTCTGCTCGCGGCGACGGCGGCCGTCGGGCGATCCGCACGCAGCGCCGATCGCATTGTCGACGCGAATCTCTCGGCACTCTCGTACACCGTCGGTGGCTGGAAAGGGACTGACGGCAAACCGCTCGACGCGAAGAGCGTCGACGAGCTGGGTGCCGACGCCTATCTCACTCGCGAGTATTCGGCCGGCGCCGGCGCGCCAATCGGCGTGTATATCGCCTTCTACGGCGCGCAGCGGCCCGGCGTCAGCGTTCACTCACCGCTTCATTGCCTGCCAGGCACGGGATGGGAGCCGCTCGACGTCCGTACGCTCGATGTGAGCAGCCGGGAGGCAGGGGCCTCGGGAGTAAACCTCCGGGGGGCAGGGGCCCCCGGAGTAAACAAAGTCCGGCGGCTCGTCGTCCGCAAGAACCGCGATCGCGCCGTGGTCCTCTACTGGTACGCGGTCCACGGACGCGTCATCGCCGGCGAAGCGATCAGCAAGCTCTGGCTGCTGCACGACAGCATCCGCCTCGGACGAAGCGACGCCGCGCTCGTTCGCATCGTCGTCCCAGTCACCGAGAGCGTCGAGGCCTCCGAACGTCGCGGCCTGGCGTTCACACGCGATCTGCTTCCGTATCTCTCGCAACTGTGGAGTTGACACCATGTCGCTGCGAATGATGGCGATCACGACCGTCACGGCCTTCACGCTGGCCTGCGCCGGCAGCGCCGAGCGCGCGCGCACGTACGCCGATCGGGGCGATCAGTATGCGGCATCGGGCAGATACGACGCCGCCGTCATCGAGTACCGGAACGCCGTGAAGAAAGATCCGGCGTGGGCCGAGGCGCATCGCAAGCTCGGCGCCGCGTACGCGGCGGTGAACAAAGCGGACGACGCATATCGCGCGTACTCGAGCGCGATCGAGCTCGATCCAACGGACGCGATCGCGTACATCGGCGCCGGCCGCCTGCTGCTCGCCGCCGGGATGTACGACCAGGCGTACATTCGTGCCGAACAGGCCCTCGACTACCAGCCGCGCAACGTGGACGCCATGGTGCTCGCCGGCCGTGCGCTGGCCCGGTTGAATCGGACCGAAGAAGCGATCGGCGCGTTTCAAACCGCGATTGCCGCCAATCCGCAGCCGGAGGCGTTCATCGGTCTCGCGAACGTGAAGCTCGCGGCAGGCGATCGCGCGGCAGCCGAAGCGACGTTCCGCCAGGGCGTCGCCGAGCATCCGCGCTCGGTGGACGCGCGCGTCGCGCTGGCGCAGTTCCTGGTCAGCGACTGGCCGGCGGAAGCCGAGCAGCATCTGCTGAAGGCGGTTGCCGCGAATCCGCGCGACGAGCTGGCGAACCGCGCGATCGCCTCCTTCTATATGTCGTCGGATCGGCGCGCGCAGGCCGAGCCGTTCCTTCACGCCGCCGCGGCCCAGCCCAATCAAAAACTGCGCTCGACGCTCGCACTGGCCGACTTCTACATGACCGCGGGCCGATCGGCCGAGGCGCGCGCGCTGCTGACGCCGGTCAGCGGAGAGGATGCGCAGGCCACCGGAGCCAAAGTGCGGCTCGCGGCGCTCGATTACGAAGCCGGATCGACCGACGCGGCGCATCAACGGATCGACAGAATCCTGAAGAGGAACGCGACGGCCGAAGCCTGGACGATGAAAGCGCGGTTTCTCGCGAAGGAGCGGAAGCTCGACGAGGCGCTCAAATCGGCGCACGCCGCCATCGATCTTGATCAGCGTGTCGCGCCCGCGCACTACATCGTGGGAACGATCGAGCTCGAACGCGGTCACTTCGACGAGGCCGAGCACGCGTTCCGCGAAGTGCTCCGGCTGAAGCGGACGACGGCCGAGGCGACGCTGCAGCTCGCGCGGACGAAGCTGGCGGCCGGCAAGACGGCCGAGGCGATCCAGCTCGCGCAGGATGCCGGTCCCGCGTTGGGCGCGCGGTTGACGTTTGCGCGCGCGCTCATTGCCGACGGGCAGGCGGCCAAGGCGCGCAGCGAGTTGCTGCGGCTCGAGCTCGGCGCCACGACGTCCGCCGACCCGTCAATCCTGCTCGGATCCCTCGATCTCGATGGCGGCAACGTCGCATCCGCGCGGACGCACGCCGCGCGCGCCCTCGCCGTCGCGCCCGACTCCCTCGACGCGCTGTTGCTGATGGCGCAGGCGGCGATCTCGGCGCAGGACGGCGAGACCGCCGAGCAGTACCTGACTCGCGCGATCGCCCGCGCGCCGTCCTCTTTCGACGCCCACGCGCTGCTGGCGCAACTGTATGTGCTTCGCGGCGATCTCGAACGGGCGCGCACGACGTTCGTCTCGCTCGCGGCGCACGATCCACAGTCGGCGGAGGCGCGCACGGCGGTCGGGATCCTGCTGCAGGCGGCCGGACGCGATCGCGAGGCGCGCGCGTGGTACGAGCAGGCGCTCGTCGTGGATCCGCGCCAGCCGATCGCGGCGAACAATCTCGCGCGGCTCTACGTCAGCGACGCGACGAAACTCGATGCGGCGGTGCGCCTCGCCCAGATCGCGGAGACCAAGCTGCCCAACGAGCGTGATGTCCAGGAGACGGTGAAGCTCGTCGACGATGCCCGGCGTGCGAGCACGGCGGACGCTGACGCCAAGCAGTAGCGCACCCTTCGCTCACGATCGCAGGCGAAGGGTGTCCACCGTAGCGGCGCTGCGACGTATCGCCGCGAAGGTGGACGAAGACGGATAAACTTCCGTCATGCGCGTGAGCGTGCTTGATCAGTCACCCATCCCCGCCGGCTCGACCGGTGCCGCCGCGCTGCGCCATTCGGTCGATCTCGCGCGCCTCGCCGACACGCTCGGCTATCACCGGTACTGGGTCGCCGAGCATCACGGCACGGCGATGCTCGCGTGCGCGAGCCCTGAAGCGCTCATCGGTCCGATCGCAGCGGTCACCTCGCGCATGCGCGTCGGCAGCGGCGGCGTCATGATGCCGCACTACAGTCCGCTGAAGGTCGCGGAGACCTTCAGCATGCTGAGCGCGCTGTTTCCGGGCCGCATCGATCTCGGCGTCGGCCGCGCGGCCGGGACCGACTCGCTGACGATGTTCGCGCTGCAGCGCGACCGGCGTCTGGCGGCGCCCGACGATTTTCCGCAACAGCTCGCCGAGCTCCTCGGATACGTGCGTGACGGACTGCCTGCCGGTCATCGGTTCGAGCGGCTCACGGAGCTGCCCGGGCTCCCCGAGCGTCCGCAGCCGTGGCTGCTCGGCTCGTCGCCGCAGAGCGGCGTGTGGGCGGCCAGAGCCGGACTGCCGTACGCGTTCGCCGACTTCATCAGCCCGGCCGGCGCCGACATCGTCGCGGAGTACCGCGATCGGTTTCAGCCATCGGCCTCGCAGCCGACTCCGTACGTCATCGTCGCCGCGTGGGCGTTGTGCGCGGAAAGTGAGGACGAGGCGAGGCGTCTGGCCTCGAGCGCGCGCATGGCGTTCACGCTGATGCGCCAGGGTCAGTTGATTCCGATTCCCCCGGTCGAGACCGCGCTGCGCTTCTTCGAGGACGGCGGTCCCGCGACGGCGTCGATCACGCGCCGCCGCCGCTGGATCCTCGGGTCGCCCGACACCGTCCGGCGCGACCTCGACGCGCTCATGCAGGAATATCAGGCCGACGAACTGATGATCGTCACCATCACCCACGATCACCAGGCGCGCCGGCGATCCTACGAGTTGATCGCCGGCGTCACAGCAGCAGCGTCTCGACCCGATGCGCGTGAACCGAGTCCTCGCACGGCGACCATGCGAACACTGTGAAGCGGCCGTCCTGCGACGCGACCAGCGCGATCGCGTCGCGTTGATCGTGGACGAACTGTGCGGCGGAGAGGTGCCGCGTGCCGCCGAGCGCGGAGGGATCGACCTGCTGCGGCACGTTGCCTTCGATCGGTTCGGTGAGCGTCACCTGCTCCACCTGCGGCGATCCTTTCCGCCGCGCGATCTTCGCGCCGAACGCGAGGAGCTGGTAGTCGGTGCTCAGGATCGTCGCGCCGTCCACGGCGGTCAGCCCCGCGATCGCCTCGACGGCGTGCTCGATCTGGTCCTGCCAGATGCGCCGGTCTCTCTCCTCGGGATCGGCCCGCCACAACTCCGCCAGCTCACTGAACGGCGGCTCGATGGCGTACGGAACTGGCCGCACGATCGAGTCGCGCCAGGCGTCGCTCCCAGTGGGTACGACGAGCAGCGAGCCGCCGCGCCCGTGTGCGCGCATCGACACGGCGAGCTGCACCAGCACGTTGACCGAATCGAGCCACGATCCCGGTGAGTCGAATCCGAGCAGCGACGACAGCAGCTCCGGACAATCCGGCAGGCTCGACGCGCGCTCGTCGACGAGCTTCACCTGGTCGGCCTCGAGCACCGCGACGTTGACGAACTTGCCGGTCTCTTCGCCGCGATGGTGTTTCACGACGATCAATCCGGGTGACGCGACTTCGACGACCATGCAAAAGGTGGGAATCGAGCGGGTCGCGCCCCACACGCACAGCTCGTCGCGCTCGCGCCAGACGCCGAGATGGATGCCGGGCCGCTCGACAGCCGGTGCGACTTTCGTCAGCCGTCCGGGATGGAGCGACAATCCTCTCTCGAACAGGATCGGATGCGTCGTCTGCTCCGGCGACAGAAACGCGAGCGAGATCTTCGGGACGTAGTTCTCCTCGCGGCGCAGACTGGCCCAGAACGCGGCCTCGATAATCGTCTCGATCGTGTCGACGTCAGGAACCGACGCCAGATTCGTTTCGCCGCGCGCGTGCGCCTCGCCGACGTGCCGGGCGAAGTGCTCCCACACTCTCGGCGCGACGGCGCGCGCGGCTGGATAGGCTGGACTAGTCACTCATAAATGCTACCGCGAGCATGTCGGCGCGAGCATCTTGACGGCGTCGACTCGCATTTTCGGCGCGCCAGGCATCGGGTCGGACGGATCCGGCCGCGATGCTCCAGGTTCGACGATCAGTCCGGTCATACGCCTCATGTGCCCTCCATGTGTGAGCGATGTCGGACGTTTCAGCGTGCCACGCGGGATCCAGCGGCGAAAAGCGCCGCCGCCCGGCATTGTATAAATGTCGACTGCCGTTGATGACGGTCCCGCTGGCGTCAGAACATCCGATTCTCCGGGCGCGCCTCGCGGGCGAGGTGTCGGCGGACGCCTCGTTCGAGCAGCTCTACGACCTCTACCGGCGGCCGGTGCACGCGTGGCTGTCGCTGCGCCTGGCGGCGGCTGACGCCGAGGATTTGGCGCAAGACGTGTGGACGATCTTCTACCGGCGTTGGCGGACGTGGAGCTCTCCCGCCGAGCTCGTGCCCGAAGCGAAGCCGGTGCTCAGCTTCCTGTATCGCACGTGTCATCTGACGCTCGCCGGATTCCGCCGGCTGCAGGAGCGCGATCGCGCCGGCGATCTCGAACAGGCGGGGGACGTCGCCGCGCCCGCCGGCAGCTGGCACCGCAATCTCGAAGTGCGGCAGTGTCTGGCCGCCGCAAAGGACGCGTGTTCCTCGGACGAACTGGAGATTCTCATCGGCAAGCTCACCGGCGTCTCCGCGCGCACGATCGCGCGGACGCTCGGCGTGACGGAGTCGGCGGTCGATCACGGCTATCGCCGTGCCATCGCGAAAGTACGCGAGGCGTTGCTGACGCCGGGGGCCCCGCAATGAACCAGCTCGACGTCGAGCGCACGCTGAACGACGAGTGGCAGGCGTTCGTGAGCGCGGTCCTCCCCGATCCGGATCTCGCGGCCGCGACGGCGCAGGCGCGCGGGAGCCGAATCACGCGGCCGGTGATCTGGGCGGAGCTCGAAGACGTGCGCCTCGCGTTCGCCGAAGTGCACGCGGCGCTCGACGAGGAATCGAAGTCGGTCGCATTGGCGACGACCGAGTGGAGCGTGAAGGATGTCGTCTCGCATCTCGCGTCGTGGGCCACGGAATTCACGCACCAGATCGACACCGTCGCGGCGCGCGAGCCATTCGACTATCTGATTACATTCACGCCGAAGGTGGGTCCGACCGAGTGGAACGCGCGCGAAGTCGGCCGGCGACGATCGCAGTCGCTCGACGAAGCATTCCGCGAGCTCGATGCGGCGACGGCGCGCATGCAGGAGCTCGCGCTGTCACTGTCAGAAGATTCGTTGTTCAGCGCCGCCGAGCTGCCGCAAACGCCCGACGGCCGGCCCGAGAGCCGCTGGCGCACGCGGCTCGCCGATCTCATGCTGATGAAGTGCTGGCACGATCGCTACCATCTCGGGCGGCTGCGCGATCTTCTCAATCTCCCCGAATGACGCTACCGTAGCGTCCCATGCGGGTCAGGACCGCGACGCCCGCGGACGCGGACGTCATCGCACGCATCTACAACGAAGGCATCGACGACCGAATCGCGACGTTCGAAACGTCGCACCGATCCGCGGCCGAAGTGCGCACCTGGTTCACGGAATCCCATCCGATCGTGGTCGTGGAAGACACTGGAGGCGTGATTGCGTTCGCGTCGACGTCGATGTACCGGCCGCGCGACTGTTACCGCGGCATCGCGGAGTTCTCGGTCTATGTGGCGCGCGAGGCGCGCGGCCGCGGCGCCGGGCGGACGGCGATGACCGCGTTGTTCGACGCGGCGCGGGACGCGGGATTCTGGAAGCTCGTCTCGCGCGTGTTCGTCGACAACCAGGCGAGCCGGGCGCTGCTCAAAACCGTCGGCTTCCGCGAAGTGGGCACGTACGAGAAACACGGACGGCTCGACGGCGAGTGGCGGGATGTCGTGATCGTGGAGCGGTTGCTGTGAGTGCTGCGCAGCAACGGCACACGGTAAATGCAACCACGAAAGCACGAAACCACGAAAAGGCGCTCCTGTGACTGCGCTTCTCACTCGTACCTCAACGCCTCGGTGAGACTGACGCGCGACGCGCGGCGAGCCGGCACATAGGCCGCGACGAGCGTCACGGCCAGAACCGTTGACGCGACCAGCAGAAACGCGACGACATCGATTCGGCCCTCGCGGGTCGAGCCGCCGGGAAACATCGCGCCGAGGACGCGGGCTGCGCCCGCGCTTGCCAGGAGTCCGACGACGAGGCCCGCAGAGGCGAGCGCGAGACCCTGCCGCAGCACCATGCGCAGAACCGTCGCGCGATCGGCGCCGATGGCCATGCGAATTCCGATTTCTTTCGTCCGCCTGCTGGCGGCGTACGCCACGAGGCCATAGAGTCCGACGATCGCGAGACCAAGTCCCATCGCTCCCAGTGCCGCGACGAGCCCGATGATGACATTGAGGATCGTGATCGTCCGCATCCGATAAATCTCCTCCATCGTGCGGACGTTGGCGATCGGCTGGTTCGCATCGAGACCGCGGACCACGTCGCGCAGCGGAGCGGCGAGGCTCGCCGGATCGCTCTGCGATTCGGCCAGCAAGACCATTCGCCGCTGCGGAAGCTGCGTGTACGGGAGATACGCGAAACTTTTCGGCGGCTCCTGGAGAAACGTGTATTTGGCGGTCTTCGCGACGCCGACGATCTGCACCAACGGTCCCAGGCTGTCGTTCAAACGAAAGCGCTTACCGAGCGGATCCTGTCCGGGCCAATACGTCCGCGCGAGCTGCTCGTTCACCACGGCCACTTTGGGAGCGATCGCGGAATCGGTCGCGCCGAACGCGCGGCCTTTGAGAATCGCCAGACCGATCGTGTCGAAGTACTGCTCGTCGACAGCCGCGCCGGACACGGTGACGTTCTCCACGCCAGCCGGGAACCGAAAGCCTTCGGGGACAATCGTGAGCGGGATGAACCCGTTCATCGGCACCGACGAAGCCAGCGCGGCCGACGTGACGCCGGGCGCTCGGCGGGCACGCTCGACGAGTTGCTGGAAGAATTGCTGCGACTGCGTCTCGCTGTAGCGCACCAGGCTGGGCTCGAACGTCATCGTCAGCACCCGATCGGTGCGGTAGCCGGGACCGCGATCGACCTGCGTTCGAAAGCCTCGATACATGAACGTGGCCACGCACAGCAGCACCACCGAGACCGCGACCTGCCCGCTGACCAGCAGCGCGCGGCCCCACCGCCGCCGCCGGCCGGGACCGGCGGCGTCGGCCGCTTTCATCACCGCGATCAATTCCGCGCGCGTCGCCTGAAACGCCGGCGCGAGCCCGAACACGATGGCGCTCGCCAGCGCGGTGAGGAGACTGACGATCAGCACGCGGCGATCGAGCTCGAAGGAAGGCGCGATCGGCAGATCTGTCGGGAATCGAATTTGCCTGAAGAGCACCACGCCGGCGTACCCGACGCCAAGCGCGAGCACGCCGCCGATCACCGCGATGAGCACGCTCTCGGTCATGAGCTGCCGAATCACTCGGGGGCGTCCGGCTCCAATGGCCAGCCTCAAGGCCATCTCTCGCGCGCGGACCGGCGCACGGCTGGTCAGCAGGCCCGCGACGTTCACGCACGCGACCAGCAGCACGGCGCCCGCGAGCGTGGTGAGCATCGCAATCAGCATCGCGTTCGGCGGCGCCTGCGCGATCCGGTTCTCGAGCTCGGTGCGAACGGTGAGGCTTTGATGCCGGCTCGTGACACTTTTCACCGGATAGGCGCGATCCAGGTCGCTGGCAATGACCGACAGCTCCGTTTGCGCCTGCGCGATCGTCACGCCGGGCTTCAGCCGTCCTTTGATCACGACGCTGCGGAGATCGCGCGCATCGAGCGGGTGGACGTTCGAATAGGCGATGAGGCGCGGCCACATCATGAGCGGTGCGTAGAACTCGAATCGGACGTGTTGGTCCAGCCCGGTGAACCCGGCGGGTGACACGCCGATGACGGTGAACTCGATCCCGTTGAGCCGAACGGTCCGGCCCACGACCGAGGGGTCCGCGCCGAACTCCTGTTCCCAGAAGTCGTGGCCGAGAACGACGACGGCATCGCGTCCCGGCACCTGGCCCTCTTCTGGTAGAAACGCGCGCCCCAACCGAGGCTCGACGCGCATGGCCTGAAAGAAATTGCCGCTCACCAGCATCCCCAACCGCGGTCTCGGCAACGTATCTGAGCCCGCCAGGGACGGCGCCGATCGCGCGGACGTCCCGAAGGCCACCGTCATGTTGGTGAACGCCGCCAATCCATCGAAGCTCCTGGCCCGATCGCGAAGATCGACGTAGTCGGGATACGAGGCCACCAGGCCTGCGCCCACGGGCGTCGTTCCCCAAAGCCGGTCTATCGATCCCACGGTCACCACCTCGGCGGGACGCGGCACCGTGAGCGGCCTGAGGAGGAGCGCATCGGCCAAACTGAACACCGCGCAGTTGGCGCCGATGCCAATCGTCAGCGAGAGGATCGACACGATCGTGAAGCCGGGATTTCCGGCGAGCATGCGGCAGGCGTAGCGCAGATCGTGCGCCAGATCCTCGAGCCACGGCAGACCGCGTTGATCGCGCAGTTCGTCCATCGCGTGCGCGAGGCCGCCGGCCTCGATTCGCGCCGCTCGTGCCGCACGGTCGGGCGGGTCGCCCCGGCGCCGTGCGTCCTCGGCGGCCAGCTCCAGGTGCAGCCGCAGTTCCTCTTCCAGATCGCGATCCGCGCGAGTCCGCCGCAGCGTGCCCCAGAGACGATTGAGCCACTCGCGAATCGTCGCCACTGGATTTCTCCCTCGCGCTAAGCCTGCTCGTGGAGCAGCGCGTGCATGATGGCCGCCATGCGATCCCACTCGGCCTTCTCGGCGGCGAGCTGTCGCGTCCCGGCGGCGGTGATCCTGTAGAAGCGCGCCTTGCGGTTGTTGTCGGTGACGTCCCACTCGCCGCGCACGAGGCCGCGCTGCTCCAGGCGCATCAGGCCGGGATAGAGCGTGCCCATATTCAGGCGGAGGGGGCCGCCGGAGACCTGCTCGAGCCGCGCCGCGAGCGCGTAGCCGTGCAACGGTCCGAGCGTGGCGAGCGATTGCAGGACCATCAGGTCGAGCGTGCCCTGCAGCACGTCGGCGCTGGCCGGCTTTCTGTTAGACATGCCAATGGAGCATAGGGCCGCTCCATTAGACTGTCAAATGAATGCGCGTGTTCCATCCTTCGCTCACGATTGCGGACGAAGGATGGTCCACCGTAGCGGCGCTGCAAAGACCCGCCGCGAAGGTGGACCGCACTGGTTGAATAGCGTGAGCTTCGGATGGCAAGCCATCCTTCGCTCACGATGGCAGGCGAAGGATGCCGGATGAACGACGTGAGCTACGGATGCGGGGTCTGCTGCTTCTGCAGGTCGGCGTATTCCTGGTCGGTGATCGCGTAGAAGTCGAGCCACCCGATGTTCATCTCGTCGACCGTGCGGTCGCCCCAGCCGACGAATGCGGAGGGATCGGGATTCTCTTTGTTCCCCGGCGAGTTGTCGTGGTACGCGATGGAGTGCAGGACGGTCCCCTTCGGGAACGCCGGTTGATGCTTGTACGGATACGTGATCTGCCAGGTCCAGACGAAGCGGTTCACGTCGGTGAGCGTCTGCACCTGCCCGGTCGGCAGGATCGCTTCGAGCACCATCCGCTTGCCGCGATAGTGCATGTGCGGCTGGTAGCTGACGAGCCGCGAGGGCTGAGGCAGCGTGAAATACGAATCGCTCCGCGAGTTCGGATCCCCGGGCGCGATCGCCAGCGTCACCGGCGACGCCAGCGCCATCGTCTGAACGACGTGCTTCGGCTGGTACCCCTTCGGGAAGAACTTGATGCCGACCTTCACCTGATCGCCCTTCACCGCCGTCTTGCCGTTCGGGTGGTAGTGGATCTGGAAGCGGATCGTCGCGTCCTTCTTCAGCAGCTTTGATTCGTTTTCGCTGAAGATGTCGCCGTCGTTGCCGCGCGCGAATTCAGTGAGCATCGTCGGGAATCCGCGGACGAAGATGCTCGTCGTGTCGCTCGCGCCGTTCGCGTTCGCGCTCGACGGCGGACCCGCCACCGAAAAGACGAGCACGTGATGGGTGACCGTCGGCGTCGCGGGCAGGACCTGAATCCACTTGACGTAGCGGTCCTCGGGCATGCCTGACGCGACTTCCGGTTCCGGGTACGCATCGGCCGCCGACACCGGCACGTCGAACGCCGGGCTCTTGACGACGAGATCCGGTTCTTCGCCGAACTGCCAGGTGTTGTCGGCCGGCCACGGGACGGCGGGCGGCGCATCCTTCGGATCGCCTTTCGGCGCCCCACCGTCCACCCATTTCACGATCGTCGCGATTTGCGCGTCGCTCAACGACGGATCGGGATCGTATTCGCCGATGGTCTTGTCGAGATGCCACGGCGGCATGTAACGCGTCTCGACCTTCTGTTTGATCGATCGCGCCCACGGCCGCGCGTCTTCGTAGGTGAGCAGCGAGAACGGCGCCATTTGACCGGGGCGATGGCACGACTGACACGACGTCTGGAAAATCGGCAGGACATCCTTCGTGAACGTCGGCTTCGGATCATCCACGGCAGCCGCGCCTGTGCGTTGAACTGCCGGCCCACTGACGCCGAGTGCAACGACGAGAAGGGCGCCGAACGTCCATGTGTTGTGCATGACGGACGAGGGTAACACGTTCGCCCGCCGCCGCTATACTTTTCGCGATGCGCACCGACGCTCCCCCGCGCCCGTCTCGCGTCACGCTCGAGGGAAGATCGATCGACCTCGTGCCGCTCGATGCCGATCGCCACAGCGGCGCGATCTACGAGGCGACGCGCGGCACCGAGCACGACGCGCTGTGGACGTACTTGTTCGACGGTCCCTTCACCGATCGCGCGGCCTTCGATGCTTCGATGCGCCGGATGGCCGCCTCCCAGGATCCGCTCTACTACGCCATCGTGGATCGCGCGTCGCAGCGCGCCGTGGGACGGGCGGCGCTGATGCGCATCGTGCCGGAGCATCGCGTCATCGAAGTGGGCAGCATCCTCTACACGCCGCAGTTGCAGCGCACGCGCGGTGCGACTGAAGCCATGTACCTGCTCGCGCGCTACGTGTTCGACGATCTCGGCTACCGCCGGTACGAGTGGAAGTGCAACGCGCTGAACGCCGCTTCGCGATCGGCGGCGCTCCGGCTCGGGTTCACGTTCGAGGGTATCTTCCGTCAGCACATGATGGTCAAGGGGAAGAGCCGCGATACGGCGTGGTATTCGATGATCGATGCGGAGTGGCCGGCGCGCAAGGCGCGCCTCGAACGCTGGCTGTCTCCAGAGAACTTCGACGCGGGCGGTCAGCAACGAACCGCGCTCTCCGCGATCTGAGACGGCTTCAGCGCGAGACGATGCGCGCGAGCCACTCTTCGTAGCCGGCGGTGGTATCGGCGACCCACGTCGCGAACGTCACGGCGGTGCGCGACGCCTGCGCGCGCTCGAACACGTCCAGATCTCTCATCAACGCGTCCTTCACCTGTTGCATGCCAGTTCGCGATGCGTCGGTGTACGGCACCTCGCCCGTCAGCGGCAGCGCGACCGCCTTCGCGCGGAACGCGGAGACGGCGGGATCGCCGGTGCGATCGGCAAACTCGTGCAGCAGCTTCAGCACCCGGCGGATCTGGACCGCCTTGCCGATGTCGAGGACGCGCTCGTCGGCGGCGAGCGCGCCGTCGCCTTCGATCGTCCCGTCGTCCCACAGCACTGATGTGATGGACGCGCGGTCGATCGCCGAGCCGGGCTGAATCTCGAATGTGTATCGCCCGCCCGCCATCGCGAGCGGCTCGTTGCGATCGTTTTTGCGCCGGCCGGTCAGCGTCCGCGTGGCGCCGCGGGATGTCTCGTACTGAAAGGCGACCAGCGCGCGCGTCGAGCGGTTCGCGATCGCGAACCGATAGACCGGAACGCTCGGCGCGACGCGCTCCACGCGCAGGTCGATCGCCTTCGACGCGCAGGAGATTGCGATGCTTGCCGGAGACGGCTCGGCAGCCGACGACGCGCCCGCGCGATAGCCATCACGCGCGCGCACGACGAGCGACCGGGCGTCCGGCGCATTGACGGCGACGCGCACGTGCCGAAATGTCCCGTCGCGCGCCGTATTCGTCGAGACGTAGCCGATCGTATAGGTCTGCCGCACGTCATGAGCGATATGCCTGAGGACGGCCGTGATGTCGCGCGGGTTCTTCGGCGCGAACGCTTCGCCGCCGGTTGCCCGCGCCAGACGCTCGAGCAGTTTCGGATTGCCGTCGCGTGTCGCCCGATCCCGCACGGCGACGGTGTAGATGAGCGCGTTCGAGGCCTGGGTCCTGGCAATCACTTCGTTGAAGGACGTGCGGCTCGCGTTGTCGCCGCCGTCGCTGAGGACGATGAGATCCCGGCGGTCGTACTGCCCTTGATTCAGATACTCCAGACCCGTCGACACGGCGTCGAACAGCGCCGTTCGTCCGGATGGCACGATGACGCGCGCGAGCGCGTCGCGGAAGAACGCGAGGTCGCTCGTGAAGGGCCTCGTCGCCGGCAGCGCGCGGCGCACACGCTCGTTGAACGTCAGCGCGAAGCGCTCGTCGCGTGGGTTGCCGGCCTCGGCAAACGCGGCGGCCGCCGCAATCACCAGATCGCGGTCGTCGTACATGCTCGCGCTGCTGTCGACCAGCAGCCCGACGGTGACCGGCGCGTCCTCGCTCGAAAAGAAGCGAACGTCCTGCGGCCGTCCGTCCTCGAACACGGAGAACGCCTGCTTCGGGAGCCCGGTGACGTATGCGCCGCGCTTGTCCTTGACGTTGACGTGCAGCACCACGAGGTCGGTGGCCGTCGAGTACTGCGCGACCTGCTGTCCCGCGACCGTCACGCTCAGCGCGGCCGCGACGACGATGGCGAGAACCTGTCGCATTGACGCCCAAGTGTAACGAGTCTGACGAGTCAGACTCGTGACAAATGACAAATGTCACGAGTCTGACTTGTCACCTCCGCCACGCGTGTCGACTGCTCGGCCGTGAGCCGGGCTTTGCCATCGCCGCGCTGCTGACGCTGGCGCTGGGTGTCGGGCCGCCGCCGCGCGTCTGCTGCAGTCGATCCTGTTCGGCGCGGCGCCGTCGGATCCGACGACGTTCGCCGCGGCGGCGACGATTCTCATCGCCGCGACGATGGCCGCGTGTGATCTACCGGCGCGCCGCGCCGCCCGCGTCGATGCCGCGCGCACGCTCGGCGAGCCATGACGCCAGGCGCGGGTCGTGATCGGCGCGGTGGGTGAGCGCGCGCGCGACGAAGCCGGTCATGTTCGCGACGGCGAAGCTGATGCCGTTGAGATTCCGCTCCGGTGGGACGCCGGGGATTTCGCGCGGGAATCCTGATGCCCGAAAGACCGTGACGCCGTCGACGTCGGCGACGCGATACTCGCCGCGCGGACAGGTCCAATCCAACTGCACTGGCAGGACGCCCGGCAGGCTGCCGGGCCACCATCGCACGCCGTCATCGTCTCGCGCGGCGACAATCAGCAGTCCGCGAGCGGCCGCGCGATCGACAACCGCGCGCAGCGCCAGTTCATGTTCGGTCTTCGAAGTCCCGAGGCTGAGGTTGGCGACGTGCATCCCGGCGGATGCCGCCCAGTCGATCGCGGCGATCAGGTTGCCGATGCGCGTGCCGAGCGTGCGGTCGAACACTTTGACCGCATACAGCTCGGCGTCGGGCGCCTTCTCTTTGATCGCTGCGGTCACCGCCGTCCCGTGTCCCAGGCGGTCGACGTAGTCGTCGCGCTGGCGGCCATCGTCGTCGAAGGCCACCCCTCCGGCGACCGCGCCGACATGCGGATGCCCGGCGTGGACCCCGCTATCGATAATCGCGACCCGGACGACGCGCACCATCGGGTTGGTGTCTGACACGTCTGACCCGTCTGACACCTCAGACACCTCAGACACCTCAGACACGTTACGCCGTCACGCGAGTGTCAGACGTGTCAGACGTGTCAGACACCCTTCCAGCGAGACACCCTTCCAGCGCCACAACGCGGTCGGCGCGGCGGGCGAGCTCGGTGCGGTGCGTGATGACGATGACGGTTCGCCCCCGCATCACCGCTTCGTACCCCTCCGCGACCTGACCCTCGGTCAGCGCGTCGAGCGCTGCGGTCGGCTCGTCGAGGATCAGAATCGCCGGGTCAGTCAGGAACGCGCGCGCGGTGGCGATCCGCTGACGCTCGCCCGCCGACAGCGCCATACCGCGCTCGCCCACCACGGTGTCGTACTTCTGCGGCAGGCCGTCGATGAACCGATCGATGGCCGCCCGCCGCGCCGCCTCCCGCACCTCGGCGTCCGACGCGCCGGGCCGCGCGTACCGGATGTTCTCCGCGATCGTCGCGTGCAGCATCGTCGGCTCCTGATCGACGAGCGCGACCCGCTGCCGCAGATCGTCGAGCCGCACGGTTCGCAGATCGTGACCGTCGATGCGGACCACTCCGCTGTCGGGATCGAGCAGGCGCAGCAGCAGATCGGCAATCGTCGACTTCCCGCTGCCGCTCGGCCCGACGATCGCCAGGACTTCTCCAGCGCGCACGTTGAAGGAGAGATGCTCGAGGACGTTGACCATCGGACCGCCGCGATCGAACGACAGCGTCACGTCGTCGAACTCGACGTCGCCCCGACCGATCGGCAGCGGCGCAGCCGCCGCCGATTCCTGAATCTCGACCGGCTCGTCGAGGATCTGCGACACGCGCCGCAGCGAGACCCGTACCGTCGCGAGATTCGCGTACATCCCCATCAGCGCCTGCAGCGGCGGCAGGAACCGCATCTGATAGGCCATGAACGCGACGAACGTGCCGACCGTGATGCTGCCATTGATTACCCGCAGCCCGCCGTACACGAACACCGCGCCGGTGCCGGCCGAGAGAATCAACCCCGGGAGGCCGCCCGACAAGTACGTGAGGAGCTGCATCGACATCAACGCGTCGACGAACGCCTTATTGCGATCGCGGAAACGCGCGACCTCGCGCTCCTGCGCGTTCGACGTCACGACGAGCTTCACCGCCTGCAGCGTTTCGATGAGAAAGCTGCCGATGTCGGCGCTGCGCTGCCGCAGCGTCCCGATCTCGCTCTCGAGCTGGGTGCGATAGTGCGCCAGCGCCCAGACGCCGAACGGCGCCGTCGCGGCGGTGACGAGAAACAAGCGGAGGTCGAGCCACGCCAGCATCACGGTCGTGCCGGCCAGGAACAGAACGTTGCCGACCCACGCCAGTGCCGTTTCGGCGGCGATTCGCTGGATCTCGCCGACATCATTATTAATACGCGACATGACGTCGCCGAGCCTGGTGCGGACGTAGAAGCGCGGCGACAGCCGCTGCAGGTGGCGGTACAACTCGAGCCGCATGTCGAACAGGATGTCCGCCGACACCCGCGTGTAGCGCAGGCCGCTGACGACGTTGACGACGAAGCTCGCAACGGTGACGGTGGCGAAGAGCGCCGCGACGCGGAGCAGCGTCGTGAGGCTCCGGCCGATCAGCGCGCCGTCGAAGAAGTCACGTGAGAGAAGCGGCAGATACAGCGACAGCGCCGTGCTGAGGGCGCTGAGCCCCAGCACGAGCGCGAGCCGCCGCCAGTAGGGAACGATGAAGAGGAGTGCGCGACGAAGATCGCCGTCCAAGATCCGAGTCTAACCACGAAAACGCGAAGCCACGACACCACGAAAAAGGGCTCTTGAT